>NZ_CP142675.1:2592500-2892500 GCF_036365825.1 Qipengyuania sp. HL-TH1
GCGGGCGTAGACGCAAACGCGGACGACGCACCCGCGTGACCGATACGCCCGTCCCGCTGCTCGAATTCCGCGACCTCAGGAAGAGCTACGAGGCGACCGAAGCGGTTGCCGGCGTTTCGCTCACGATCCCGCAGGGCGAATTCGTCGCGCTGGTCGGCGCCTCGGGCTCGGGCAAATCGACGCTGCTCAAGACCGTCAACCGGCTGGTCGAGCCAACATCGGGCCAGGTGCGGTTCGAAGACGACAATGTCGAAAGCCTGCCGCTGGCCGCGCTGCGCCACAAGATCGGCTATGTCTTCCAGTCGGTCGGGCTGTTCCCGCATATGACCGTGGGCGAAAATGTTGCGATCGGCCCGCGCCTCGTCGGGGAGCGGCTTTCCGCAGAGCGGATCGGCGAATTGCTCGAACTGGTCGATCTCGAGCCCGACATGGCCGCCCGGCTGCCCGACGAATTGTCGGGCGGGCAACGCCAGCGGGTCGGCGTGGCGCGCGCGCTGGCGAACGAGCCGCAGCTGCTGCTGATGGACGAACCCTTCGGCGCGCTCGACCCGATTACGCGCGACGCGCTGGGCGACCGGGTCCGCGCGCTGCATGCCGAATTCGGCCTGACCACCGTGATGGTGACGCATGACATGGCCGAAGCCCTGCTGCTCGCGGACCGCGTGCTGGTGATGGATGCGGGGACGGTCGTGGCCGATGAAACCCCGCATTCGCTGCTCGCCGGGGCCGGCGGCGAGATCGCCCAGGGCCTTGTCGCAGTCCCGCGCGCGCAGGCCGACCGGCTGGCGGAGCTGGCAAGATGAGCGAAATCTGGACCACACTGCTCGGGCTGGGCGACAAGCTTGCCGCGCATGTGCTGCTTTCCGCTGCCGCGATTGGGCTGGGAATCGCCGTGGCCCTGCCGCTGGCGATCTGGGCCAGCCGCTCGCCGGGCGTGGCGCGCGCCACGCTGGGCTTTGCCAGCCTGGTGCAGACGATCCCCGCGCTGGCGCTGCTCGCGCTGTTCTTCCCCATATTGCTGTCGCTGCGCGCCGTGTTCGGCGAAGGCCTGCCCACGCTGGGCTTCCTGCCTGCATTGCTGGCGCTGGCGCTGTATGCGCTGCTGCCGATCCTGCGCAATGCGGTGACCGCGCAGGTCAATCTCGACCCGGGCGTGATCGAGGCCGCGCACGGCGTCGGCATGAATTTCTGGCAGCGCCTGCGGCTGGTCGAAGCGCCGCTCACCGCGCCTTACATCATGGCCGGCATCCGTACCGCATCGGTGTGGACCATCGGTGCCGCCACACTCGCCACCACCATCGGACAGCCGAGCCTGGGCGATCCGATCTTCGCCGGACTGCAGACGCAGAACTGGGTGCTGGTGCTGGCGGGGTGCATTGCCAGCGCCGGGCTGGCGCTGGTCGCCGATGCGCTGCTGGGCCTGATCGAGAAAGGGCTCGCCGCACGCCGCCGGATGCTTACGTTCGGCGGGCTGGCGGCGGTCCTGCTGGGCATTCTTGGCGCGCTTACCGTCCAGTTCGGCGACCGGGGGGGCGACCGCATCGTCATCGGGGCCAAGGGCTTTTCCGAGCAATACATCCTCGCCCGCCTGATCGGGCAACGGCTCCAGGCGGAGGGCTTCTCGGTCGAATACCGTGACGGCCTGGGTTCGGCGGTTGCGCACCAGGCGGTATCGACCGGCGCGATCGACGTGCTGGTCGATTACACCGGCACCATCTGGACCAACCAGATGGAACGCAGCGACAATCCCGACCGCGAAACCATGCTTGCCGAGATTGCCGCGTGGGAAACCCGCACCAGCGGTACGCATGTGCTGGGCCGCCTGGGTTTCGAAAACGCCTACGGCCTCGCCATGCCGCGCGCAGCGGCCGAGGCGGGCGGCTTTGCCAGTATCGGCGATCTTGCGGGACGCGCGCAGGGCATGACCATCGGCGGCGATCCCGAATTCTTCGAACGGCCCGAATGGATCGCGGTGCGCGAGGCCTATGGCCTGCGCTTCGCCGCACGGCGCAATTTCTCGCCCACCTTCATGTACAATGCGCTCACCTCGGGCGAGGCCGACGTGATCGGTGCCTACACCTCCGACGGGCGGATCGCGGCGGATGACCTCGTGATCCTCGACGACCCGGAAGATGCCTTCCCCAATTACGACGCGATCATCCTCCTCGCCCCCGCAACCGGGGCCGACGACGCACTTGTCGCCGCGCTGGAACCACTGGTTGGTGCGATCAACGTGGAAGCGATGCGCGAAGCCAATTATTCGGTCGATCGCGACGAAGACAAGCTGTCGTTCGGGGAGGCCGCGCGCCGCCTCGCCGAACGGATCGGCGGGTAAGGCTAGCGTGCGCGCTGCCAGACCTGCGTCTGGCAGAAGGGGCCGATGCAGCCCTTGACCTCGAGCCGGTCGGGACCGCGGCGGCGCACTATCGAACGATAGGTCTTGCCGTTGTTCGGATCGTAGATCTCGCCGCGCCACGAATCCTCGTCTTCGGTGAAGCCGGTGAGGATCGCCATGCCGAGCAGCTTGCGGCTGCGCTTGGCGGCATCGCGGTTGTTGACGTCGCGCTGGTCGGCGCCCTGCGGCGGGGTGACGAGGAATTTGGCGATCCGCCCGCAGATACTGCGTCCGCAATCGCTTATCTGCACGATGGCGTCCTTTTCCGCGGTCACCCAGCGGCCTTCGATCGGTTCGGCGGCGGCCAGCGGCGTGGCGGCCAGCACAAGCGCGGCAACAGCAAGCAGGTGTTTCATGACGGGGGCGTCCTCCGCTGGCCTTCGGGAAAGCCCGCCCCGCGCGGCCAGTCGCGGGCGGACAGGGCCATGCATTTGAACAATTCGCCCATGGCCTGCGGCTGAACCAGCCGATCGTGCGCGGCCTGGATCTCTTGCGAACGCTCGGGCGCGGCGGTCGCCAATCCCTGCGCGCGCAGGCCGATTCCCATCGCGGAGAGCCAGGCGCCCTGCGTGGTTAGCGAGCTCGCCACGCCTTCGCGCCGCGCGATCGTGTCGAGCGTCGCGAAATCGACATGCGCGGTGATATCCATCTCGCCGGGCGCGGCGAACACATCGACCTTCTCATGCGCCAGTACCGCCTGCAGCGTCGAGCCACGGCGCGGGGCCACATGGCCATAATCGATGAACAGCGCCGCGCCGCCCTGCACATCGAGCCGCTGCGCGAGCGATTGGACCAGCGCGGCGGCGGCGGGGCAGGTTTCGATCACGGTTTCGGCAGCCGCGGCGCGCTGCGCTTCGGGCACGACCTCGTCCATCGGGCTGGGCCCGGCGACGAAAGCGAAGCGATCCTCCTCCAGTCCCACCATGCGCTCGCGCCACCCCTGTGCGGTCATCACCAGCTGGCGGACCGGCAGCGCGTCGAGAAATTCATTGGCGAGCAGCAGGATCGGGCGATCGTCGGGCAGGCTGTCGAGCGAATCGTGGAACTGCGCGCCGGCGAGCGCGGTACCCTGCACCGCGCGCAGCGCTTCGGACCCTTCGACGAGGTGCACGTCGGGGCGCAGTCCCTGGCTGGCCATTGCGCGCAGCGCATCCTTCGCCAGCGTCCCGCGTCCCGGGCCGAGCTCGACATAGATCGCATCCGCCGGACGTCCCGCCCGCGCCCAGATATCCGCCAGCCACAGCCCCGCCATTTCGCCGAACATCTGGCTGATCTCGGGCGCGGTGGTGAAATCGCCCGCCGCGCCGAGCGGGTCGCGGCTGGTGTAATAGCGCGCATTGCTCTCGCCCATATAGCGCGCCACGGGCATTGGCCCGTGCTGGGCGATCAGGCGGCGGAAGACCGCCGCCAGCGCGGGCTCGGGCGCGCCGGCTTCGCTCATGCCTGCTGCGGTGCGGATGCCTTGGCGCTACCGATTGCGGGGCGCAGCAATGCATAAACGAGCACTGCCAGCCCGACGCCGATCATCGGCAGACTCAGCCATTGGCCGCGCGACAGGCCGGTTTCGACCACTACATGCGCCAGATGCGCATCGGGTTCGCGGAAAAACTCCATCAGGAACCGGCCCAGCCCCATGCCGATGGTGAAGATGCCGACGAGAAAGCCCGGGCGATAGCGCGCTGGCGTCTTCCAGAACATGGCCAGCAGCAGCAACCCGAGCAGCAGGCCTTCGAACCCGGCCTGGTAGAGCTGGCTGGGATGGCGCGGCAGCTGGTCCGGATCGGTCGGGAAGATCATCGCCAGCGGGAAGCCGCCTTCGACCGGGCGTCCGTAAAGCTCGCCATTGACGAAATTCGCCAGCCGCCCGAGCATATAGGCGAGCGGGACATTGACCGCGATGTAATCGGTGATGCGCAGCCAGTTGAGACCGCCGCGCCAGGCGACCCAGGTGATCGCGATCAATACGCCGATGACCCCGCCGTGGAAGCTCATCCCGCCTTCCCACAGCTTGAACACATCGGCGCTGGCGAACAGCTCGGGCTTGTAGAAGGCCGCATAGCCGAGTCGCCCGCCGAGGATGACCCCGAGTGTGCAATAGAAGAACAGATCGTCCGCATGGCGCTGCGCCATCGGCGCGCCGGGGGCCTTGATCATCTTCGACAGGTGCCAATAGCCCAGCAGGATGCCCAGCAGGTAGGCGAGCGAGTAGAAGCGCAGCTGGAATCCGCCGATCTCGAAGAGATAGGGCCGTAGCCCCAGATTCTCCCAGTAGATCGGCTCTGCCGCGCCCGATGCAGCCAGTAGTGACAGCAAGTGGTTATCCCCTTAGAGGTGTGCCCAAGGCCGCGTCCGGCGACCCATCGGGGGCGGCTTTTGGCATAGCAGGGGATTTGGGGAAAGCCTGCGTCGAGCCGCAGTTCATGCGCGAGCCTCGAGCACGAGGCCGCGTGCCGATTTGGAGAGGACACGAAACAACCCATGCCGACACAACTCGACAAGGATATCGACCGGATCACCAGGGCAGTGACCGAACCCGGCCAGATGTTCGAGCTGACCGAAGTCACCCGCCGCGGCGTCACCATGCCCGCGTTCAAGAATGCGCCGCCCAGCGTGGCGCATTATTTCGCGCATTTCTGCAACGAGAAGAAGGACGAGCTGTTCATCGTCGATGGCGAAATGCGGCTGACCTTCGGCGAAGTGTGGGGCGCGGCCTCGCATGTCGCGCACAGCCTCGCGACCGAGCACGGGATCGCCAAGGGCGACCGGGTCGGCATTGCCGCGCGCAATTCGGCCAACTGGATCATCGCCTATATGGGCATCCTGATGGCGGGCGGCTGCGCCACGCTGCTCAACGGCTGGTGGACCGGCGAGGAACTGGCCTACGGAATCGATTTGTGCGAGTGCAAGCTGGTGCTCGCCGATGCACAGCGCGCCGAGCGGCTCGATGGGGTCAAACACGGTGCCAAGGTCGTCGTGTTCGGCCACGGCGTTCCGTCCGAAGGACTCGCCCCCATCTGGGCGGCTGGGAATACCGCGATAGCCATGCTCGGCCAGCTCGGTCCCGACGATCTTGCCACCATCCTCTATACCTCCGGATCGACTGGCCACCCCAAGGGCGCCTACTCGGATCATCTCGGCGTCGTGTCGGGCACGATGAACTACGTCTGCCAGACGGCGATGATGCTCCAGCTGCTGACCGAGAACGACGCCGCGCCGACCGTCCAGCCGAGCGCGCTGGTGGCGGTGCCGCTGTTCCATGTGACCGGCGAGGTGCCGCTCATGCTGCAAAGCTTCGCCATGGGGCGCAAGCTGGTGCTGATGCCCAAGTGGGATGCGACCAATGCGCTCGAACTGCTCGAGAAGGAACAGATCACCTATTTCGTCGGCGTTCCGCTGATGAGCTATGAGATCGCGGTCCATCCCGAGCGCGAGAAATACGATCTGTCGCAGTGCAAGACCTTTGCCGGTGGCGGCGCGGCCCGCCCGATCGAACACGTCAAGAAGATCAAGGATGCGTTCAAGGACGGCTTCCCCGCGCTGGGCTATGGCCTGACCGAAACCAATGGTGTCGGCGCGGGCAATTTGAACGAGAACTATCTCGCCAAGCCCAACAGCACCGGCATGCCCTCGCGGCCGCTGGTCGACATGGCCATTCTCGACGATGACGGCAAGCCGCTTGAGCAGGGCAAGATCGGCGAGGTTTCGATCCGCTCGGTGTGCAACTTCCTCGGCTATTGGAAGAACGAGGACGCGACCAAGGCGGCCTATTCGGACGATGCCTATTTCCGCACCGGCGATCTCGGCTATCTCGACGAGGACAATTACCTGTTCATCGTCGACCGCAAGAAGGACATCATCATCCGCGGCGGCGAGAACATCAGCTGCATCGAGGTCGAAGAAGCGATCTACGCGCATCCCAAGGTTGCCGAATGCTCGGTCTTCGGCCTGCCCGACGAACGCTTCGGCGAAATTCCGGCGGCGGTCTATTACCCGCATCCGGGGCAGAGCCTGTCGGTCGAGGAACTGCAGGAGTTCCTGCGCGAACATATCGCCGCCTTCAAGGTCCCCTCGGTCATGTGGCAGAGCGAGGAACAGCTTCCCCGCCTCGGCACGCAGAAGGTCGACAAGCGCACCGTCAAGGCGACCTACGCCAAGGAGCACCTGGCCGCTTGAGCGTGACCCGTGTCCCCCGCCAGCGTGCCATCATCGACCGGCGGCAGCTCGCCTCCGGGATCGAGGCGCTGGTCGGGGAGCACGGCGACAAGGCCCGCCCGCATGTGGTGGCGCTGCTCAAGGCCGCCCTCGACCAGGGCCGCGCCGAGCTTGAGCGGCGGCTCGAGGAAAAGCCTTCGGCGGGGCATGAGAATGCGGGCGGCTTCGCCTTCCTGATCGACCAGCTGATCCGGGTGATCCACGATCACGCGACGACCCATCTCTATTCCAGCGCCAATCGCTCGCAGGCCGAACGGCTCGCGGTGATGGCGGTGGGCGGCTATGGCCGCGCGGAGATGTCGCCGCATTCGGATGTCGACATCGCTTTCCTCGTTGGCGGCAAGAAAACCGCCTGGTGCGAGCAGGTGGTCGAGGCGATGCTCTACCTGATGTGGGATCTCGGGCTGAAGGTCGGCCATTCGACGCGCACGCTCGACGAGGCGATGCGTCTGTCGAAGAACGACCTGACCATCCGCACCGCATTGCTCGAAGGGCGCTATGTCTGGGGCGACCAGGAGCTTTACGACGAGGGCTCGCGCCGCTTCACGACCGAAGTCGTGCGCGGCAACGAACGCGCCTTCGTCACCGAGAAACTGGCCGAGCGCAATGCGCGCCACAAGCGCATGGGCGACAGCCGCTATGTCGTCGAACCCAATGTGAAGGACGGCAAGGGGGGCCTGCGCGACCTGCATACGCTCTACTGGATCGGCAAGTTCATCCACCGCGTCCGCGCCGCCGCCGAACTGGTCGATGTCGGCCTGTTTACCCCGGCCGAATACCGCAGCTTCCGCCGCGCGGAAAACTTCCTGCTCGCAGTGCGCAGCCACATGCATGTGCTGACCGGGCGCGCCGAGGACCGGCTGACCTTCGACCTCCAGCGCCGCATTGCCGAACGGATGAATTTCGCCGAACGGCCGGGCAAGAGCTCGGTCGAACGTTTCATGCAATTCTATTTCCTGCAGGCCAAGCGGGTCGGCTCGCTGACCGGCATTTTCCTCGCGCATATCGACGAGCAGTTCGAGGCCAAAACCGCGCGGCGCGGGTTCTTCGCCGGGTGGAAGCAGAAGGCGCGTATCCTCAAGGGATACCGGGTCTATGGCGGAAAGATCGCTGCCCCGACGGACGAATGGTTCAAACAGGATCCGGTGCGGCTGATCGAAATTTTCCAGCTGGCCGAGGCCGAAGAGCTCGAAATCCACCCCGAAACCATGCGCCAGGCCAATCGCGACAGCGGGCTGATCGACCACAAGATTCGCGAGGATGCCCGCGCCAATGCGCTGTTCCTCGACCTGCTGTGCGGCCGTAACGATCCCGAAATGGTCTTGCGCTGGATGAACGAGGCCAACGTCTTCGGGAAATTCGTGCCCGATTTCGGCAAGGTCAACGCACAGATGCAGTTCGACATGTACCACCATTATACGGTGGACGAGCACACCATCCGCGCGATCGGCCTGCTCAACCAGATCGAGAAGGGCGAACTGGCGGGCGACCATCCGCGCGCGACGCGGCTGATCCACAAGGTGGGATCGCGCCGCACCGCCTATGTCGCCGCACTGCTGCACGATATCGCCAAGGGCCGCGGGGGCGACCATTCGGTGCTCGGCGCCGAAGTAGCCGAGGACCTGTGCCCGCGCTTCGGCCTGACCGAAAGCGAAACCGAGATGGTCGCGTGGCTGGTGCGCAACCATTTGCTGATGAGCCACACCGCGCAAAAACGCGACCTGACCGATCCCAAGACGATCGAGGATTTCGTCGGGCATGTGCAGAGCCACGAGCGGCTGCGCCATCTCGCCATCCTCACCGCGGTCGATATCCGCGCGGTCGGTCCCGGCACGTGGAACAGCTGGAAGGGGCAATTGCTGGGCGAGCTTTACGACGTCTCCAGCGAACGCCTGCGGCTGGGGCATATGCGTCATGGCCGCGACCAGAAAGTCGCGCACAAACAGGCCGAAGTGGTCGATTTGCTGGGTGAACGGTCCGGGCTGGTCGAGGATCTCGCCGAGACCGTGGGCGATGCCTATTGGATCGCCGAGCCGACCGATATCATCGCGCTCAACCTGGTGCATTATGCCGCGGCGCGCGCGGCGGAGCACGAACTGTCGATCCATTGCGAATATTACGAGGCGCGCGGGGCCACGCTGGTCACGGTGATCGCCGCCGACCATCCGGGTCTGTTCTATCGCATTGCGGGCGGCATCCACCTCGCTGGCGGAAACATCATCGATGCGCGCATCCACACCACGCGCATGGGCTGGGCGCTGGACAATTTCCTCGTCCAGGACCCGCATGGCGAACCCTTCGCCGAAGCGGGCCAGCTCGACCGCCTGAAGAAAAGCATTGCCGATGCGCTGGCGCACCGGGTCGATCTTGCCCCGCGTCTCGCGCAGCGACCGCTGCCGCACAGCCGCGCGCGCGCCTTCGACGTCGCCCCGCGCGTCCTGTTCGACAACAAGGCGTCGAACAAGTTCACCGTCATCGAAGTCAATGCGCGCGACCGCTCGGCGCTGCTCAACCGCCTGGCGCGCGCGTTATTCGAAAGCCGGCTGGTGGTGCATTCGGCGCATATCACCAATTATGGCGAACGCGCGGCGGACACCTTCTACGTGACCGACCTCACGGGCGGAAAGCTTGAACCGGGCGAGCGGATGAACCGTATCGAAGCGCGGCTGATGGAAGCCGCCAGCGATGCCACGCAGGACCGCCTCGAGAACGCGTGATGGGGCAGGCCGTACCCGGCTGGCCCGTCAGTCCTGCGGGGGACGCGCGCCGAACAGCGCGGTGCCCACACGCACATGCGTCGCGCCCAGCTTGATCGCGGTCTCGTAGTCTCCGCTCATGCCCATGCTGCGGCCTTCAAGGCCGTGGTCGCGCGCGAGCTTGTCGAGGAAGGCGAAGAACGGCGCGGGCTCGATATCGGCGGGCGGCAGGCACATCAGCCCCGCGATCGGGATATCGGCCGAGCGCGCCTGATCGAGCAGTGCGGGCAACTCGGCCACCGGGCAGCCGCCCTTTTGCTGTTCTTCGCCCAGATCGACCTGCACGAAGCAGGGCACGCGCTTGTCCGCCTTGTCCATCGCCTTGCCCAGCGCCTTGACGAGACTGGGCCGGTCGAGCGAGTGGATGACGTCGAACAGCGCGACGGCATCGTCGGCCTTGTTCGACTGCAACTGGCCGATGAGGTGCAACTGGACCGCGGGATGCGCCTCGCGCAGCGCGGGCCACTTGCCCTGCGCTTCCTGCACGCGGTTCTCGCCAAAATGACGCTGGCCTTCACGCAGCAGCGGTTCGATCGCTGCGGCCGGATGCATCTTGCTGACGGCAATCAGCGTCACCTCGCCCGGCTCGCGGCGGGCGATCTGGCAGGCCTGCGCGATAGTGGCCTGGACGTGTTGAAGCGGGGTCTCTGCCTTTTCCATCGCGCCGCGCTATAGCGACAATATGCGCGATAAACAGTCCCTCCCGCTGATCTGGTTGCTAAGCGATGCCCGCAACGACGCGCGGCTGGAAGACGTGCTCGCAGCGCTCCCGCAAGGTTCCGGCTTCGTCTTTCGCCACTACCACCTGGGCCCCGTCGCACGGCGCGCGCGCTTCGACACCCTCGCCGCCGTGGCGCGGGCATACGGGCATGTGGTCGTGCTCGCGGATACGCAGGAGTGGGGCGCCGATGGGCACTACGGCACGCCCGACAGGCTCGGCAAAGGTCTGCGGCTCGCCAACGCGCATGACGAGCGGGAAATGCAGGCCGCCGTGGCGGCGCAGGCCGACGGCATCTTCCTCTCGCCGGTCTTCCCGACCGCCTCGCACCCCGGCGCCGCCACGCTGGGCATTGCCGGGTTTCACGCATTGGCAGACAGATCTCCCGTCCCCGTCATCGCGCTCGGCGGCATGACCCACGAGCGCGCGCGCGAACTCGACTGGCCACGCTGGGGCGCGATCGACGGACTCGGTTCGACGAAGGCCGCTTGACGGCGGAGTCCCCGAGGATTCATACTGCGCGCTCTCAACGGATCAGGGGACCCCACATGGCTTCGCGCGCAGGCGCAGCACCCGATTGGCGCGCGGCGTTTCGCCGCTCCTTCCGCCGTGCCACGCATATGGCGGGCGCCGGAGTGCTGTTCGCGCTGCTCGTTTTCCTGACGCTGGCGCTGGCGAGTTACACCCAGACCGATCCCAGCCCCTCGACCGCGGCCAGCGGGGCGGACATCCGCAACTGGATGGGCGCCAGCGGGGCCTGGGCGAGCGAACGCGCGCTCAATTTCCTCGGCCTGCCCGCAGTGCTGCTGCTGCCGCTGTTCTATATCTCCGCGCGGCGGCTGTGGACCGGGGTCGAGCGCGAGGACGAGGAGGAAACGCCCGGCCGCTGGTGGCGCCCTGTCGCCATGCTGCTCGCCGCGATCGCGCTGCTCGACACGGTGCTGGCACTGGTTTTCGATCCCGCCACCGGCAGCCTGCCGGCAGGTGTCGGCGGGTTGTTCGGCCAGCTCGGCGGGCTGGGGATCGAGGCGGTGGCGGAGCGCTTCGGCGGCGCATTCTCCGGCTGGATCGTGCTGGTCCTCGCCCTGATCGCGCTGGGCGGCGGCATCGCGCTGGTCACCCGCGTCTTCGCGATCGACTGGGCGCAATTCCTCACCCTGCCCGACTTCGTGAAACGCAAGGCGCAGCTGCCCGAGCTCGACCTGCCGCTCGCGCCGAAGAAGCAGAAGCGCGCGGCCAAATCGTCCGAGGATGACGAGGCTGAGCCGGTGCCGATGAACGAGCCGCGGCGCGCACCCGAAATCGCCGATCCTGCGCCGACCCCGGTTCAGCCAAGGCCGGCCAAGGCCAAGCAGCGCGACATGTTCGCCAATTACCAGCTGCCGAGCCACGACCTGCTCGACGACGCCCCCGATCATACCGCGCCCAAGCTCGACAAGATGGCGCTCGAACGCAATGCGCGGCTGCTCGAAAACGTGCTCGACGATTTCAACGTCAAGGGCGAGATCACCGCGGTGCGCGCGGGGCCGGTGGTCACCATGTACGAGCTCGAACCCGCGCCGGGCATCAAGGCCAGCCGCGTGGTCGGGCTGGCCGAGGATATCGCGCGCAACATGTCGGCGATCAGCGCGCGCGTGTCGCCGATCCCCGGCAAGACGGTCATCGGCATCGAATTGCCCAATGCCGACCGCCAGATGGTCAGCTACAAGCAGCTCGCCAATTCGGCAGCCTTCGTCGACCACCAGGGCAGTCTGCCGATGATCCTCGGCAAGGATATCGCAGGCGAACCGATCGTCGCCGATCTGGCCGCGATGCCGCATCTGCTGGTCGCGGGCACCACCGGTTCGGGCAAGTCGGTCGGATTGAACGCGATCCTGCTGTCGCTGCTCTATCGCTTCACGCCCGACGAATGCCGGTTGATCCTGATCGACCCCAAAGTGCTCGAGCTGAAGAGCTATGACGACATCCCCCACCTGCTCAGCCCGGTGGTGACCGAGCCGCACAAATCGGTGCGCGCACTCAAATGGGCGGTCGAGGAGATGGAGCGGCGCTACCGGATGATGTCGTCGGTCAATTCGCGCAATATCGCCGGTTTCAACGAAAAGGTCGGCAAGGCGATCGAGAAGGGCAAGCCGCTCGGCCGGCGCGTACAGACCGGCTTCGACCCCGAAACCGGCGAGGAGCTCTACGAGGAAGAGCAGCTCGATTACGAACCGCTGCCGCTGATCGTGCTGATCGTCGACGAACTGGCCGATCTGATGGTCACCGTGGGCAAGGAAATCGAAGTGCTGATCCAGCGGCTGTCGCAGAAGAGCCGCGCCGCCGGCATCCATCTGATCATGGCGACGCAGCGCCCGTCGGTCGATGTCATCACCGGCGTCATCAAGGCGAACCTGCCGACGCGCATCAGCTTCAAGGTGACCAGCCGCATCGACAGCCGCACGATCCTGGGTGAGCAGGGTGCCGAGCAGCTGCTGGGCAAAGGCGACATGCTCTACAAGCCCAACACCGGCGCGATGATCCGCGTTCATGGTCCCTTCGTCAGCGACGAGGAAGTCGAACGCGTCGCGACCCACTGGCGCGCGCAGGGCAAGCCCGATTACGTCGATGCCGTGACCGAGGAGCCGGAGGATGGCGGCTTCAACTTCGAGGACGAATTTACCGCGTCGGACAATCCCGAAGAGCGCAAGTATCGCCAGGCCTGCCAGATCGTGATCGAGAACCAAAAGGCATCGGGTTCGTGGCTGCAGCGCCAGATGGGCGTGGGCTACAACACTGCCGCCAAGTGGATCGAACGCATGGAGAGCGAAGGGCTGGTGGGGCCCGCCAACCATGTCGGGCGGCGCGAGATTTTCCGCGATCAGGACGGCAACCCGCTCTGACCGCCATACGGACGAACCACGAGGTGCAGAATCCACGCGACTCGCGGGGATGGGCGAGCTAGATAGCGCGCCGATGACCAGCCCGACCGACGACACCGCAAGCGCAGCCGAGACCGACAAGGCCCGCACCGGAGCGTTCGCCAGCCGCCGGCCGATCAGCCGGTTGACGATACTGCGCGCGCTGGTCGAAGTGCGCATGTGGTGGCGCGACGGGGTAATCGCCGATCTCGACCATGTCGCCACGATCGAACGCGTGCGCGGCGAATCGCTGCTCACCAGCCGCTATATCTTCATGACCGCGATGAGCGCGGGCATCGCGATCCTCGGCCTGCTGCTGTCGTCGCCTGCGGTGGTTATCGGCGCCATGCTGCTCTCGCCGCTGATGAACCCGATCCTCGGCACCGGCTTCTCGCTCGCCACGGGCGATGCCGATTGGCTGCGGCGCTGCGGCAAGGCGCTGGTGGCGGGGTCGGTGTTCGCAATCCTGTTCTGTGCGCTGATCGTCTATTTCTCGCCGCTGCAGACGGTGACCGAGGAAATCGCCGCGCGCACGCGGCCCAATCTGTTCGACTTGCTGGTCGCGCTGTTTTCGGCGCTGGCCGGATCCTATGCGGTGATCCGCGGCCGTGAAGGCACGATCGTGGGCGTAGCGATCGCCACCGCCCTGATGCCGCCGCTGGCGGTGGTGGGCTTCGGCCTCGCCACCTTCAATTGGACGGTCTTCGGCGGCGCGCTGGGCCTGTTCATCACCAACCTCGTGACGATCGGACTGACCGCTGCGCTGATGGCGCGGCTCTACGGCTTCCAGTCGGACATGACGCACCGCCAGACCCGGTTGCAGTCGATGGTGATGGTGGCGGTGTTCGTCTCGCTGGCGGTGCCGCTCGGCTTCTCGCTGCGGACGATTGCCTGGGAGGCGAACGGCCAGCGGATCGTCAACCAGGAGGTCGCCGAGGCCTTCACCGGACGCGCGCGGGTCGAACAGCCGATCGTCAATTGGGCGGCCGAACCCGTAACCATCGCTGCCAGCGTCTTTACTCCCGAGTTCAATCCCGGCGCCGACAGCGAGGTGGCCGAACGGCTGTCCCAGCGGCTGGGACGGCCGGTGGTGGTGACGATCGACCAGTTCCAGGTCGGTACCGATCCGGGCGCCGCCGAGCAGGCCGCATTGGCGCAGGCGCGCGTGCGCGAGGCGGCCGAGGCGAGCGAGCGCCAGATCGCGACACTGGGGCAAAGCGTCGCTCTGATCGCCGGAGTCGCGCGCAAGGATGTGATGCTCGACCGCGAGAACCAGACGGTTCAGGCGACCGCACAACCGCTCGCAGGCCTCACCCTCTCGGGCTACCGCCAGCTGGAGCAGCGGCTCGAGCGCACGACGCCGGGCTGGACGGTCGATTTGCGCCCGCCCCTTGTCGCCTTGCCCGAGGTTACCGTGAGCGAAGAGGGTCTCGATGACGCGAATACGTCGCGGGTCGCGCTAATCGGCTGGGCTGCGCGGCGCACCGGTCTGCGGATCACCTTGAGCGGCAGCGAAAGTGCGCTCGCGGCGGTGACGCAGGCGCTCGGCGCGGACGCCCGCTATATCGACACTACCACATCGGGAGCAGGGAATACCGTGACCGCCGCCTGGTCGACGGCTGCGGGCACTGTGCCCGACTAGACCGGTCACCTCCTGCGAGTAGGGTGACAGGCTTGCCGCCGCTTGGTTGCAGTTGTAACGGACGCGCGCAATCAAGGAGTCCCCCCAATGCGCATCGGCAGCCCCAAGGAAATCAAGAACCACGAATACCGCGTCGGCCTGACGCCCGAGAGCGCGAAAGAGCTCGTCATGCAGGGCCACGAGGTGTGGATCGAGACCCAGGCGGGTGCCGGCATCGACGCCAATGACGACCAATATGTCGCTGCCGGGGCGAAAATCGTCGACGGTCCCGATCCGATCTTCGCCGAATGCGAAATGGTGGTGAAGGTCAAGGAACCGCAGTCGGTCGAGCGCAAGAAGCTGCGCGAGGGCCAGATCCTCTACACTTACCTGCACCTGGCACCCGACGCGGACCAGACGAAGGAACTGCTCGACAGCGGCGTCACCGCGATCGCCTATGAGACGGTGACCGGTCCGCGCGGCCAGCTGCCGCTGCTCAAGCCGATGAGCCAGGTGGCCGGCCGGATGAGCGTGCAGGCGGGCGCCACCGCGCTCGAGAAGGCGCATGGCGGACGCGGTGTGCTGCTTGGCGGTGTCCCGGGCGTGATGCCCGGCAAGGTCGTGGTGATCGGCGGCGGCGTGGTCGGCTTCAATGCCGCGCAGATGGCGGTCGGCCTCGGGGCCGACGTGACCATTCTCGATCGCGATCCCGAAGTGCTCGAAAAGGTGGGCACGCATTTCGAGGCGCGCGCCAGCACGCGCTTCTCCAACGCCGCCAATCTCTACGACGCAGTGACCAATGCCGATCTGGTAATCGGCGCCGTTCTGATCCCCGGGGCCGCATCACCCAAGCTGGTAACGCGCGAGATGCTCAAGGACATGCACAAGGGTGCGGTGCTGGTCGATGTCGCGATCGACCAGGGCGGCTGTTTCGAAACCAGCCGCGCGACCACGCATGCCGAACCGACCTATGTCATCGACGATGTCGTCCATTATTGCGTTGCCAACATGCCCGGCGCGGTGGCGCGCACGAGCACCTATGCGCTCAACAATGTGACGTTGCCGCATGCGCTGCGCATCGCGCGGATGGGCTGGAAGGATGCGCTCGCCGCCGATCCGCATCTCGCCGAAGGGCTCAACGTCCACCGCGGCGAAGTGACCTATGAAGCGGTCGCCACCGAACTCGGCTACGACTATCGTCCGGCGGCGGAACTGCTCCGCTAGGTCAGAGGAACGGCGCGATCACTTCGGGGCGCACCCGCGCGGGGCGCCCCGAAGTGCGATCGAGCATGGCCCAGGTGGTCGCCGCACTGACGATCACCCGGCCCGCAGAATCGCGAAAATCGACGCGGCGCAGCGACTTGGCGCCGCGTGCCCCGCCTTCGATCCAGGTCGTGCCTTCGACGCTCTGCCCCAGGTCGATATTGCCGCGGTAGTCGATCTCGTGGCGGACCACGAGCCAGACAAATTTCTCGCGGTCCTCGGGCCGCGCCGCGGCGTCCCAATGCGCGGTCGCCATGTCCTGTATCCACTGCACCCACACCGCATTGTTGACGTGCCCCATCTCGTCGATGTGGCGCGCCTCCGCGGTGAAGCTGCGGGTGAAGCTGGGTATCACTCGGCCTCGCCCATCTGCCACAGGATGAAGGCGACCTCTTCGGCGGTTTCGTAGATCGACTGGAAACGGCCCGACTTGCCGCCGTGGCCCGCGCCCATATTGGTCTTGAGCAGCAGCTCGCTGTCGCCGGTCTTTACCTCGCGGAGCTTGGCCACCCATTTGGCGGGTTCCCAATAGGTAACGCGCGGGTCGTTGAGGCCGGCGGTCACCAGCATCGGCGGGTAATCCTGCGCGGTCACCTGGTCATAGGGGCTGTAGCTGAGGATGTAGGCGAAGGCCTGCTTGCTCAGGATCGGGTTACCCCATTCGGGCCATTCGCCCGGCGTCAGCGGCAACTCTCCGTCGAGCATGGTCGACAGCACATCGACGAAGGGCACATGCGCCACCACCGCGCCCCACAGCTCGGGATCGGTGTTGACCACCGCGCCCATCAGCTCGCCGCCCGCCGAACCGCCCGAAATGCTGATCCGGCCTTTCTCGGTATAGCCCTTGGCGACCAGTCCCTTCGCCACGTCGACGAAATCGTTGAACGTGTTGGTGCGCTCGTTGAGCTTGCCCTGCAGGTACCACTTGCGGCCCAGGTCGTCGCCGCCGCGGATATGCGCGATGGCGTAGGCATAGCCGCGATCGACCAGGCTCAGCCGCGAGGTCGAGAAGCCCGGCGGCACCGCGTAGCCATAGGCGCCGTAGGCATAGAGGTGCAGCGGAACGGTCTTCGGCCGGTCCTTGCGCATGATGATGCTGACCGGAACCATCGTGCCGTCGCGCGCGGCGATTTCGACGCGCTCGGTGGTGTAGAGCGCGGGGTCGTAACCGCTGGGGATTTCCTGCTGCTTGAGCAGCTCGAGCTCGCCCGTGGCGACGTGGTAGTCATAGACCGAATCGGGCGTGACCATGCTCTCGTAGGCCAGCCGCAGGGTGTCCTGATCGTATTCGGGATTGTTGCTCAGCCCTGCGCTGAAGCTGGCCTCGGCAAAGGCGATCGGCTTGACCAGATTGGCATTCTTGTAGGACCGCAGCTGGATCTGGTCGAGCCCGCGCAGTCGCCCTTCGGTGACATAGAAGTCCTTGAACAGTTCGAAACCGGTCAGGTAAAACTCGTCCGATCCGGAAATCAGCGTGGTCCAGTCGCCCGGCGTCTCGAGCTTGGCGGTCGCCAGCCGGAAATTGACGTGATCGTCATTGGTATGGACCCACACCATCCCGTCGCGCACATCGACATCGTATTCGACGCCCTTCTGCCGCGGCTTGACCAGCACCTGCTCCGCCGTGGGATCGCTGGCGGGCACCAAGCGGACTTCGCTGGTCTCGTTGTCGCCGGTCGAAATGATCAGCCAGTCTTCCTGTGCCGACAGGCCGGTGCCGACGCGAAAACCCTCATCCATGGTTTCGCGGTAGAGTTCGACGTCTTCGCTGACCGGCGTGCCGAGGACATGCATGGTCGCATCGTGGACGCGCCAATTGTCGTCCGCAGTGCCATAGACCAGCGCCGTGTCGTTCTTCACCCAGACGAGGTCCGACAGCGTGCCGGGAATCTCGTCGGGCAGCAGTTCGCCCGTTTCCAGGTCCTTGATCCGCGCGGTGAAGCGTTCGGAGCCGTTGGTATCGGCCGAATAGGCGAGGTAGCGGCCGTTCTGCGACACCGAAAACGCACCCAGGCGGAAATATTCGACCCCCTCGGCCAGCGCGTTCTCGTCGAGGATCAGGACGTCGTCGCCCCCGGCAACCGGCTTGCGGTAATATTTGCGGTATTCCGCGCCTTCCTCGAACTCCGACCAGTAGAGATAATCCCCGCGGCGCTGCGGCACGGTGGAATCGTCTTCCTTGATGCGCGCCTTCATCTCCGCGAACAATTCGTCGACCAGCGGCTGCTGCGGCTTCATCCGCGCTTCGAACCACGCGTTTTCGGCCTTCAGATGGTCGAGCACGTCCTCGTCGTCGATCGTCGGATAGGACTGGTCACGCAGCCAATGATAGGGGTCGGAAATCGTGATCCCGTGATGCGAATAGCTGTGGTCGCGTTTTTCGGCAGTCGGCGGCGAAGTCGGCTGTGGCACTGTGGTCCCTTCGGAGTTCTGGGCGTGGAGCGGCGCGCTGAGCGCCAGCGATGCGGCAGATAGGAACGCGGCGTATCGCATGAAAGGCATGGGTGGTCCTCCCCCGGGCGGCGCAAAACTGGAAAGGAGCGCCGCGGATGACTATGACGGGGGAGTGATTATGCGGCTGCGCCACGCGCCGCAAGCACCGAGTCGCTCCCCAGCGCGACCGGCGCGAAGGAAAGGATTTCTCGATGCTGATGCAGACCCATGAAGCCCGTCTTGACGGATTGCGCAAGGAACTGGCCCGCCGCGGCCTCGACGGCTTCGTCATTCCCATCTCGGACGAGCATATGAGCGAATATGTCGGCTCCTATGCCCAGCGGCTCAACTGGCTGACCGGTTTCGGCGGCAGCGCCGGAAGTGCCGCCGTGCTGCAGGACCGCGCAGCGATGTTCACCGACGGGCGCTATACCGTCCAGGTGCGCGAGCAGGTCAGCGGGGCGCTGTACGATTACGAGGATGTGCCCGCCACATCGCCCGCCAAATGGATCGCCGAGCACGCGCCCGAGGGGGCAAAGATCGGCTATGACGCATGGCTGCACGGGATCGGCTGGGCCGAGGAGGCCGAAGCCGCGTTCGCACGCAAGGGCATCGAACTGGTCCCGGTGGACGGCAATCCGATCGATGCGATCTGGGACGACCGTCCGCAGGCCTCGCTGGCCACAGCGGTGCCGCATGGCGACGAGCATGCCGGACGGTCGAGCGCCGACAAGCGTTCCGAAGTGGCCGACTGGCTCAAGCAGGAAGGGTATGATGCGACCGTCGTCAGCGCGCTCGATTCGGTCGCGTGGCTGCTGAACATGCGCGGCAGCGATGTCGACAACACTCCGGTCGCGCTGTCCTATGTCCTGGCGCATGCCGATGGAACCGCCGAACTGTTCATCGCGCCCGACAAGGTCACGCCCGAACTCACCCAGCATCTCGGCAATGCGGTGACGGTGCGCGACCGCGCGGAATTCGTACCCGCGCTCGAGGCGCTGGACGGCAAGCGGGTCGCGGTCGATCCGAACCATGCGGTGGCGGGCATCTTCCACGCGCTGGAACAGGGCGGCGCCAGCGTGGTGCGCACCGACGATCCGACCGTGCTGCCCAAGGCGATCAAGAACCCAGCCGAACAGCAGGGCCACCGCGATGCCCAGTCGCGCGATGGTGCCGCCGTGGCGCGGTTCCTGCGCTGGCTCGGCATCGAAGCGCCCAAGGGCGGCGTCGACGAGCTCGCCGCGGCGGCCAAGCTGCGCGAATTCCGCGAAGCGGGCGGCCTGCTCAAGGATGCGAGCTTCGATACGATCAGTGCCGCAGCGGGCCATGCCGCGCTGCCGCATTACAAGGTCGATGAAGACAGCAATATCCCGATCCCGCCGTCGTCGATCTACCTCGTCGATTCGGGCGGCCAGTATCTCGACGGCACCACCGACATCACCCGTACCGTGTGGATCGGCCCGGGCGAACCCAGCGCCGAGATGGTCGAGCGCAACACGCGCGTGCTCAAAGGCCATATCCAGCTCGACATGCAGAAATTCCCCGATCGCACCACGGGCGGCGCGCTCGACGCGCTGGCCCGGATGCATCTGTGGAACGGCGGGGTCGATTACGGCCACGGCACCGGGCATGGCGTCGGCAGCTTCCTCTCGGTCCACGAGGGCCCGCAGCGGATCAGCAAGCCGGGCGGCGCCTTCCCCGGCACCGAAACCCCGCTGCGCGAGGGGATGATCCTGTCGAACGAGCCCGGTTACTACAAGCCCGGCGAATACGGCATCCGGATCGAGAACCTCGTGCTGGTGGTCGATGCGGGTCTTGCGGACAGCGAGGGCAAGTATCTCGGCTTCGAAACGCTGACGATGGTTCCGCTCGACCGGACGCTGGTCGACCCCGCTCTGCTCAGCGAGGCCGAAATCGGCTGGTGGAACGACTATCACACCGCGGTCTACGCCACGCTCGCCCCGCAGCTCGAAGGCGATGATCTCGCTTGGCTCGAGGAGCAATGCGCGCCCTTGTAGGTTCATCTACGTTCCCTTAATGTTCCGCCGGTCGCGAGTCGTTTTCGACAAGGAGAGTGCAGATGATCGGATATGTGACAGTGGGGACCAACGATCTCGAGCGAGCGGCTCGGTTCTACGATCCCATCGCGGCCGAACTGGGCGTGGGGCGGATGATGGATTTCGACAGCTTCATCGCCTGGGGCAATATGGACGGCGCGGCGGGTATCGCTGCGACCAAGCCATTCGATGGCGAAGCGGCGACCGTCGGCAATGGCACCATGGTGGCCCTGCAGGCGCAGGACCGCGATCAGGTGCAGCGGCTGTACGACATCGCGCTGGCCAACGGCGGCACCAGCGAGGGTGAACCGGGTCCCCGCGGCGAACCCGACGCCAACGGCATGGTCTTCTATGCGGCCTATTTCCGCGATCCCGATGGCAACAAGCTCAACGCTTTCCTGATGGACAAGGTGACCTGACATGGCCCGGCCGCACCGTCTCGCCGACAGTTTCATCCATCTGGGTCTGGGCGCGACGGCGGTGCCGCAGCCGCCCTTCGACGGGCTCGAATGGTACGAAGCCTATGGCGAGCGGCACGGGGCCGACGGGCGCGAGGGGCGGCTGGTCGGCCAGCACCACTTTACCGAAAGCTGGGCCAGCTGGGAAATGCACCCGCTGGGCGAGGAAGTGGTGATCTGCACCGCGGGCACGATGGTGCTGACGCAGGAATTTCCCGAAGGGCGCCGCGAAAGCACGACGCTGGCGGCGGGGGAGTATGCCATCAATCCCGCGGGCGTGTGGCATATTGCCGATATCGATAGCGAAGCCACCGCCATATTCATCACTGCGGGCGAGGGCACCCGGCACCGGCCCCGCTGCCTTGCAGCGCGATGAACAGGTCCGCCGCGCCGATGCAATTCGTTACAATTCAGGCCATGTTCGGGATATTGCTGCGACATTGCGGGCCTAGAACGGGGATACGAGCTGCGGCGGGCGAATACGTCCCTCCCCTCAGACCCCTGGTCCGTCGCAGCTCTCCACTTTTGGAGATAAGCAATGAACAAGACCTTCCTCACTCTCTCCGCTGCCGTGCTGGCGCTGACCGGCACTGCTGCAATCGCGCAGCACCGTGGCGGGGAAAATCCCGACACCGATGGCGATGGCCGCATCACGCTGGCCGAAATGCAGGCCACCAGCGCTGCGCGCTTCGCCCGCATGGATGCCAATGGCGATGGTGTGCTCAATGCCAACGACCGCGCGGCCAAGGGCACCCAGATGTTCGCCCAGGCGGACACCGATGGTGATGGCGAGCTGACCGCAGCCGAAATGACGGCTGCGCATGAAGCCCGCAAGGCGAACCGGCCCGAACGCGGCGACCGTGCCGAACGGCGCGGCACTCGCGGCGGTGATCGCAGCGCCCGCATGGCCGAGCATTTCGCCAAGGCCGATACCGACCAGTCGGGCGGCCTCTCGCAAGCCGAACTGGCCGCAATGCACGAAGCCCGCGGCGAACGCGGCAAACGTGGTGGCCGTGACGGAAAGCGCGGCGGCATGCACATGAGCGCCGATACCAATGGCGACCAGGCGATCAGCCGCGCCGAATTCGATGCTTCGGTCGAGGCCCGCTTCGCCAAGCTCGACACCAATGGCGACGGCGCGATTTCTGCCGAGGAACGCGATGCACAGAAGGGCGAACGCCGTGCCAAGCGCGGCGAGCGCCGCGGCCAGTAACGCTTGATCGCAGGGACCACCGGGCGGTAGGCGCGGAATTGAATTACCTATGACCGAACCCGCGTCCACCTCCATCCTGCTCGTCGATGACGAACGCAGCCTGCGCGAACCCCTGGCGGAGTATCTTACCCGCCAGGGGTTCGTCGTGCGCGAGGCGGACAGCGCCGCGCAGGCACGCACGCTGCTGGCGCAGGAATTGCCGGACCTCGCGCTGCTCGACATCATGATGCCCGGCGAAGACGGCCTGTCGCTGTGCCGCCATCTGGTCGAGAGCCGCGGCCTGCCGACGATCCTGCTCACCGCCAAGGGCGAAGCCATGGACCGGATCATCGGCCTGGAAATCGGCGCCGACGACTATGTCACCAAGCCTTTCGAACCGCGCGAACTGGTGGCGCGCATCCGCTCGGTGCTGCGCCGTGCCGAACGGCCTGCCGCCGTGGCCGACGAGGAATTCCTCTATCGGTTCGAAGACTGGCATCTCGACCCGCTCAAGCGCCGCCTAACCGATCCCGACAATGCGCTGGTGCCGCTTTCGACTGCCGAGTTCCGCATGCTGCGCGCCTTTTGCGATCACCCGCGGCAGGTGCTCGACCGCGACCGGTTGCTCGATATGGTTCAGGGGCGCGAAGCCCAGCTATTCGACCGCGCAGTCGACAACCAGATCAGCCGGCTAAGGCGCAAGATCGAAACCGACAGCCGCAACCCGCATTTCATCCAGACCGTACGCGGCGGCGGCTATCGCTTCGGTGCCGAGGTCACGCGCGTCGCGCGCAACGACAACGCATGACGCGTTTCCTGCCCCGTAGCCTGCTCGGACAGGTCATGCTGGCGCTGGCCGCTGCACTGCTGATCGCGCAGGCCATCTCGGCGACCATGCTCTACCGCGCGGCTTCCGAACGGCGCGAGCTTGCCGTGACCAGCGCTGCGAGCTTCCAGCTCCTCGTCGGCCAGCGCCGCGACCTGCGCGACGAACGGCGCCGGCGCGCGCGTCCGCCATCGGGCCGGCCCGGCCCCGTCGAAGACGAACCGTTCATCCGCCTGCCGCGCAGCATCCGTTTCTCGAACAGCGAGACCAGCCCGCTGCTCTCCGGCGAAGAACGCAATTCGGCGCGCGAGGCCGCGATCACGCGCCAGCTTGAACGCCAGGGCCTGGAAGTGGCCGAAATCGTCGTCACCGACCGCTCGCTGGAGTCGGATCCGCTTGTCGGCCAGCTGGAGCAGACCCACCCCGTATGGGACCAGCGCCTGCGCACCGCGCCGCATGAATTGCTGGTGGTCGGCTTGCGGCAGGAGGGCACCGATGGCTGGCAGGTCGCCCGCCTCGCCGTGCCGCCCCCCGATCGCGGCATCGTCCGCACCCTCGTTCTGCAGACGCTGATCCTGTTCCTGGTGCTCGTCGGTCTGCTCTATTTCGTGCTGCGCCGAATTACCCGCCCACTCGCCGCGCTGGCCGACCGCACCCGGCGGTTCGGGAGCGCGGGCGCGCCCGAGGAACCGCTGATACCCAGCGGCCCGCAGGATGTCCGCCGACTGATCGAAGCGCATAATGCGATGCAGGGACGGATCGGGTCGATGCTCGACGAAAAGGACGTCATGCTCGGCGCCATCGGGCATGATCTGAAAACCCCGCTCGCCGCGCTGCGGGTGCGCATCGAAAGCGTCGAGGACGAGGCCGCGCGCGCGAAAATGGCGGCGACGATCGAGGACATTACCCGCACGCTCGACGAGATCCTTTCGCTCGCGCGGATCGGGCGCAGCGATGCGCCGCCCGAAATGACCGAGCTCGGCGCGCTGGCCGCGTCGGTGATCGAGGAATTCGAGGATTTGGGCCAGCCGGTCACGCTTGCCGGCGGCGCACGCATCGCCGCCCCGGTGCATCTCACCTGGCTCAAGCGCGGGCTGCGCAATCTCGTCACCAATGCGCTGCGCTATGCCGGCACGGCGCATGTCAGCGTGCTGCGCGAGGACGGTATGGCGGTGCTGCGGGTGGAGGACGAGGGCCCGGGCATTCCCGAGGACCGCATTCACGAAATGCTCGAGCCCTTCACGCGCGGCGAGGCCAGCCGCAATCGTGAAACCGGCGGCTCCGGGCTGGGCCTGACGCTGGCGCGCGCGGTGGCCGAACAGCATGGCGGGACGTTGACGCTCGCCAACCGTCCCGAAGGCGGATTGCGCGCCGAAATCCGCATTCCGACCTAGCGCATCAACCCGCCGACCAGATTGCGGACGAAGCGGCCCGCGATACTGCCGCCAAACTCGGTCGCGATCGACCCGGCGGCCGAAGTCGCAGCCGACCGTGCCGGATTGGCGCGGCTTTTCTTGCCCAGCACCTTGGCCGCGATGAGCGAAGCGGCGCTGCTCGCGGCAGCCCCCGCCGCGGCCTTGCCCGCCTTTTCCCATAGCGAAGTGGTCTTGCGGCTGCGCTTGCGTACTTCGGTTTCGCCCTTCTCCGCGACCTCCTCGGCGGTCGCGGCCGCGTCGACTGCCTTGGCGGCGAGCACTTCCTCGGCGCTCTCGCGATCGACCGCGACGTCGTATTTCCCATCGAGCGCGCTGACCGAATTGACGATCTTGCGCTCCTTCTCGGTCACCGGGCCAAGACGCGATTGCGGCGGTTTGATCAGCGTGCGCTGGACCACCGTCGGCGCCCCGTCCTCGTCGAGCGAGGAAACCAGCGCCTCGCCCACTTTCAATTCGGTGATCGCCTGCGCGACATCGAGTTCGGGATTGATGCGGAAGGTTTCCGCGGCCGCCTTGATCGCGCGCTGGTCGCGCGGGGTGAAGGCGCGCAGCGCATGCTGAACGCGGTTGCCCAGCTGGCCGGCGATCTTTTCCGGAATGTCGATCGGGTTCTGCGTGACGAAATAGACGCCCACGCCTTTCGAGCGGATCAGGCGGACGACCTGTTCGACCTTGTCTTCGAGCGCTTCGGGCGCGTCATCGAACAGCAGGTGCGCTTCGTCGAAGAAGAACACCAGCCTGGGTTTGTCGGGATCGCCCACTTCGGGCAGGCTTTCGAACAATTCGGCAAGCAGCCACAGCAGGAAGGTGGCGTACAGCTTGGGCCCGCGCATCAGCTTGTCCGCGGCGAGCACGTTGATCACGCCCCGGCCCTGGTCGTCGAGCGCGAGGAAATCGTCGATCTCCAGCGCGGGTTCGCCGAAGAACATGTCCGCGCCCTGGCTCTCGAAACTCAGCAGCTGCCGCTGGATCGCCCCGACGCTGGCCTTCGACACATTGCCGTAAGTGCCCGAAAGCTCCTTCGCGTTCTCATAGGCATAGGCGAGCATCGATTGCAGGTCGCCGAGGTCGAGCAGCAGCAGTCCATCATCGTCGGCATGGCGGAAGATGATGTTGAGCACACCTTCCTGCGTCTCGTTGAGATCGAGCAACCGCGCCAGCAGCAACGGCCCCATTTCCGAAATGGTGGTGCGGATCGGGAAGCCCTGCTCACCATACAGATCCCAGAAAACGGCGGCATTGTCGGCATAGGCATAGTCTTCCATGCCCAGTTCCGCCGCCCGCGCTTCGAGCTTGTCGGCATGCTTGAACTGCGGCGAACCGGCCATCGAGATACCCGCCAGATCGCCCTTCACATCGGCAACGAAGACCGGGACGCCATTGGCGGAGAAACTTTCCGCCAGCCCCTGCAGCGTCACCGTCTTGCCAGTGCCCGTCGCCCCGGCGATCAGACCGTGGCGATTGGCCTGGTCGAGCCGCAAGTGCTGGTTCTCGCCATTTCCGCCCAGTCCAAGAAAAATCTCGCTCATTGTGCTGCCCGCTCCCGATGGTTCGCCCGCCCTTGCGGTGTGGCGCAGCCTTGTGGGTGCGGTCAAGCTATCCCTCGACAGGCGCAGCGCTTGCGGTAAAGGCTGGCACCGATGGCGGAAAAGCGTCCCTTTGTCCTGCTCGACGATGCGCGCGAATGCGGCGCGGCGGATGCTCTGCTGTTCGAGAACCCGCGCGAAATTTTCATCGCCCAGCGCCCCGAACAGGTTGCCGAAGCGCTTGCGGCGGCGGAAGCCGCGCGGCAGGCAGGCGGCGAACTGGCGGGCTTCATCGCTTACGAGGCCGGATTGGCGCTGGAAGACCGGCTTCGCCCGCTCGCCGATGCACGCAGCGGCGGCGGCGGGCCGCTGGTCTGGCTCGGCCTGTTCGATGCACCGACGCGGATCGCCGCAGCCGACATGCCCGACTGGCTGGCAGCGCATGCACAAGGCGGTGGCAGTGTCGGCCCGCTCGAGCCGCAGCTGTCACCGGGCGGCTATGCGCAGGCTTTCGGGACGCTGCAGGACGCGATCCGCGCGGGCGATATCTACCAGGCCAATTTGACCTTCCCGCTGGCGGGCAATTTCACCGGCGATCCGCTGGGGCTCTACGCCGCGCTGCGCCCGGCGGCGCAGGCGGGCTATGGCGGCGTCATTTTCGACGGTACGCATTGGCTGCTCAGCCTCAGCCCCGAATTGTTCGTCTCGCTCAAGGATGGCGAGGCCAAGGCCAAGCCGATGAAGGGCACGCGCCCGCGGGGCAGCGATGCGGAGACCGACGCAGCGCTGGCAGCAGAGCTCGCCGGTTCGGTCAAGGACCGCGCCGAGAATCTGATGATCGTCGATTTGATGCGCAACGATCTCGCCCGTGTCGCCGAAGCCGGCAGCGTGCGGGTGGACGAACCCTTCGCGATCGAGAGCTACCCCACCGTCCACCAGATGGTCAGCGTGGTCCGCGCCCGGCTTGGGCAGGGCGAAGGCGCGGTCGATCTCGTCCGCGCGCTGTTCCCCTGCGGGTCGATTACGGGTGCGCCCAAGATCCGCGCCATGGAATTGATCGACACGGTCGAGCGCGATCCGCGCGGCGCCTATTGCGGGGCTATCGGCCGGATCGGCGCAGGCGGCGATGCGGCCTTCAACGTGGCGATCCGCACCTTGCGGCTGACCGAGATCGAGAACGGCCGCGGCAAGGCGGTGCTGGGCGTGGGCGGCGCGATCGTCGCCGACAGCGAACCGCGTACCGAATGGCGCGAGGCGCTACTCAAGGGGGCCTTTGCCCGCAGCTCCTCGCCCGCTTGCCGCGCCGCGCAATTCGACCTCATTGAAACCATGCGCTTCACCCCCGACAAGGGGATCGCCCAGCTCGAAATGCATCTCCAGCGGATGAAAGACAGCGCCGCCGAACTCGGCTTTTCCTTCGACCGCCACGAAGCGCGCAACCAGTTGCATGCGCTGTGTTTTGTGCTCGAGCGGCCCAGCCGGGTGCGCCTGTTCGCCGCCCGCTCGGGCGCGATCGCGCTCGAGGCGCGCGACCTGCCGCAGGCCTGGCCCGAACCGGCGCGCTGCATCGTCCTGCCGCTGCCGGTCGACCCGGGCGACTGGCGGCTGCGGCACAAGACCACCGACCGCAGCTTTTACGAAGATGCCCAGCGCGTCGCGCACAGTCACGGCGCGCAAGAAGCGCTGTTCGTGCGCGAAGACGGGCTGCTGACCGAGGGCTGCGTGACCAATATCTTCGTCGAGGATGGCGACGGCGGCCTGCTCACCCCGCCCGCGCGCCTCGGCCTGCTGCCCGGTGTCTATCGCCGGACCCTGATCGAGCAAGGCCGCGTGCGCGAAGCGGACCTGCGGATCGAGGATTTGGACAAGGGCTTCTACCTCGGCAATGCGCTGCGGCTCCTGATGAAAGCGACACTCAAGACATGATGCAGATCCCGATCCTTTTCGAAGACGGCGAGGCGCTGGTGATTGACAAGCCTTCCGGGTTGCCGATCGAACGCCCGCGGCGGGGCGGCGCGTGCCTCGAAGACCATTTCGAGCAGCTCAAGCTGGGGTTCCAGCGCGCGCCGGTGCCGGTGCACCGGATCGATACCGATACCAGCGGCTGCCTGCTGCTGGCGCGCAATCCCAAGGCGCTGACGCGGTTCTCGCGCGCCTTTGAGGACCGCCGGGTCGAAAAGCGCTATCTCGGCGTGCTGGCCGGTGTGCCGGACGCAAGCGAAGGGACGATCGAACTGTCGCTGTCCAAGATCAGCAGCGCCGAAAAGGGCTGGCGCATGATCGCGGCGAAAAAGGGCAAGCCCTCGATCACCCATTGGCGCGTGCTCGCCGAAATCGATGGCCGCGCATTGCTCGAATTCCGTCCCGAAACCGGGCGTACCCACCAGATCCGCGTGCATTGCGAGGCGGGGCTGGGCCTGCCGCTGCTGGGCGATCCGGTCTATGGCGACGGCAAGGGCGCCCCGCGCACCATGCTGCATGCCGCGGCGATCACCGTCCCGCGCGAGGGCAAACCGCCGATCGCCGCCACCGCCCCCGTCCCGCGCGATTTCACCGCGCTCGGCTTCGGCGATGGGTAGGATAGCCGACAAGGCTCTCGAAATTGCCGAGGAGAAGTTCATCGCCTCCTCGGGCCCCGGCGGGCAGAACGTCAACAAGGTCGCTACCTCGGTCCAGTTGCGGGTCGATGTGTTCCAGCTGGGCATGGATCCCGAATCCTTCGAGCGCCTCAAGGACATCGCCGGGAGCAAGTTCACCAAGGGCGGTGAAATCGTGCTGACCGCCAATGAATACCGCACGCAGGAACAGAACCGCGAGGCGGCGCGCGAACGGCTGGTCGCGCTGCTTGCCGAAGCGCTCACGCCGCCGCGCAAACGCAAGCAGAGCCGCGTCAACCGCGTGGGCAAGGTCAAGCGTCTCAAGGCCAAGAAGGCGCGCGGCGAAGTGAAGTCCAAGCGTGGCCGGGTCGACTGGTAGAATGCTTGACTTTTGCCGGTGAATCGCCCAATGGGCGCGCCGGAACGGCGGTGCTCTGCGCGCCGCCCTTGTTTTTTCGGGCCCCATCGGCCCCTTTCAGATCTTTAGGAACACGCCATGGCGAAGCCCGCAACCGTCAAGATCAAGCTCGTCTCGACCGCCGACACGGGCTTCTACTATGTGACCAAGAAGAACCCCCGGAATCACACCGAGAAGTTCACCTTCCGCAAGTACGATCCCGTCGCGCGCAAGCACGTCGAGTTCAAGGAAGCCAAGATCAAGTAATGCGCAACCAGCTGAACCGCGGGAACGAGCGGGGTTCAGCGATGGTTCAATGCTCCGACCCTAACCGCAGGAGCATGAGCACCTTGTCTTTGCAAAAGCATAAATCGATTCGCGCCGCGCTAGCCCTTTCGCTGGCCGCGGCGCTTCCTGCATCCGCCATCCTGGCGCCGGCCCCGGTGGCCGCCGCCCAGGGCGATCTCGACAAGGCCGTTGCCGCCTTGCGCGGCATCTCCACGATGAAGGCCGATTTCGTCCAGACCGACCGCAGCGGCCAGACCGTCCGCGGGGTCATGACGCTCAAGCGGCCGGGCAAGATCCGCTTCGAATACGAGAAGGGCGTGCCCATGCTCGTCGTCTCGAACGGCAAGTCGATGTATATGGTGGACTACGAGGTCAACCAGGTCCAGCGCTGGCCGATCGAGAACTCGCCGCTTGGCGCGCTGCTCGACCCGAGCCGCGACGTGAAGCGCTTCGGCAAGCTGGTGCCGACCAGCCACCCCGATGTCGTCAGCGTCGAAGTACGCGATACCAAGCGGCCCGAGTTTGGCGTGATCACGCTGATCTTCGCCCGCGATGCCGCATCGCCCGGCGGGCTGCGGCTGACGCATTGGGTCGCGCTCGATTCGCAGAACCACCGCACCACCGTCCGACTCGCGAACCAGCGTTACGGCGTGGCGGTGGCCGACAGCGCGTTCACTTTCCGCGACCCGCGCCGTTCGTCCCGTCGTCCGGGATAAACGGGCACGCGGCGAATTGTGCGATCTATGCGTTATCCCGCTCCACGGCGTTCATTGAACAGCAATCGAGCGAGGCCTAATTTCTAATCCACGAGACGACACGAGGCGGGTTTCCCCCCTGTTGACCCCCTCGATCTGGTTCGTCTCGTTCCAAGCGTGACGAACGCTCACAGGAAACCCTCGCGCCAATGCCCCCGGCGCGAGGGTTTTTTGTTGTTCGCATGGGATGGGCGCGATGGCGCCGCTATTCAGCGTCCCAGCCGAATGCCGTGCGGATCACGTCGTAAATCAGGTTCTGCTCCATCACGCCGCGCACATTGCCCGCGCCCGGGCCATTGGCGTAGAGCGCGACATCCTCGCCCGCATGCGTTTCCGAACCCATGGGCACCAGCGCCTGCTGATGCGCCATCACCCCGGTTTCGGGGATCGGCCGCCCGCCGCCCGCATCATGCTTCACCGCGCCCGGACCATTGGCATAGCCCAGCGTGGTATAGGGCTTCCCATCGGCGGCCAGCATCGGGTCGTCGCCACGCTCGCCCCCGGCGGCGGGCGGTACGACCAGGCCGAGGATATCATTGCCGCGCCGCGGGTAGCCCGCGATGGTGAACACATGGCTGTGATCGGCAGTGACCATGATCAGCGTTTCGGCCGGGTCGGTGTTGTCGATCGCCCACTGGATCGCCCGCGCGAACTCGACCGCTTCCTCCAGCGCATAGCCCGCCTGCCCCGCGTGGTGCCCGTGATCGATGCGCCCGCTTTCGACCATCAGGTAGAAGCCGTCCCGGTCGCCTGCCAGCCGGGTAACGGCCGCGGCGGTCATGTCGGTCAGCGTGGGCTCGCTGCTCTCGGCGTCGCGATCGACCATGTAGGTCATGTGGCTGGGCGAAAAGAGCCCGAGCAGCGGCGCATCGGCGGGGGCCGCGGCCAGGTCAGCGGCAGTGGTGACGAAATGGCCCCCGGTTGCCGCCGCCCAGTCCGCGGGAAGGTTGGCGCCGTCATCGAGCCGCAGTCCGCCGTTCTGCTTGCCGAAGAATGCCACGCTGCCGCCGCCCAGCGCGACATCGAACGGTGCGCCGACCAATTGCTGCGCGATGTCGCTGCAACCGCGTCCGCGCTGATCTTCGGGAATCGCGGTATCGCCTTCCCAGTCGCGCGACACGCTGCGCGCATAGACCGAGGCGGGGGTCGCATGCGTGAGCCGCGCGGTGCTGACGATGCCCAGCGCCAGTCCGCGCTGCTTCACCTCTTCCCCGAGCAGGCCAAGCTCGTGCCCGCTGCCCGAGGCGCAGTCGCCCTTGGTCACGCCGGGCCCGTAGCCGAGCACGCCGATCCGGGTTTTCACGCCCGTATGCATGGCGCTGGCCGTGCCCGCACTGTCGGCGACCTGCGCATCGGTATTGTAGGTCTTGACCAGCGCGACATTGTCGAAGGTCTCGAACGGCAGGACGTATTCCTCGCCGCTCTGCCCCTGCTTCTGCCCCGCATAGATCCGCGCGGCGGTGACGGTGGAAACCCCCATGCCGTCGCCGATGAACAGGATGACGTTCTTCGCCTTGCCCGCGGCCTGCGTTTCGCTGGCAGCCGGGGCAGCGCGCGCCTTGTCGGGATAATTGTAATTGTTGGTGGTGGTGCAGCCACCCAAGGCCAGCGCCGCGGCGCAGATGGTCAGGCAGAACGGGCGGATGGTCATGCAATGTCTCCGGGTAGATTTGGCGGCGCCATATATCACGGCGGAACAAGACGATAGCGTGACGCTGCGGGGCACCGGCCAAGTCGCCGCGCGGTGCCCGCTTGCTGCCATCGGCCAAGGCACCTAAAGCCCCCGCATGGTCACCGTTGCAACCTGGAATATCAATTCCGTCCGCCTGCGCATGCCGATCGTCGAGCGCTTTTTGAAGGAGCAATCGCCCGACGTGCTGTGCCTCCAGGAAATCAAGTGCCAGGAGCACCAGTTTCCCTACGAAGCCTTCCGCGCGCTGGGGTACGAGCATTTCGCGGTACATGGGCAGAAGGGCTATCACGGCGTCGCGACGGTCGCGAAAACGCCACTGACCGAATTCTCGCGCCACGACTGGCAGGACAATGGCGAGGCCCGCCATGTCGGGGTCGAGCTGACCGAGCATGACGGAATGATCGTCGAGAACGTCTATGTCCCTGCCGGGGGCGACGAACCAAATCGCGAGATCAACGCCAAGTTCGGCCAGAAGCTCGATTTCCTCGAACGGATGACCCGCTGGGCCGATGCGGTCGACCGCCCGACGCTGATCGTCGGCGATTTCAACATCGCCCCGCTCGAAAGCGACGTGTGGAACCACAAGCAATTGCTCAAGGTGGTCAGCCACACGCCGATCGAGGTCGAGAGCCTGCAGCGCTTCATGGATGCGCATGGCTGGAGCGATATCGGGCGCGAACACGTCAAGGCGCCCGAACGCTACTACAGCTGGTGGAGCTACCGGTCGAAGGACTGGAAGGTGAACGACCGCGGCCGCCGGCTCGACCATATGTGGGCCAGCCCCGAACTCGCACGGCAGGCCACCGGCCATTCGATCCACGAATACGCGCGCGACTGGGAAAAGCCGTCGGACCATGTGCCGCTGGTGACGGAGTTCACGCTCTGAGCACGGCCTCCCCTTCACGGCGCGCGGCGCAGGCGGTGGACGCGCTGCGCCACGGCTGGCCGCTCGCCATCGAAGGGGCCCCGCTGCTGCAACCGGTCGAAACCGCTTTCGGCGAGCTGGCGGGATCGGCCATGCTGATCTCCGCCACGCGTGCGGCGACGCTCAAGCTGGCCAACCAGATCGAAGCCGCCGCGCCGCGCCAGCCGGTGCTGATGCGCGGCGCCGACCCGTTCGACCTGCCGGCCGCGCTGGCGGTTGCCGACCCGGCGCTAGACATGGCCAACCCGCTCAAGGGGCCGTTCAAGGCCATGGCGCTCGAATGGGAGGAACAGGCGCGCGCCGCGCTCGAACTCGCCCGCCTCGCCGGCGTGCTGCCTGCCTTTCTGGTCGATCCGGAGAATGCCGGCGAAGCGGTTGCGCTGAATGCTGCCGATGTGGGCGCCTTTACCGATGCCGCGCGGCTGCAGATCGCCTCGCGCGCGCGGCTGCCCGTGGCCGCCGCCGACGATGCGCGGATCGTCGCCTTCCGCAGCCCCGACGACACGCGCGAGCATGTCGCGCTGATCATCGGCGAGCAATCGGCCGACCGTATTCCGCTGGTCCGGCTGCACTCCGAATGCCTCACGGGCGATATCCTCGGCAGCCTCAAATGCGACTGCGGCCCGCAGCTCGCCGCCGCGCTGCAGGCGATGGCGCAGGAAGCGGACAAGGGCGGCTGGGGCATACTCCTGTACATGCGGCAGGAAGGCCGCGGGATCGGCATCATCAACAAGCTGCGCGCCTACCGCCTGCAGGACCAGGGCTTCGACACGGTCGATGCCAACACGCGGCTGGGCCTGCCCGATGAAGCGCGCGATTTTCCCACTGCAGCGCGGATGCTGGACCTGCTCAATGTCGGGGAGATCCGGCTGATGACGAACAATCCCGCCAAAGTCACGGCGCTCGCCGCGGTGGGCGTATCGATTGCCGAACGCGTGCCGCACGCGCTGCCCGACAATCCGCACAACGCGCATTACCTTGCGACCAAGCGCGACCGGTCGGGACATTTGCTGTGACCGCGATCGCGATCCGGCCCGAACGCGGCGGCGATGCACCGGCGATCTTCGCGCTGACCGAGGCGGCGTTTCAGGACATGCCCTATGCCGATGGCGACGAACAGCAGCTGGTCGACCGGCTGCGCGCCGATGCGATCTGGCGCTGTCGCTGGTGGCCGAGGATGCGACGCGGATCGTCGGCCATGCCGCATTTTCGCGGGTCACCATCTCCGATGGCAGCGAGGGGTGGTTCGGGCTCGGCCCGATCAGCGTCGCGCCCGGACTGCAACGGCAGGGCATCGGTTCGGCGCTGATCAAGCGCGGCATTGCCGATCTGCGCGAAAGCGGCGGGCGCGGGATCGTGCTGGTCGGCGACCCGGCCTATTACGCGCGCTTCGGCTTCGAATGCGATCCCGCGCTGCGCTACGACGGGGCGGAGCCCCGTTATTTCCAGCGATTGGTGCTTGAAGGCGACGCGCCGCGCGGCGCGGTGAGCTTCGCCCCGGCGTTCAGCGCCGCTCGAAGCGCCTGACGTTGCTGCCGAGCCTGTTGTTCTCGATCACCAGCGCGTCATTGGTCCAGTCGGCAATAAAGGCCGGGCTGCGCGACAGCCCCGGGACCATCCGCGCATCGTTGTCGGCAATGACCAGCCCGTCGGACGTGTAACGCGCGCCTTCGGCGCCGATGGCGATCATCGTCGACCAGTTTTCCTTGTCGCGCCCCTGGACGAACCAGTTTCCGCGGATCGCACCGGTCCCGCCATTGGGCAGGTCGATCAGGTAATTGGTGCCGTGGCCGTTGGCGTCGTCGAAACTGTTGCCCTCGATCACATTGCGCGCCGCGCGCGACTTGAGGTAATGGCCGCCGGTGCCCTGTTCGAACCGGCTGCGCGTCACCGTGACGCGGCCGTAATCGCCGGCATAGATCGAATGGGCGCAGCCGCCCGAGTTTTCGCAAGTGCCCAGCCGGGTGAAGGTCGATTTGTCGACCACCAGCTCGCTGTCGACACCATTGGTGGTCAGAATGCCCTGCTGGCTGTCACGGAACCAGCTTTGCGAAACGCGCAGCGGCCCCTGTTCCAACCGGATGCCCGCGCCATTGCCATCGGCAACCGCGATCTCGGCGAAGACCAGGCCTTCGACGCTGGCCCCGCGTCCGCGCAGCACCAGCGATGCCTTGCCTTCGCATGCCTTGCCGCCCAGCAGCGCTTCGCCCGGCTGTTCGGCACGGAAATGCATCACGCCCTCGCTCTGTACCGCGCACTCGTTCCAATTGCCGGAAGCGATCACCACCGTGCCCTCGCGATTGCCGATCGCATCGACCGCGGCTTGTAGCGAGCCATAGCCGCGGCCAGTCTCGGCGACGGTGAAGCTGGCCGATCCGCCGTTCTGCGCCACCACCGCTGCCAACGGGATCGCGCTGACCGCCATCGCGGCAATCGCAGCGAGGAGCCAGCGCGGAAGGCGCGAAGCAGGAGAGACGAATGGCGAAACCATGGCTTTCTTCTACGCCGTGATGGTTAACAGTAGAATAACTCCGCCCATCGCGCTGTTCCTGTCAATCGCGTTCGCCGATGCGCAAGCGCCACCCGCCTCGCGTCTTGCGCTTTGCGACGACCAGGACGAGCGCTGTCGCGAAAATCCAGACGGCTGCGGCAATGCCGGTGCCGAGAATGGGATCCCATTCGAGGAGAGGGGTGGGGGCGAGCATCACCGCGATGTACCCGGCCAGCAACGCCCAGCCCTGCCACGCGATCGGCAGCCCTGCGCCATAGCCGAAGCGTTTGGGTGCGAACCACGCCCCGTCATCACGCTCGCTCATTCGCTTGCTCCCCTATCGCGCGTCACGAAATCCGCCACGCCCGCGACCAAGGCGCGCGATACCGGGAGCGAGGGGTCGCCATAGCTTGCGCGGTTCGCTGCGGGCGCGCCGTCCGGAATGTCCTTGAGCACATGGTTCATCGCCGGAATTTCGAGATACTTGGCCTGTGGGGCCGCCGCACGAAGCATTTGGGCGTCGGTTGCGGTGACTTGCAGATCGTTCCCGCCATGGACGATCAGCATGGGCAGGTCGGTCTGCTTTGCCAGCGCTGCGGGATCCTGCGCCATCAAATCGATGAGAAAGCCCTGCACTGCGGGCGCGAAGAGGCTCTGAAGTGCAGGATGCAGCGGCGTGACATCGACGCGTTCGCCCGTCTCCAGCGTCGCTATCGCCGCTTCGGCATCCTCCAGCAAGGGCGCATTGGCGGGATTGGCGCGCAATTGCTCGCGCAGCACGGTGGCCAGCGGGCGGCCCGGCACAGCCACGAGGATGATCCCGCACAGATGCGGCACCTCCTGTGCCGCGGCGAGCGCGACGATCCCGCCCTCGCTATGCCCCAGCAGCCAGATACACTCGGCCCCGGTCGCAGTGCGCGCCGCGCCAACCCAGCTTGCAGTGTCGGTGACATAATCGGCGATCGTGACCGCATTGGCGTCCGCCACCGCCGCCTTGCTGGCGAACATACCGCGCTTGTCGATCCGCAATGTGCCGATGCCGCGCTCGGCCAGCGCGTCCGCGAGCAGGCGATAGGGTGCCGCAGTCACTCCCAGCGAACTGTTTCCATCGCGGTCGGTCGGGCCCGAACCCGGGATGATCAGGACCAGCGGTTGCCCTTCGGCGGGCGCGACCAGCGTTCCTGCAAGATCGCCTTGCGGCCCGGGGGCAACCAGCGTTTCCTGGGCCACCGCGGGCGCGGCGCCCACCGATGCCAGCAGGGCCCCGGCGCTCAGCCAGTGAATCACTGTCATCTCACTCCTCCTCCTTCTTTGGTCGGCCGCGCTTGGGCGGCTTCGAAACCGGCACCTCGATCCCGCGCCTTGCCAGCGATTCGCGCAGCAACATCTCGATCTGCGCATTGGCACTGCGCAACTCGTTCGCGGCAAGCCGTTCGATCGCGGCGTGGACCGCCGGGTCGAGGCGCAGGGCGAAAGCCTTCTTTGTCATCGGATCGGGGCTTTACGCATACCTATTGGTAGAGCGAACCCGCGTTGATCACGGGGTGCACGTCCTTCTCGCCGCACAGCACCACCATCAGATTGCTGACCATCGTCGCGCGCCGTTCGTCATCCAGCTCGACGATATTGTCCTGCGCCAGCTTGGTCAGCGCATCCTCGACCATGCCGACCGCGCCGAGCACGATCTTGGCCCGGGCGGCAATGATGGCATCGGCCTGCTGGCGCTTGAGCATCGCGCTGGCGATTTCGCTGGCATATGCGAGATGGGTCAGCCCCGCCTCGTCCACGATGATCCCCGCGACCTTCAGCCGGTCGTTGAGTTCTTCGAGCAATTCGCGGTTGATGACCTCGGCGCCGCCGCGCAGCGTGACTTCCTCGCCTTCGAAATCGTCATAGGGATGGCGCGAACCCACCGTGCGCAGCCCCGCCTCGATCTGGATGTTCACGAATTCCTTGTAATCGTCGACATCGAAACTCGCTTGCGCGCTATCGGCGACGCGCCACACGACATTGCAGGCGATCTCGATCGGATTGCCGCGCAAATCGTTGATCTTCACGCGCTCCGAATGGATGTTGTGCGCGCGCACCGACAGCTTGTTCTTGGTCATCCACGGCCATATCCAGCGCAGCCCCTCGCGCCGTTCGGTCCCGCGATATTCGCCGAACAGCGTGATCACGGCCGCCTGGTTGGGTTGGATCATGAAAAATCCGGCGGCGAGAAACGCCAGCACGAGGATGGGCAGGACGAGCAGGCCGACGAAGGTGAGCTTGGCCGCCTTGTCCGCGCCGTCCATCGGCACATTTCCGGCAACGTTCCAGATCACCAGCACCAGCAAGGCCAGGATCAGCCCCAGCATCGGATAACCGCTGAAGCTGGACCCCGCATGCTCGCTGCTCTTCTTCATTCCCCTGAGTTCGACGGTCATGACGAATGGCTCCTCCAATAATTATGATATCATCTTTATATCATTGGAGGTCCGGGTTCAATGGTCGTCGATCGCGCGCAGGAAGCGCTCGCCATAGGCTTCGAGTTTCTTCGCCCCGATGCCGGGGAGCTGGCCCAGCGCGGCGAGTGTGGCGGGCCGCGCACTGGCCATCTCGCGCAGCGTCGAATCGTGGAAGACGACATAGGGCGGCACCTGCGCTTCTTCGGCGAGTTCCTTGCGCAACGCGCGAAGCGCCTCGAACAGTGGATCGCCGACCGGATTGGGAGTCGTATCGCCGCGGCGGCGCCGCTGGCGCTTGGGCGGGACGACGATGGCGACCGCGCTTTCGCCGGTCAAGATCGCGCGCGCCGAGCCGCCCAGCGCCAATCCGCCATGTTCGGTCGCGACCAGATCGCCACGCGCCTGCAGGGCGCGGGACAGTGGCTGGAGCAGAGCCGCTTCCTCGCCCTCGACGATCCCGAAGACGCTCAGCCGGTCGTGCCCGCGCTGGCGCACGCGCTCGTCCTCGCTCCCGGTCAGTACCTTTTGCAGATGGCCCATGCCGAAGCTCTGCCCCGTGCGGTACACCGCCGACAGCAGCTTGCGCGCCAGTTCGGTGACATCGGTCACGCTGGGCTGTTCGAGGCAATTGTCGCAATTGCCGCAGCTCTGGGGCGGGTCCTCGCCGAAATGGCGCAGCAGCACCGCGCGGCGGCAGGCGGCAGTCTCGACCAGTCCGGCAAGCGCATCGAGCCGCGCGCGCTCGGCATTGCGGCGCCCCTCGTCGACTTCGGCCAGCCGCTGCCGCGCGGTGGCGAAATCGCCCGCGCCCCAGAACATCACTGCCTGGCTTGGATCGCCGTCGCGCCCCGCGCGCCCCGTTTCCTGGTAATAGCCCTCGATCGACTTGGGCACGCCGACATGCGCGACGAAGCGCACGTCGGGTTTGTCGATCCCCATGCCGAAGGCGACCGTGGCGACGATGACCATATCCTCGCTGGTCACGAATGCCGCCTGGTTAGCAGCGCGCGTCCCCGCATCGAGACCCGCGTGATAGGGCAGGACTGCGCGCCCGGTGGCAGCGGCCAGCTTGACCGCCAGCTCCTCCACCTTGCGCCGTGTCGGGGCGTAGACGATCCCCGGACCGGGCGCGGCGGCCATCAGATCGGTCAGCTGGCGCACCGGATTGTCGCGGTGGCGAATGGCATAGCGGATATTGGGCCGGTCGAAGCCTGCGAGCACCAGCCCGTCGTCGGGAATGCCCAGCTGCGTCATCACATCGGCGCGGGTCTGCTTGTCGGCGGTGGCGGTCAGCGCCAGCCGCGGAACCTGCGGGAAAGCATCGAGCATGCCGCGCAGCATCCGGTAGTCGGGGCGGAAATCATGCCCCCATTCGGACACGCAATGCGCCTCGTCGATCGCGAACAGGCATAGCGGTGCCGTGCCCAGCAGGTCGCGGAAACCCGGCTGGCTGGCACGTTCGGGCGCGACATAGAGCAGATCGAGCTCGCCTGCGCGGAAAGCGTCCTGCGTTTCGCGCCAGTCGGCATCGGCGCTGGTCAGCGTCGCCGCGCGGATACCGTTGGCGCGCGCGCTGCGCAGCTGGTCGTGCATCAGCGCGATCAGCGGGCTGATCACCACGCAGGTGCCGGGCAGCATGACTGCGGGGAGCTGGTAGGTCAGCGACTTGCCCGCCCCCGTCGGCATCACCGCCAGCGTCGAATCGCCGGCCAGTACGCGCGCGACCACCTCTTCCTGCCGCCCGCGGAAGCGATCGAAGCCGAAGGTCTCCTTCAGCGATTGTCCTGCGCGCGCAATTCCGGTCATGCCCGCCTGATGGCAGAAGGAACGGTACACGCAACCGGTCGCGGGCGATTTTCCCCTTGCCCCGCGCCCCGCGGTTGCGCTTTACCCGCGCGACCCATCACCGGAGTAGAGAAACCATGAACTTCCGTATCGCCCTGACCGCTGCCGCCACGCTCGCCCTTGCCGCCTGCGGCAGCACCGAAGACGCCTCGACCGAAGCCGAAGCCGACACCGTCGAAATCGCCGCCGACGACGCGCTGGCCGATGTCGAAGCCGAGCCGGTCGAAGACCCCGCCGCCAATGACGTGGCCACCGAGGCCCCCGATCTGAGCCCGAGCGAGACCGCGCAGATCCAGGAAGCCGGCGACAATGCGGCCGACACCGCCGCTGCGGCGATGGACGCCATGTCGCAAGACGCCAGCAACTGAGCCTCAAGCGGGCGGGCCTCACGGCTCGCCCGCGCCCAGCCGCGCCGTAGCGTCCTTTGCGCGCGGTGCTTGTGCGCCTAGCTTCCGCAGCCATGAACCGATTCATCCCGCTCCTCGCCCTGTTCGCGCTGCCTGCCTGTTCCGGCTACGAGGAGGATACCGAGCCGGTCGGCGCGGTGACACAAAGCGAGGCCGAAGCGCTCGACGATGCCGCCGAGATGATCGAGCAGCGCCGCCTGCCCGAAGGCGTGGTCCCGCCCGCGCCCGAAGCATCCACCGAGGCCCCCGCAGGCAAGATGCCCCCCGGTGCAGCCCCGCAGGAATCGGGCGGCCCTGAGCAAATGGAGCTACCCGATGAATGATGCCGTCCACCCCGGCATGGATGCCGAGACCTTCGACCAGTTTCTCGAACAGCTCGAACGCTATGTCCGCGAGCGGCTGATCCCGGCGGAGAAGGACGTCATCGCGAACGACAAGATCCCCGACGAGATCGTCGCGGAGATGAAGGAGATGGGCCTGTTCGGCCTGACCGTCCCCGAAGAATTCGGCGGCGCCGGGCTGAACATCACGCAATATGCCCAGGTCGTGAAGACCATGGCCTATGCCGCGCCCGCCTATCGTTCGATCTTCTCGATCAATGTCGGCATGTTCAACTCGGCGATCAAGAACGGCGGGACCGAGGCGCAAAAGGCCGAATGGTGGCCCAGGATCGCCGCGGGCGCGATCGCCTGCTTCGGCCTGACCGAGCCCGGTTCGGGCAGCGACAGCGCCGCCATGGCGACCACCGCCAAGCCCGATCCCGAGGGCAATGGCTGGATCCTCAACGGGACCAAGCGCTACATCACCAACGCACCGCATGCCGAGGTCGGGCTGATCATGGCGCGCACCGAGAAGGACGCGCAGCCCAAGAACGCGCATGTCAGCGCTTTCATCGTGCCGATGGATACGCCGGGCGTATCGACCGGCAGCCCCGACAAGAAAATGGGCCAGGCTGGTAGCCATATCTCCGACATCATGCTCGACGACGTGCATGTCCCCGGCGACGCGCTGCTGGGCGAACAGACCGGACAGGGCTTCCGCTTCGCCATGATGAGCCTCGACAATGGCCGTATCTCGGTGGGCGCGGCGAGCACCGGCTATGCGCGCCGCGCGCTCGATTCGGCGCTCAAATACGCCAATGAGCGGCAGGCCTTTGGCGAGCCGATCGCCAATTTCCAGCTGATCCAGCAGATGCTCAGCGAAAGCTGGACCGAAATCTACGCTGCCGAGGCAATGATGGCCGATGTCACCGCGCGGGTCGATCGCGGCGAGAACACGGTCAAGCACGCCGCCGCCTTCAAGGTCTTCGCCTCCGAAATGTGCGGCCGCGTGGTCGACCGGGTGGTGCAGATCTACGGCGGTGCGGGCTATCTCGCAGAATACGACGCCGAACGCTTCTTCCGCGATGCGCGCATCTACCGCATCTATGAAGGCACCACGCAGATCCTCCAGTTGCAGATCGCCAAGCACATGCTGCGCGATTATGCGGCGGGATTGTAGCGCGTGTATCAGCTTCTCGACGGACTGAGCATTATCGAAGCCTCGAGCTTCGTCGCCTCGCCCACCGCCGGCCTCTATTGCGCGCAACTGGGCGCCGAAGTGATCCGCGTCGATCACAAGGAAGGCGGGCTCGATTACGACCGCTACATGCTGACCGAGCAGGGCCGCAGCCTGAGCTGGGAAAACCTCAACCGGGCGAAGAAATCGGTCGCGCTCGACCTGCGCAGCGGCGAGGGGCGCGAACTGCTGGTCGCGCTGTCGGCCAATACGGGCAATCTCATTACCAACCTGCCGGAAAAGAGCTTCCTCGGGCATGATGCCATCGCCGCGCAGCAGCCCGAGGGCGCGCCCGAATTGGTCAGCGTGCGCATCATGGGCTGGCACGACGGGCGCCAGGCGATGGATTTCACCGTCAATGCGGCAAGCGGCTATCCGCTGATGTGCGGGCCCGAGGACTGGGACATGGCCAATGCGCCGCCGGTCAACCAGGTTCTGCCCGCATGGGATTTCATCACCGGCGCCTATTGCGCCTTCGCGCTGCTTGCCGCGCTGCGCCAGCGCGATGCCACGGGCCAGGGCAGCGAATTGCGCGTGCCGCTCGGCGATGTCGCGATCGGGACCATGGCCAATAGCGGCGCCATGGCCGAAATGCTCTATCGCGGCGGCGACCGCGAACGGCTCGGCAATGCCATCTGGGGCGCGTTCGGGCGCGACTTCCGCAGCCGCGACGGGGTGCGCTTCATGGTCGCGGCACTGACCGCAAAGCAATGGGACGGCCTCGTCGCCGCCTTCGGGATCGCGGACGCGATTGCCGCGCTCGAGGCCGAGCTGGGCGTGCGCTTCGCCGATGGCGACCGGCCACGCTTCGAACACCGCCACCGCCTGTTCGCGCTGTTCCAGGAACGCGCGGACCAGATGGACTGGGACGAACTGTCCGCCAGCCTCGCCGCGCATGGCACCACTTTCGAACGCTACCGCACGATGCATGAGGCGGCGAACGACGCCGCACTGGTGGCCGCCAACCCGCTCTTCGGTGCTTCGCCCGCCAATCCCAGCGGCTTCGAATATCCGGCCACGCGCAGCTTTGCGAACATCCCTTCGCGCGAAGCCGGGGCGCCCGCGCCTGCGCCCTATCTGGGCCAGCATACCGAGGAAGTGCTCGCCGAACGGCTCGGCCTGTCCTCGGGCGCGATCGGCAAGCTCGTCGACCGCGATATCGCCCGCCTCTCCGACAAGGATTAAGCCATGACGACACTCCGCCGCGTAGCCATCTGCAAGCCCCTGCGTACGCCGGTGGGCAAGTTCCTCGGCAGCCTCGCCCCGCTCGAGGCGGGCGCGCTCGGCGCGGTGATCATCAAGGCGCTGGTCGAACGCAGCGGCGTCGATCCCATGCGCGTCGACGATGTCGTCTTCAGCCAGGGCTATGGCAGCGGCGAGGCGCCCGCGATCGGGCGCTGGAGCTGGCTGGCGGCGGGTTATCCGATCGAAGTGCCCGGCTTCCAGCTCGACCGGCGCTGCGGCTCGGGCCTGCAGGCGGTCGCGACTGCGGCGATGATGGTGCAAACCGGCGTGGCCGATTGCGTGCTCGCGGGCGGGGTCGAGAGCATGTCCAATGTCGAGCATTACACCACCAAGGCGCGCCACGGCGCACGGCTGGGCGACATGGTGCTGTGGGACCGGCTGACGCGCGGCCGGCTGATGAGCCAGCCGATCGAACGCTTCGGGGTGATCACCGGCATGATCGAGACCGCGGAGAATCTCGCCAAGGATTACGACATCAGCCGCGAGGCCGCCGATGCATTCGCGGTGCGCAGCCACCAGAACGCCGCCCGCGCCTGGGCCGAAGGCCGGTTCGACGAACAGCTGGTCCCGGTCGAGATCCCCCAGCGGCGCGGCGACCCGGTGGTCTTCGCGCGTGACGAAGGCTTTCGCGAAGACGCCAGCATGGACACGCTGGGCAAGCTGCGCGCGATCGACGGCAAGCGCGATGCAGATGCGATCGTGACGGCGGGCAATGCCAGCCAGCAGAACGACGCCGCCGCAGCTTGCCTGGTGGTGGCGGAGGACAAGGTGGAGGAATTGGGCCTCGAACCGATCCTGTGGTTCCATTCATGGAGCGCGGCCGGCTGCGATCCCAGCCGGATGGGGATCGGCCCCGTTCCCGCGGTCGAACGGCTGTTCGCCAAGACCAATATGGGCTGGGACGATATCGGGCTGATCGAACTCAACGAGGCCTTCGCCCCGCAGGCGCTCGCCGTGCTCAAGGGCTGGGGCTTCACAGAGGACGACAGCCGCCGCGAGCTGGTCAACGTCAACGGTTCGGGCATTTCGCTGGGCCACCCGATCGGCGCGACGGGGATCCGCATCCTCGCCGACATGGCGCATGAAATGCAGCGGCGCGAGGTCCGCTACGGGCTCGAGACCATGTGCATCGGCGGGGGCCAGGGAATGGCCGCCGTGTTCGAACGCGCCGCCTGATGGCCGAGTGGGGCGACTGGATTGGACGCGAACAACGCGCGGCAGACCGGCTCGATCCGGCGCTCGCCGCGCGGTGGTACGCGACCTTCGATCACGGCGCCCCCGCCTCTGCCGCCATGCCGCAGGGGATCCATTTCTGCCTCTGCACGCCCGAGGCACCGACCGCACGGCTGGGCCCCGACGGGCATCCGCTGCGCGAGGACGACCCGGCGAGCTTCCTGCCCCCGATCCCGCTACCGCGGCGGATGTGGGCATCGAGCGCGATCCAGTTTCACGCCCCGATCGCCGTAGGCGCGACGGTCGAGCGCGTCAGCCGCGTGGTTTCGATCACGCCGAAATCGGGCAGCCGGGGCGACATGGTCTTCGTCGAGATCGATCATGAAACCAGCGCCGACGGCATCGCTGCCGTTACCGAGCGCCAGACCGCGGTCTATCTCGAAGCGCTGACGGGTGATGCACCCTTGTCCCCGCCCGAACCGACCCCGGCTGTCTTCGATCCGCAGGGGTGGGATGGGCACCGCGAACTCGTGCCCGACGAGCGGCTGCTGTTCCGCTATTCGGCGCTGACCTTCAACACGCACCGTATCCATTACGATGCGCCCTATGCGCGCGAGGTCGAACGCTATCGCGGGCTGGTCGTCCACGGCCCGCTCACCGCGAGCCTGCTGCTGCAGCTGGCCGGCGCGCATTTTGGCGAGAACCGCCTCGCCCACTTCGCTTTTCGCGGGGTCAGCCCGGCGATTGCGGGCGAACCGCTCCACCTCGTGCTGCGCGGCGATGGCGGGGAAATCGAGCTCGGTGCCTTTGCCGGCGATGGACGCCAGGTGACCAAGGCGTCTGCTACTCTCAGCTAATCTTCGCGAGCGGCGAAGCCGCGTCGCCTTCGGCCCTCCGCAATGACTATTCGATGGGATAATCCGCAATCGGCTTCAGCACTGCGTAGGTTTCGGCCCGCGGCTCACGGTCCAGCGCCGGGAAGTCGATCTCCGGCGGGACGACGTGCGTATCGGGCAGCCGGTCGAGCAGATCGCGTACCAGCGTCAGCCTCCCGCGTTTCTGGTCGTTGAAGTCAACCAGGGTCCAGGGGGCATGCGCGGTATGCGTTGCTTCCAGCATGGCTTCGCGTGCGTCGGTATAGGCATCGTAACGCTCGCGCGCGGCAAGATCGATCGGCGACAGCTTCCAGCGTTTGAGCGGGTCCTCCAGCCGTTCGCGCAGCCGCTCCTCCTGCTGGGCCTGATCGGTCCCGAGCCAGTATTTGAACAGCAGTATGCCGTCGTCGACGAGCATCTTCTCGAACGCCGGGGCCTGCTCGAGAAAGCGCGTCACCTGCGCGTCGTCGGCATAGCCCATGACCTTCTCGACGCCCGCGCGATTGTACCAGCTGCGGTCGAACAGCACGATTTCGCCTGCACTGGGCAGATGATCGACGTAGCGCTGGAAATACCACTGGCTCTGTTCGGCCTCGGTCGGCTTGGCGAGCGCGACGATATGGCATTGGCGCGGGTTGAGCTTCTCGGACACCGCGCGGATCGCGCCGCCCTTGCCCGCGGTATCGCGCCCTTCGAACAAGACCACGATCCGCTGCCCCGTCGTGCGCGCCCACCGCGCCATGACGACCAGCTGCTCGCGCAGCGGCGCCATCGCCGTCTCATAGTGCTTGCGTTTCATCGCGCCTCGCTCCTGCCATTTGTATGCATGCGGCAATGATAGTATTAGCGCCGACCATATGGCTACACTTACACAGACCGAACAGGACTTTACCCGCCTGCCCGACCTTCCGGCAGAGGTGTTCACCGCGCCGCTGAAGAAACCCGCACATGTGGGCGACGACTGGCTCGAACCAAAACAGACCGACTATACCGCCGAAGACGACGCGATCTGGAACGATCTGTTTGCGCGGCAGATGGCCGTGCTGCCCGGCCGTGCGGCGACCGCGTTCATGGCGGGTCTGGAGAAACTGAACCTCGACCGCGGGGGCGTGCCCGAATTCGGCACATTGTCCGAAGACCTCGATACGCTCACCGGGTGGAGCGTGGTGCCCGTGCCCATGCTGATTCCCGATCACGTGTTCTTCTGGCACCTGGCCAACCGGCGTTTCCCGGCGGGCAATTTCATCCGCACGCGCGAGACCTTCGACTACATCCAGGAACCCGACGTGTTCCACGACGTCTTCGGCCACGTCCCGATGCTGACCGATCCGGTCTATGCCGATTACATGCAGGAATATGGCCGCGCGGGCTGGAAGGCGATGCGCTACAACCGGCTCAAGGCGCTCGGTTCGCTCTACTGGTACACGGTCGAATTCGGACTGCTGCAGGAAGCCGACGGGATCAAGGCCTATGGCGCGGGGATCCTCTCGGGCCCGACCGAGGTGGTCTATGCCACCGAGGCCGAGAGCCCCAACCGGATCATGCTCAATGTCGACCGGGTGATGCGCACCGACTACGTGATCAGCGACCTGCAGCCGACCTATTTCGTGATCGAGAGTTTCGAAGACCTTTATCGCCAGACGGTCGAGCGCGATTTCGACAAGCTGTACCGGAATTTGGGCGCGGGCTTCACCTATGCCAATACCGCGGTGATCGATGTCGACCATGTGGTGAACCGCGGCTCGCTCGAATATACGCTGCGCGGTGGGCGCGAGAGCGGCGCGAAACCGGTCTGACGGCATCAGGACTGGAAAAAACAGGGCCCAACGAAAAACGGCCCCGGATCGCTCCGGGGCCGCATGATCGAATGACGATCGACGATGCTTACATTTCGTCGATTTCGTCAGCCTGCTCTTCCATGGATTCTTCCATGGCGTCGGTCTGGTCGTCGATCGCGTCGGCCTGGTCTTCGGTGATTTCACCGGCTTCTTCCAGTGCATCAACCTGGTTGTCGCGAGCGTCTTCCATCTCTTCGATGTTTTCTTCAGCTTCGTTTTCAGCTGCGCTGTCGCAAGCGGCAAGGCCGAGGCTCATGGCGGCGGCGGAAGCGATGATCGTGGCTTTGGTGAACTTCATTACGTATCCCCTTTAACCTTTAGGTTCGCGCCGCGTCGCGACGCTCGTGCACGCCGCGTATTCGAAATGCGGCGAGAATGTGATGAACGGGCGAATAGCCGCCCGGTTCCCAGACAAATGCTATTGCGGCGATTGGCACGGGCGCACGCAAAAGCGGCCCGGAATCGCTTCCGGGCCGCCTGGTAATTCTTGCTGAAGAGCGTCTTAGTTGACGGCTTCTTCGAGACCTTCGGTCATCGCATCGGTGTCGCCTTCGGCGGCATCTTCGATGTCGTCGGCTTCGGCTTCGATGGCGTCGGCTTCAGCGTCGGTGATTTCGCCGGCATCTTCCATCGCGTCAGCTTCGTCTTCCATGGCTTCGGCCTGCTCTTCAGCGGCTTCTTCCTGCGGGCTGTCGCAAGCGGCAACGCCGAGGCTCAGGGCAGCGGCCGAGGCGATGATGGTAAGCTTGTTGAAGTTCATGTGTATTCCCCTTGGTATTCGAGACGCGAATCCATCCCGCGCCCGTTTGTAATCAATGCTAAGATTATGTGAAGCGCGTTCAGCGGTAGGCGCGTTGGCGGAACAGGTTGAACAGGCCGATCGTCACGACCGAGCCAAGCACCGCCCACAGCAGCGCAACGCCGCTTACCGTGCCCAGGATGGCACCATTGCCCGCGACCATCCCGGTCACCAGCGAGCCGAGCACACCGACCAGCGCATTGGCGAGGATGGTGCGACCATCCTCGATGCGCAGGATAATCGTCGCCAGCCACCCCAGCAGGGCGCCCACTACGATCAGGATCAGTAAGCCCATTGGTCTAACCTTTACGTGTCACTCACTGGCAATAAACCCGCCGCGAAACAAAAGTTCCGGCGCGGGATGGAATTATGGCCGGACTGTGGCGATCACGGTACGCGCCGGGAGTTACGCGAATGTCAGCCACGCCAGCGCGGCACTGCCCGCGATGATCCGGTACCAGGCAAACGGCGTGAAGCCGCTATGGCTGACATAGGCCACGAAGGCGCGGATCACGACCAGCGCGACGATGAAGCTGACCACGAAGCCAAGCGCGATATGGTCCCACCCGACCCGCGTCGAGCCGGCCATCATCGCATCGTATTTGGTCGCGACTTCGAGCGTGGTCGCACCGACCATGGTCGGCACGGCGAGGAAGAAGGAGAACTCCGCGGCCGTCTTGCGGTTGATGCCCATGGCGAGCGCGCCCATGATCGTGGCGCCCGAACGGCTGACCCCCGGCACCATCGCCAGGCATTGGGCGAAACCGACGCCGAGCACCTTGCTCAGCGGCAGTTCGGCGACCCCGCGGCCCTCGTCGCGCGGCTTGGCAGCGCGCTCGATCACGATGATCGCCACACCGCCGACGATCAGCGCCCACGGCACGATCCCCGGATTGCCCAGCATGGCCTCGAAATTCTCGTACAGCGCGAAGCCGATGACCGCGCTGGGCAGGAACCCCAGCAGGATGTTGCGCGCGAACATCAACCCTTCGCGTTCGAGCCGCAGCACACCCATGCCGGCCGACCAGAAGGTGCCCCAATATTGATAGACCACCGCGAGGATCGCGCCGAGCTGGATGACGACATTGAACATCGCCCATTCGTTCGGGTCCGCACCCGACAACTCGGTGGCGAGGATCAAGTGCCCGGTCGAGGAGACGGGAATGAATTCGGTCAGCCCCTCGACGATGCCGAGGAAGATGGCGGTGAGATAGTCGTTCATTGCGGCAGTCCCCAAGGGAAAGGCGAGGCGGGAGTCAAGCGGTCACGCGCTCTCGAGACCGAACTGAAGCGAGGCGAGCCGGGCGTACAGCCCACCATTGCCCGACAATTGGTCGTGCGTGCCCTGCTCGACGATGCGGCCATCTTCCATCACCACGATCCGGTCGGAAGCGCGCACGGTCGACAGCCGGTGCGCGATGACCAGCGTGGTGCGGTCCTCCATCAGATGTTCGAGTGCCTCCTGCACCAGCCGCTCGCTTTCGGCATCGAGCGCGCTGGTCGCCTCGTCGAGCAGCAGGATCGGCGCATCGCGCAGCAGCGCGCGCGCAATGGCGATGCGCTGGCGCTGGCCGCCCGACAGCTGCGTGCCGCTCTCGCCAAGGTAGGTGTCGAGCCCCCGCGGCAGTTTCTCGAGGAATTCGGCGGCATTGGCAGCGCGCGCGGCGGCCCAGATATCTTCTTCGCTCGCTTCCCAATTGCCATAGCGCAGATTGTCGCGCGCATTGGCGCTGAACAACACGCCTTCCTGCGGGACATAGGCGATGCGGCGGCGAACTTCGGCGGGGTCGGCGCCGGTCAACGGGATGCCGTCGATCCGGATCGAGCCCGCCTGCGGATCGTAGAACCGCTCGGCAAGCTGGAAGATGGTCGATTTGCCTGCCCCCGAGGGGCCGACGATGGCCACCGCTTCGCCCGGCTCGACCTCGAGGCTGAAATCGCTGATCGCTGGCGCTTCGAGCCGCGTGGGATAGCGGAAAGTGACATTGCGGAACGACAGGCTGCCGCGCGGCGGGACGGGCAGGTCCTGCGGGCGTTCGGGCGCTGTGATCGCAGGCTTTTCGTCGAGCAGTTCGGACAGGCGGCTGGCCGCGCCGGCACCGCGCAGCAGATCGCCATAGACCTCGGTCAGCGCGCCGATCGCGCCAGCCACGAGGCCCGCGGTAAGCACGAAGGCGGCAATCGTACCGCCCGAAATCGCGCCTTCGCTGACCGCCTGCGCGCCGCGCCAGACCAGCAGGGTGATACCGCCGAACACCAGCAGGATGACCACCGCGGTCATCGCCGCGCGCAGCATCACCCGGCGCCGTGCCACGGCAAAGGTCCGCTCGACCGCTTCGCGAAACCGTCCGTGCTCGCGGCCCTCCTGGTTGAAACCCTGGACGATCTTCATCGCCGACAGGACTTCGGTGACCATCGCCCCGATATCCGCCACGCGGTCCTGGCTGGTGCGCGAAACCTTGCGCAGCCGCCGCCCGAACAGCGTGATCGGGACCACGATCGCAGGGATGATCAGCAGCAGCCCCATGGTCAGCCCGGGCACGAGCCAGAACAGATACAGCGTCCCGCCGATCGCCATCAGCGCATTGCGCAGCGCCACCGAGACAGTGGTGCCCACGACCTGTTCGATCAGCGCGGTATCGCTGGTCATGCGGCTGGAGATTTCCTTGGGGCTGTTCTCCTCGTAGAAACCCGGGGCCAGCTGCAGCAGGTTTTCCTGCACCCGCAGACGGATATCGGCGACCACGCGCTCGCCCAGCCAGCTAACGTAATAGAACCGCATCGCCGTACCCGCCGCGAGCACGGCGACGATCATCAGCAGATAGCGGAACCAGCGCGCCATATCATCGGGGGTGGCGCCTTCGGCAAAACCGCGGTCGATGACCATCTTGAACCCCGCCGGGATCGCCAGCGTGGCGGCGGCGGTGATGAACAGCGCGACCAGCGCCAGCGCGACGTGACCGGGATAGCCCGTCCCCGCCTGCCACACCATTCGCAAGGGCCGCAACGAGCGCTGGCGCGGTGCGTCCTTGGCCGCGCGTTTGCGCGCGAACCGACCGCGACCTTCGGTTTCCATCTCGTCCTGGGCTGCCATGCGCATGCAGTTAGGTCGGTGCGGCGCGAAAATCCACACTGCTGCACGCGCGAAGGCACATTTTCGGCTATTGTGCGTTGCACAATTACCAACCGGACGGCAGGATGACCGTCTTTACCCGGGCCGGAGACCGCATCATGCGCCGGACCAGCAGGGGATATGTTTTGCTTTATCACGCCTATGAACTGCAGCGCAGCTGGCTGAACTCGGCCAGCACCATCGCCTCGATCGGGGTGGAAATGCTCAACAATCCATCGAACCCGCTCAATCACCTCGACCCGATGGGCTATCTGAACATCGGTCCGATGGCGGCCAGCGCGCTCGAAGTGTTCGCCCATGCCACCGCCACTTACGGCAAGCCGGGCTGGAACATCGAGGCGGTCGAGGTCGATGGCACCCCCGATCCGGTGCTGGAGGCGACCGTACTCAATCGCCCCTTCGGCGATCTGAAAGAGTTCTACCGCGCAAACCTGCCCGAGGATGCGCCGCGCCTGCTGGTCGTTGCGCCCATGAGCGGCCATTACGCCACGCTGCTGCGCGGCACAGTCGAGCGGATGCTGCAGAATTACCGCGTGTTCGTGACCGACTGGGCCGATGCCAAGACCGTGCCGCTGCACGAGGGCGAGTTCGACCTCGACGACTATATGGACTACGTCATCGGCTTCCTCGAGCATATCGGCGAAGGCGCGCATGTCATGGCGGTCTGCCAGCCGTCGGTGCCGGTTTTCGCCGCCACCGCGATCATGAACCGCGACAACCACCCCTGCACCCCCAGCACGCTGACGATGATGGGCGGGCCGATCGACACGCGTTGTTCGCCGACCAGCGTCAACGACATGGCGATGGATCGCCCGATCGAATGGTTCCGCCACAATGTCATCGCCACCGTGCCGATGCAGTATCGCGGCGCGGGCCGGCGGGTCTATCCCGGCTTCATGCAGCTCGCGGGCTTCATGAGCATGAATCTCGGCAATCACATGCAGAGCCATTACGAGATGTTCAAACACCTCACCGCGGGCGACGAGGCGAGCGCGCAGGCGACCAAGGATTTCTACGACGAATACCGCAGCGTGGCCGATATGACCGCCGAATTCTATCTGCAGACGGTGCAGGAGGTCTTCCAGGACCATGCGCTGCCCAACGGCACCTTCCTGCATCGCGGCAAGCGAGTCGATCTGGGCGACATCACGCGCACCGCGCTGCTCGCGATCGAAGGCGAGCGCGACGATATTTCGGGGCTCGGCCAGACCAAGGCCGCGCTCGACCTAACTCCCAAGCTCGATAGCGCGAAGAAGCGCTACTACATGGCCGAGGGCGCGGGGCATTACGGCATCTTCAACGGCAGCAAGTGGCGGGACCGTATCGCGCCGGTGGTCGAGGAATTCATCGCCGCGCACGGCTGACCCGATCAGCCGGTCGGCGGGAATTCATAGGCGAGCTAGAGCAGCCCGACCGTCGCCACGTCTTCGACAGTCGAGACCGCGATATTGATGCCCAAACGCAAACATCCTCCGACCGCCGGGGCCGGAGGATGTCCGTTATCCGTTTAGGCAAGCGGGCGGCTTGCCGGTCGTCCGATCAGAAGATCTCGAACAGGCCGGCTGCGCCCATGCCGCCGCCGACGCACATGGTGATGACGCCGTATTTCGCGCCGCGGCGCTTGCCCTCGATGAGCGTGTGGCCGACGCAGCGCGCGCCGGTCATGCCGTAGGGATGGCCGATCGAGATCGAGCCGCCGTTGACGTTGAGCAACTCGCCCGGGATGCCGAGCTTGTCGCGGCAGTAGAGCACCTGCACCGCGAACGCCTCGTTCAGTTCCCACAGCCCGATGTCGTCGACCTTGAGGTCGAAGCGCTCGAGCAGCTTGGGAATCGCGAAGACCGGGCCGATGCCCATTTCGTCGGGCTCGGTGCCGGCGACTGCCATGCCGACATAGCGGCCAAGTGGCTCGAGGCCCTTCTGTTCGGCGACCTTGGCTTCCATCAGCACGCTGGCCGACGAACCGTCCGACAGCTGCGAGGCGTTGCCCGCAGTGATCGTGGTGCCTTCGCCCATCACCGGCTTGAGGCTCGAAAGGCCTTCGAGCGTGGTCTGCGGGCGATTGCCCTCGTCCTTGGCGATGGTGATTTCGACGTCCGAAATCTCGCCGGTTTCCTTGTCCTGCACCTTGTGCGTGGTGCTGACGGGGACGATTTCATCGTCGAACTTGCCGGCTTCCTGCGCGGCGGCGGTACGCTGCTGGCTCTGCAGCGCGTATTCGTCCTGCGCTTCGCGGCTGATGCCGTAACGCTGCGCGACCGTTTCGGCGGTCTGCAGCATCGGCATGTAAACCGCGCCATGCATGTTCACCAGCTCGGGATCGGGCATCACGCGCATTTCCTTGGTCTGCACGAGGCTGATCGATTCCTGGCCGCCCGCGGCAACCACGTCCATCCGGTCGGTGATGATTTGCTTGGCCGCGGTGGCGATGCTCATCAGGCCGCTCGAACACTGGCGGTCGATGGTCATGCCGCTGGTGCCGATCGGGCAACCGGCGCGCAGCGCGACCTGGCGGGCGAGGTTGCCGGCCTGCGTGCCCTGCTGGAGCGCGCTGCCCCACAGCACGTCGTCGACTTCGCCGGCGTCGATACCGGCGCGCTCGATCGCGGGCTTGAGCGAATAGGCGCCGAGCGTCGGGCCCTTGGTGTCGTTGAACCCGCCCTTGTAGGCACGGCCGATGGCGGTGCGGGCGGTGGAGACGATGACTGCGTCACGCATGCGTATTTCCTTGGTTGCTATGGTGCCTGAATCCTCACCGGGGAGGAGGGGGAAATCAGACGAAAATCTGGGTGATCCATTCGGTGATCAGCGCGGGCTTGTCCTCGCCCTCGATCTCCATGGTGATCTCGCTGGTCTGCTGCCACTGGCCGGGACGCTTTTCGATCATTTCGACCAGCTTCCAGTGGCCGCGGATGCGCTTGCCGCTGCGTACGGGCGAGATGAAGCGCGTCTTGTTGCCGCCGTAGTTGACGCCCATTTTCACGCCGTCGAGCCGCGGCATGTCGGACTGCGCGCCGAGATAGGGGATCATCGACAGCGTCAGGAAGCCATGCGCGATGGTGCCGCCGAACGGCGTCATCTTGGCCTTTTCCTCGTCGATATGGATGAACTGGTGATCGCCGGTGGCATCGGCGAACTGGTTGATGCGCTCCTGGCTCATTTCGACCCATTCGCTGGTGCCGATTACTTCGCCGACCTTGCCGGCCAGATCCTGCGGGCTCATGCGCGCCTCTCCTCTATCCAAACTGACGGTTTCGCGCGACTCCGGCCGCGCGTGCGGCGCGACTCATGGCGCATGCGCGGGATAGGCGCAACACCGCCGCACGTGCCGCTACGGCATGGGGAAGCGCCGTGTCCGGTGATGGAGGGCGCCCCGCATATTGAGCCGATTCGCACAGGCGGTATGGTCCCCCATGTGGCGCAACCGCGTCCGCGACGCTGGAGAAATCATGCTGGCCCGTATGCTCGGCGCTGCCTTCAAACCCCCAATCGGCGTACCGCTGGTCGCCGCCCTTGTTGCCGGCGCGGAGCTGGCGGTCGCCAATCGCAAATATGGTGTGTTCACCGGCGGGTTCGGGCAGTCGAGTGCGGTCGATACGGGCGGCGAACTGGCCATTTTCATGTTCGGCTTCGCGCTCGCCCATATCGCGGTCGCCCTCCTCGCCTGGAAACTCGCCGCACGGCTGGCGCGCGCGTCCGGCGCGCAGTCCGCCGTGCTGCATTTCGCGTTCCTCTATGGCGGGATCAGCCTGCTGGTACTGACCCTGCGGTACCAGCTCCATTCCTATTTCAGCGATGCGGTCAGCTTCGCCCTCCTCAAGCAGCTGGGCGGCGGAAGCGCGACCGATGCGCTGCTGTTCGCCAAAAACGAGATCATGCTCGGCGTGGGCGCGCTGGCCCTGTTTCTTGCGGGATGGTGGCTGGCAGCACGCCTGCTGCGCCGATGGCTGGGAAAGCAGTCATCGCTTGCCCATGCATGGCCTCGCTGGACCACACTCGGCATTGTCTGGCTGGCCTTTGCCGGTGCCGTGCTGGTGCTGCCGCGTTTGGGCGGCGACGGACCGCGGGGGCTGGAAAGGATCGCCGCCTGGCAGGGGCTGGCCGACGGGCTGGCACTGGCGAGCGATTTCGACGGCGATGGCTACGGCCTTGCCGGGCGGACCATCGATCCCGCCCCGTTCGATGCCGGCCGCCATCCGCTCGCGCTCGACATTCCCGGCAACGGGATCGACGAGGATGGCTACGGCGGCGATCTTGCGCTGGTCCCGGTTGCCGGGTCCTTGCCCGCCACGCCGATCGGCGGCGCAAAGCCGCATCTCGTCATCGTCGTGTTCGAAAGCACCCGCGCGGATGTGCTGGGCAAGCGCATCGACGGAAGAGCCGTTGCCCCCAATCTCGCGCGGGTCGCGGCGCAGGGCGGCGCCCTCGCGCCCGCCTACAGCCATGTCGGCTTCACCACCGCCTCGCTCAAATCGCTCTTCGCGGGCAGCTTGGTCGTGCCGCCAGGTTCGCCGAGCCTGTTCCGCGAGCTCGATGCTAGCGGTTACGAGATCGGCGTGTTCTCGGGACAACCGGAGGATTTCGGCGGTATTTCGGCAGCTGTCGGAATGCGTGAGGTTGCCGACCGCTTCGTCGATGCCGAAACGCTTAAGGACCAGCGCGCCTTCAGCTTCGCCGCGCAGGGCTCGCTGCTGATCGACGAGGACATCGTGCTCGATCGCTTCGACGCCGCGCTCGGCGATGCTGCAGCGTGGGAGAAGCCGCAATTCGTCTACCTAAATTTCCAGACGCCGCACTTCCCCTATCACCACGACGCCGTTCCGCACCGCTTCGCCAAGCCGCCCCTGGAACGCGGCCACATCAACGAGGACAACCGCGCGGCGCTGGAGCGGACCTACTGGAACGCGGTCGCGCATACCGACGCCGCGCTGGGCCGGCTGATCGCCAAGCTGGAAGCGATGGGCGTGTGGCAGGACACCGTGCTGATCGTTACCGGCGATCACGGCGAGGCCTTGTTCGAGGACGGCTTCCTCGGCCATGGCCATGTGATCAACGACCGGCAGAATGCGACGTTTCTCGCCAGCAACCGTCCGCTGGGCGCGGCTCGCGCGCCGCTCGCGCTAAGCGACTACCGCGCGATAATCCTGCGGCTTCTGGGCGCGGATGTTCCCGCCGCCGCGCCGCCCGCGCCCTTCCTCCACATCGGGCCGCTCGACGAACCGACCGCGATCGGTCTCGCGCATGAAGAGCTCGGCGTGATTTCGCTGCGGCTCGACAGCGGCGAAGCCTGCGTCACGCGCGCACGGCGGTGTGCAGATTACGCCTCGCTCGCCGGGGCCGAACGGGCCGCGTTCGATGCGCTGGTGGCGCGCTGGGGCTCCGAACGGTGGGCAGCGCGCCTGCGCGAGGAGCGCGGCTCGGCGGCCGCTTCCTCGCAGCGCTTGAGATAGGTCCACAGCCCGCATTGCAGGGCGATGATCAGCAGGATCACCGGCTGGTAAGCGATCCCCTGGAACAGTGATCCGACCAGTGCGATGATCTGCGTCATCTGTAGCGCGCTCGCCAATGGAGATTGCCAGCTCGCCCCCTCGCGCCCGCGCCAGCGCCGCCGCAGCTTTTCCATCTGCCACAGCCCGCTGGCATGGAGCCAGACCCACAGGAACAGGCCGATCCACCCCTGTTCGCCCAGCACCTCGAAGATCGAGGAGTGGAAGGCGCGCGCTTCGTCGACCACGTCCTTGTATTCGACCGTGGTCGTGCTGCCGTTTTCCTCGACCTGCGGCAGGCGGTATTCGAACTTGTTGCCGCGGTAGGAATCGAACCCGCCGCCGAGCGGGTTCTCGAGCGCATAATCATAGGTCCATTGCCACACCGCAAGGCGCGTCGATGCCGACTGGTCCTGTTCGTGCCCGGTGATCAGCCCCATGCGTTCGTAATAGCTGGTCGGCAGGAAGGGCGCAGCCATCAGCACGAGCGCGATGCCGCCGACGATGAAGGTCATCCGGCGCTTCACGTCGCGCAGCAGCAGCAGCGCGAGAACGCCGATGCACACGAGCCCGGTGCGTGCTTCGGTTCCGACGGGGATCAGCAGGCAGGCAAAGATGAACGCGCCGCCGAACAGCTTGACGCGCCAGTCGGGCGGGAAGATCCGCCCGTGGTTCATGAACCACCAGATGATCGGGATCAGACCGATCGCGACCGTGGAGAGCGTCGAACTCTCGTAGATGTTCGAATTGTCGTTCACGAAGAAATACAGGCTGCCATAGCCCCCGCCGCCAAGCGCGGTCTTGAGACCGGAGGAAATGATGATCGCTCCGGCTGTCAGCGTGACGACCAGCAGCGCGAGCTCCAGCCGCAATCGCGTGACCAGCGTGAAGGGCAGAAAGATGGCGAATACCAGCGCGCGCCAGACCCATTCCCACTTATAGGCCGCATCCTCGGGGAAGTCGGCCCACTGCAGCGTGAGGAAGCACCATCCGAGAAAGGCGATCATGATGCCCTGCCGCAGCGTGAAGCGGATCTCGGATTTCGCATCGGCAATCGCCCAGCCGGCGAAGGCGAGCATGAAGGCGATGAAGGAAATCGGCAGCATCGGCGTCAGCGTCCAGCCGATCTTCTGCGGGGCGAGGATATCGATATAGAGATAGGCCAGCACCCAGACGAAGGGGCGCCTCAGGCCAAGCGCGAACAACGCCATGACGAACAGGAACAGTGCCGCGTCAAGCATCGCGCGTCTTCCCGCCTGAGCGCCGTGCTCGCCTCGCCTCGCGCTGGTTCGGCTTCGCCACCTCGGGCTCCGCGCCCGGCGGGTCCTCGCGGTCGAGGTCGTCGCGCATGAACACGCGCAGGATCGCAATAAGGATCAGCGCATGTGTCAGGGCGAGGGCGAAATAGTCGATCACGAGTGCTTGGTCTCCGCAGCGGTCCCTAATGCCTCGCGGTTGACGCGCCGTTAAGCGTAATGTGACACAGGCACCCACCGATGACCCGCGTGCTGCATATCCTCGATCATTCGCTGCCGCTCCATTCCGGCTATACCTTCCGTACGCGCGCGATCCTCAAGAGCCTGCAGGGTGCCGGGGTCGAGGTGCGCGGCATCACCGGCCAACGCCATTTCGCCGAGGGACCGCCAGTGGAAAAGGTCGAGGGGCTGACCTTCCACCGCACGCCCGGCCAGCCGTCGGGCCCGCCCGTCTGGCGCGAATGGCGCGAAATCGAAGCGCTGCGCCAGGAGATCGAGCAAGTCGTGCACGAATGGCGCCCCGACATCATCCATGCCCATTCGCCCGCGCTGTGCGGCATGGCGGGTCTGCGCGCCGCGCGCCGCCTGCGCCTCCCCTTCGTCTATGAAATTCGCGCTTTCTGGGAGGATGCGGCGGTCGGCAATGGCACGGGGCGCGCGGGGTCGCTCAAATACCGCCTCACCCGCGCGCTCGAAAACCGCGTGGTGGCGCAGGCCGATGCGGTCTTCACGATTTGCGCGGGGCTGCGCGGCGATCTGGTCGCGCGCGGCCACGATGGGGGCAAGATCGCGCTGGCCCCCAATGGGGTGGATCTGACGCTGTTCGGCGACCCGCCGCCGCGCGATGCGGGTTTGGCCGAGGCGCTCGGCATCGGGCGGGGACCGGTGATCGGCTTCATCGGCAGCTTCTACGATTACGAGGGCCTGGACGATCTGATCGCGGCGCTACCGCTGCTGCGCGAGCGCCAGCCGGGGGCCCAATTGCTGCTGGTCGGCGGCGGGCCGATGGACGAAGCCCTGCGCGCGCAGGCTGCGGCATCGACCGCCAGCGAGGCGATCATCTTCACCGGACGCGTCCCGCATGGCGAGGTCGAGCGCTATTATTCGCTGGTCGACGTGCTGGCCTATCCGCGCAAACGATCGCGCCTGACCGATCTCGTCACCCCGCTGAAGCCGCTCGAGGCCATGGCCCAGCGGCGCATCGTCGCCGCGAGCGATGTCGGCGGGCACCGCGAACTGATCGAAAACGGCGTCACCGGCCTGCTTTTCCCGCCCGACGATCCTGCGGGCATGGCCGAGGCGCTGGCGGGGTTCATCACCGCGCGGGAGCGCTGGCCGGCAATGCGCGAGGCGGGTCATGCGCATGTCGCGCAAGCCCATGATTGGGCTAGGAACATTGATCGTTATCGGGCCGTTTACCAGAATCTGCTAGCCCGTGATTCTTCCGCGGTCGCCTGAGCCGCATGCAACGAGTATTACCACGCCGATGAACGCCGCGACGCACTCTGCACCGATCAGCAGCCACCCTGCTTTCAAATGGGGTGTCGGCGCATGGTTTGCGCTGCTGCTGGGGCTTGGCCTCTTCGTCATGCCTGCTGCGGTCCACCTGCTGATGGCCGAGCGCCTCGGCCTCGCCGACATGCTGGCGGATGCAGGCGTGCGCCGTTTGGCGCTGTCCGCCGCCGCTGCGGGGCTTGGCCTGTTGATCGGTCTGGCCATCGCGATGCGCGTGACCGCCATCAACGAGGCCATGGGGGACGACGACGATACGGATTATGCGGACGAGCCCGGCGGTGTCTGGCTGCACGATGACGGCGCGCAGCATGCGCCCCCGCTCCGCAAGACCGGCCCGCGCCGCCCGTTCAATCCGCGCGAGGACATGGCCGAGGAAGGCATCCGCCCGGCTGAAGACCCGCCCGAGGAAACCGAGAGCGAAGAAGTCCTGCTCGCCGATGCCCCGCAGCCCGACGATGCGATGACGCAATTGTGGCATGAAGAGGCAGGTGCCGGCACCGCGCCCGAGTGGCCGGACGAACCCGAGGTAGCGGACGCTAACGAAATGGAAATCTCGGTCTTCGACAAGTTCAAGGCCGAAACCGCGCCAGCACCGATCGCGGACAATTGGGAGGAGCCCGTGGCTTCATTCGGGGGGGACCCGTGGGAGGAGTGGCAGAACGTCGGGCCGAAAGTGGCCGATGTCGATCCAATCGCCGATCCCATTGGCGATCTCGATAGCTCGGACGAAAGCGCTTTCGACAATTCGGACGATGATCCCACAAGTCCGGACGAAAAAGGCTTCGACGAGCCCGCGCCGCCAGCGCCCCCAGTACCCCCCGCCCCCACTGAAGAGGTCGCCCCGTCCGACCCTGCGCCAAACCCGGTTCCGGCCGCGGCGCTGGGCGATCTGCCGCTCGACAAGCTCACCGAACGCCTCGGTTCGGCTCTCAAGGCCTTCCAGTCCGGCCCGTCGGCGGAAGAGCAGGAAGATTCGGATATGGTCATCGCTTTCCTGCGCCGCGAGGCCGAGCGCGATGCACCCGAATCGCGTCGGGGCGAGACATCCGACGACGCGCAGGCCGAATTGCGCAGCGCGCTCGACAAGCTCAGCCGCGTCGGCAAGCCCGACTAGCTTGGTCACCGGGCCCAGCCCGCACCCCCGCTAACGCGCCGTATAAAGCGGAAAACTTGGCGGCTGCGAAATTTTGCTTCGCTTCTCGCAGTTGCAAAATCCCGATCCGGTCGGCATTACGATCCTTCGCGCAATTTTGCTGGTGCCGTGATGGGCACCGCTCGACCATGCTCCCGGCTGCCCCGCACCCCATGCGAGGCCGGTGGGCGGGCACGAAGGAGGACGCATCGCTGATGGGACGCACGCCGCCCCAAACCGTAACGGGTCTCTACGATCCGCGTAACGAACACGACGCCTGCGGCGTCGGCATGGTCGCGCATATCAAGGGCGCGAAAAGCCATGCCATCGTCACGCAGGCGCTCGAGATTCTCGCCAATCTCGACCACCGCGGTGCGGTCGGTGCCGATCCGCTGCTGGGCGACGGTGCGGGGATCCTGCTGCAGGTACCCGACCCGCTGTTGCGCAAATGGGCCGCCGATCACGGCCACGACCTGCCGCAGGCGGGCGATTATGCCGTCGCCATGTGCTTCCTCCCGCAACCGACCGAAGCGCGCGAATTCGTCGAGCGCCAGCTCGAACGGTTCGTCGAGAAGGAAGGCCAGCGTCTCATCGGCTGGCGCGATGTCCCGACCACGCTCGATGGGCTGGGCAAGGCGGTTGTCGATTCGATGCCCGTCATCCGCCAGTGCGTGATCGCGCGCGGTCCCGATTGCGCCGACCAGGATGCCTTCGAACGCAAGCTGGTCGTGATCCGCAAGCAGACGCTCAACCCGCTTGCCGCGCTCGAACACAAGCACGGCATTGCCGGGCTATCGACCGCCTATATCCCGAGCTTTTCCAGCCGCACCGTGGTCTACAAGGGCCTGTTGCTGGCGAACCAGGTCGGCAGTTTCTACGACGATCTGCGCGATCCCGATTGCGTGTCCGCGCTCGGCCTCGTCCACCAGCGCTTCAGCACCAATACCTTCCCCAGCTGGCGGCTGGCGCATCCCTATCGCTTCATGGCGCATAATGGCGAAATCAACACGGTTCGCGGCAATGTGAACTGGATGGAAGCGCGCCGCCGGACGATGGAAAGCGAGCTGCTCGGCGCCGATCTCGACAAGATGTGGCCGCTGATCCCGCATGGCCAGTCGGACACCGCCTGCCTCGACAATGCGCTCGAACTGCTGGTCGCGGGCGGGTACAGCCTCGCGCATGCGATGATGATGCTGATGCCCGAGGCCTGGGCCAAGAACCCGTTGATGGATCCGGCCCGGCGCGCGTTCTACGAATATCACGCCGCGCTGATGGAGCCCTGGGACGGCCCCGCCGCGGTGTGCTTCACCGATGGCAAGCAGATCGGCGCCTGCCTCGACCGCAACGGCCTGCGCCCCGCGCGCTGGTGCACGACCAAGGACGATCTCGTGGTGCTCGCCTCGGAAAGCGGCGTGCTGCCGTTCGACGATGCCGATATCACGCGCAAGTGGCGGCTCCAGCCGGGCCGCATGTTGCTGATCGATCTCGAACAGGGCCGGATTGTCGAGGACGAGGAGCTCAAGACCGAGCTGGCCAATGCCGCGCCTTATGAAAAATGGCTCGAAACGGCGCAGTACAAGCTCAAGGACCTCGACCGGATCGAACCCGACCTGAGCGAGATCCCCACCGCCACCACCAGCCTGCTCGAACGTCAGCAGGCCTTCGGCTATACGCAGGAAGACATCGGCCGCTTCCTCGAACCCATGGCGCAGGGCGGCGAGGACCCGATCGGTTCGATGGGGACCGACACGCCCATCGCGGTCCTGTCCGACCGCAGCCGCCTGCTCTACGATTATTTCAAGCAGAACTTCGCGCAGGTCACTAATCCACCGATCGACCCGATCCGCGAGGAACTGGTGATGAGCCTGCTGTCGATGATCGGCCCGCGGCCCAATCTGCTCGGCCGCGATGCGGGCACGCACAAGCGGCTCGAAGTCAGCCAGCCGATCCTCACGAACGAAGGTCTGGCGAAGATCCGCTCGGTCGAAGCCGCGCTGGACGGTGCCTTCCGCACCGCTACGATCGACATCACCTGGGATGCCTCGACCGGCGCCGAGGGCCTCGCGATGGCGCTCAAGGAAATGTGCTGGGCGGCGACCGAAGCGGTGCTGGGCGATGCCAACATCCTGATCCTGTCCGATCGCGGCCAGGGGCCTGACCGCATTCCCATGCCCGCACTGCTGGCGACCGCGGCAGTGCATCATCAGCTAGTGCGCCAGGGGCTGCGGATGCAGACCGGGCTCGTGATCGAGACCGGCGAAGCGCGCGAAGTGCATCATTTCTGCGCGCTCGCGGGTTACGGCGCCGAGGGGATCAACCCCTATGTGGCCTTCGAGACGCTCGAGGATTTGCGCGCCCGACGCTTCCCCGACCGCGACCCGGCCGACGTGCGCCAGAACTTCGTCAAGGCAGTCGGCAAGGGCATTCTCAAGGTCATGTCCAAGATGGGCATCTCGACCTACCAGTCCTATTGCGGCGCGCAGATCTTCGACGCGGTCGGGCTCAATTCCGAATTTATCGATACCTATTTCACCGGCACGGCGACCACCATCGAAGGCATCGGCCTGGCCGAAGTTGCCGAGGAAGCGGTGCAGCGTCACGCGCAGGCTTACGGCGACAATCCGCTGTACAAGGGCATGCTCGATGTCGGCGGGATCTACCAGTACCGGCTGCGCGGCGAAGCGCATGCCTGGACCCCGCAATCGGTGGCGCAATTGCAGCACGCGGTGCGCGGCAACGATATAAAGAATTACGAGGAATTCGCGCGCTCGATCAACGAGCAGAGCGAACGCCTGCTGACCATTCGCGGGCTGATGGAACTGACGCCCGCCGAACAGCCGCTGAGCCTCGACGAGGTCGAACCCGCGGTCGAGATCGTCAAACGTTTCAGCACCGGCGCGATGAGCTTCGGTTCGATCAGCCACGAAGCGCATTCGACACTCGCCATCGCGATGAACCGTCTCGGCGGCCGCTCGAACACCGGCGAAGGCGGCGAGGAGCCCGAACGCTTTCTGCCGCTCGACAATGGCGATTCGATGCGCAGCCGGATCAAGCAGGTCGCCAGTGGCCGCTTCGGCGTGACCACCGAATATCTGGTCAATTCGGACGATATCCAGATCAAGATGGCGCAGGGCGCAAAGCCCGGCGAAGGCGGCCAGCTGCCCGGCCACAAGGTCGATAAGCGGATCGGCGCGGTGCGCCATGCGACGCCCGGCGTCGGCCTGATCTCGCCCCCGCCGCATCACGACATCTATTCGATCGAGGATCTGGCGCAGCTGATCCACGATCTGAAGAACGTCCAGCCCAAGGCGCGTATTTCGGTCAAGCTGGTGTCCGAAGTGGGCGTCGGCACGGTCGCCGCGGGTGTGTCGAAGTCCAAGGCCGACCATGTCACCATTTCGGGTTATGACGGCGGTACGGGTGCCAGCCCGCTGACCAGCCTGACCCATGCGGGCAGCCCGTGGGAAATCGGTCTTGCCGAAACGCAGCAGACGCTGCTGCTCAACGATCTGCGCAGCCGCATCGCGGTGCAGGTCGACGGCGGGCTGCGCACCGGGCGCGATGTCGCAATCGGCGCGCTGCTCGGCGCGGACGAATTCGGTTTTGCCACCGCCCCGCTGATCGCGGCGGGCTGCATCATGATGCGCAAATGCCATCTCAACACCTGCCCGGTCGGGGTCGCCACGCAGGACCCGGTGCTGCGCAAGCGGTTCACCGGTACGCCCGAACACGTCATCAACTACTTCTTCTTCGTCGCCGAGGAATTGCGCGCGATCATGGCCGAGATGGGTTTCCGCACGGTCGAAGAAATGATCGGCCGCGTCGACCGGCTCGACATGCGCCGGGTGGAGCGCCACTGGAAGGCGCATGGCGTCGATCTCAAGCGCATCCTCCATGCGGTCCCGCTCGAGGAAAACCAGCAGCTGTTCCAGACCGAAACGCAGGACCACGGCCTTGCTGCGGCGCTCGATGTCGAACTGATCGAGGCCTGCAAGCCCGCAATCGAAAGCGGCCAGGCGGTTCATCTGACGCGCCGGATCCGCAATGTGAACCGCACCGTCGGCGCCATGCTGTCGGGCCGGATCGCCGAAGCGCATGGCCATGCCGGGCTCCAGCCCGACACCATCCGGATCGATTTCACCGGGGTTGCCGGACAGAGCTTTGGCGCATGGCTCGCGCATGGCGTCGCCATCAGCCTGACCGGCGATGCCAATGACTATGTCGGCAAGGGCCTGTCGGGCGGCCGGATCATCGTCCGCCAGCCCGAAGACGCGCCGCGTGCGCCGGGCGAAAACATCATCGTCGGCAACACCGTGCTGTATGGCGCGATCGCGGGCGAGGCCTATTTCGAAGGCGTCGCGGGCGAACGCTTCGCCGTGCGCAATTCGGGTGCGGTCGCGGTGGTCGAGGGCACGGGCGATCATGGCTGCGAATACATGACCGGCGGGGTGGTCTGCGTGCTCGGCCCCACGGGCCGCAATTTCGCTGCCGGGATGAGCGGCGGGATCGCCTATGTCTACGATCCCGACCGCCGCTTCGAAGCGCTGTGCAATCCGGCGCAGGTCGATGTGGTCGACGTCCAGCCGGGCGATGGGACAGGTGCCGAACGCAGCTGGGGCAATCCGCAGCAGCGCCCGATCTCGGTCGAGAACTGCGGCATGGGCGATCCGCTCTACCATGACGCGGAACGGCTCAAGGTTCTGGTCGAGCGGCACTTGCTGCACACCGGCTCGGCCAAGGCCAAGGCTCTGCTCGACGACTGGACCAGCGAGCTTGGCAATTTCCGCAAGGTGATGCCGCGCGATTACCAGCGCGCGCTCAAGGCACTCGAAGACGAACGCGAACAGGCCGCAATGGAAGCGGCGGAGTAAGGGTCATGGGCAAGGAAACCGGTTTTCTCGAATACGATCGGCTCGAGCGCACCTATCTCGACCCGCAGGAACGGCTGACGAACTACAAGGAGTTCACGCTCCCGCTGTCGGAGGACGAGCTGCGCCAGCAGGCCGCGCGCTGCATGAATTGCGGCATTCCCTATTGTCACAACGGCTGTCCGGTGAACAACATCATCCCGGACTGGAACCACCTCGTCTACGAGGACGACTGGAAAAACGCGCTCGCGGTCCTTCATTCGACCAACAATTTCCCCGAGTTTACCGGCCGCGTCTGCCCCGCCCCGTGCGAGGCCGCCTGCACGCTCAACATCGTCGATTCGCCGGTCGCGATCAAAAGCATCGAATGCGCGATCATCGACCGCGGCTTCGAGGAAGGCTGGGTCAAACCCGAACTGCCCGATCGGCGCAGCGGGAAATCGGTCGCGGTGGTGGGCAGCGGTCCCGCGGGCCTCGCCTGCGCGCAACAACTGGCGCGCGCGGGCCATGCAGTCACCGTGTTCGAGAAGAGCGACCGGATCGGCGGCTTGCTGCGCTACGGCATTCCCGACTTCAAGATGGAAAAGCACCTGATCAACCGCCGCGCGGTGCAGATGGAAGCCGAAGGCGTCCAGTTCCGCACGTCGAGCGAGGTCGGAGTCGAAGTCAGCTTCCAGGCGCTGCAGGAAAATTTCGACGCGGTAGTGCTGGCGGGCGGCGCCGAAGAAGCGCGCATGCTCGACATCCCCGGATCCGAACTCAACGGCGTGCGGCTGGCGATGGAATTCCTGACCCAGCAGAACAAGCGCAATGCCGGCGACGACGAAGTCCGCGCCGCGCCGCGCGGTTCGCTCACCGCGACCGGCAAGCATGTCATCGTGATCGGCGGCGGCGACACCGGCAGCGACTGCGTCGGCACCAGCAACCGCCAGGGCGCGGCCAGTGTGACCCAGCTCGAGATCATGCCCAAGCCGCCCGAGAAGGAAGACAAGGCGCTGACCTGGCCCGACTGGCCGCTCAAGCTGCGCACCTCGTCCAGCCATGAAGAAGGCGTCGACCGCGACTGGGCGGTGCTGACCAAGCGCGTGGTCGAGGACAATGGCGATGTCGCGGGTCTCGAATGTGTCCGCGTCGAATGGAAAGACGGCCGCATGCAGGAAGTCGCGGGCAGCGAATTTACGCTCAAGGCCGATCTCATCCTGCTCGCGATGGGCTTCACCGGGCCCAAGCGGCGCGGACTGCTCGACCGTGCAGGCGTCGATCTCGACGGGCGCGGCAATGTCGCGGCGGATACCGAATGGTATCTCACCAGCGAGGCGAATGTGTTCTCCTGCGGCGACATGCGGCGCGGACAAAGCCTGGTGGTCTGGGCGATCCGCGAAGGCCGGCAATGCGCCCGCGCGGTCGACAAGGCGCTGATGGGCGCGAGCGAACTGCCCCGCTGAGCTAGCCCGCTGAGCTAATTCTGCGTGCGTCCGCGCGCCTGCACTGCGGCGCGGCGGGCCTCGACCTCTGCCGGACTGACCGCGCTATTCGCCGCCGAGGAGAGCCGGTGCTCAATCGCCAGCCCCTCGCCCATGCTTGCGGCATAGCCTTCGTCGATCAGCTGCTTGTAGCGGGCGAGAAAGGCGGGATCGATGCCCGCCATATCAGCCGCGATCCGCCGCGCCTCGGGCAGCAGGTCTTCAGGCGCGACCACCCGGTTGACCAGCCCCCAACGCTCGGCCGTATCGGCATCGAGGAAGTTGCCGGTGAAGCTCAATTCCTTGGCCCGGCTGATCCCGATGATGCGCGACAGTTTCTGCGACAACCCCCATCCCGGCACGATCCCGACGCGCGCATGCGTGTCGGCGAAGCGGGCATTGCTGCTGGCGATCAGCACGTCGCAGGCCAGCGCGACTTCGAACCCGCCGGTGATCGCCACGCCATTGATCGCGCCGATCACCGGCTTGCGGCAGCTCTCGATCGCCTTGACCGGATTTTCTTCCGCGCCTTCGGCATTGGCCGCCCCCAGCGCGCCTTCTTCCGCCCCCAGTTCCTTGAGGTCGAGCCCCGCGGTGAAGGCCCGTGTGCCCGCACCGGTCAGGATCACCGCGCGCACGGCGTCATCGGCATCGAGTGCGGTCATCACCGCATAGAGCCGGTGGCGCAGCGCTTTCGACAGCGCGTTCATCGCTTCGGGGCGATCCAGGGTGACGGTGGCGATCCCATCGGCGATCTCGGTCAGGACAAGGTCGGTCATGCAGGGCAGCCTAACGAACAAGTTGCATCTTGCAATCGTTCCTCTGCTGCCCTTCACTGCCAGCGGAGCGAGAGGAGATTAGGACTATGGCTTTCAAACCCTTCGACCTGACGGGCAAGGCGGCAGTGGTAACCGGCGGTAATGGCGGGATCGGCCTGGGCATGGCCGAAGGGCTTGCGGCGGCCGGCGCCGACATCGCGGTCTGGGGGCGCAATGCGGACAAGAACGCCGCTGCGCTCGAACGGCTCAAAGCGCATGGTACGCGCGTGGAGGCGCTGGAGGTCGATGTCGCCGATGAACAGGCGGTGGTCGATGCCATGGCCGAAAGCCTGTCGCGCCTTGGCCGGATCGACAGCTGCATCGCCAATGCCGGCGTCGGCGGGCGCGCGCCGCTGATCGAACAGACGACCGAGCAATGGCGCAAGGTCACCGCGGTCAATCTCGATGCGGTGTTCTGGACCTTCCGCGAGGCGAGCAAGCACATGGTCGCGCGCGCGGAGAGCGGCGACAAGGGCGGCTCGCTGCTGGTCACCTCGAGCGTGTCGGCGATCCACGGCGCGCCGCAGAACCAGGCCTATGCCGCGACCAAGGCGGGCGTGCTGGCCATGGTCCGCGGCACCGCGGTCGAACTCGCGCGCTACGGTATCCGTGCCAATGCCGTGCTGCCCGGCTGGATCGCCACCGACATGACCGAGCGGCTGCAGAACTGGGACGCCTTCAATGAAAAAGCGATCGGCCGCGTGCCGATGCGCCGCTGGGGCGAGGGCGAGGACTTTGCAGGCATCGCGGTCTATTTCGCGAGCGATGCCAGCCGCTTCCACACCGGCGATTCGGTGGTGATCGACGGGGGCTATTCGATCTTCTGAGCTAGAGCCCGCGCAGCCGGCGCGAGGAATTGGAGTGCTGGTGGACCGCGTGGATGTTGCCCGCGCGGTCCCGTTCGAAGACGACTTCGTCGCGCTCTTCGCCGGTGTCGGTGACAACCTGGAACCGGTCGCCGCCGAGCGGTTTCAGTCGCCACATCGATTTGGCCGGTTCATCCGCATCGGCGGCGAGCCAGGTCAGCCCGCCCGCCCAGGGGATCAGCATATAGTCCGCGCTCCAGGGCTGCCCGTCATAGACCCCGGCATAGTCGGCCAGATCGACGCCCTCGACCTCGGCAAAGGGCGTGGCCCCGCCCCGCGCCTTGAGCAGCGCGGCGATGCCATAGGCAAGCGCGCCCGGATCATCCATCGCGTTCATCGCGACGGCGACCGCCATTTCCTCGCTCGGCGCGATCATCAGCGAGCTGCGATAGCCGGGACAGGAACCGCCATGGCCGACCACCGTCGTGTCGCCTTCACGGCGCACCGCGAAGCCGAGCCCCCAGCTGGTTTCCCAATCGGGCGAAATATAATGGACCCGCTGCATCTCGCGCAGCGTCGAGGCGCGCAGCACTTCGGCTTCGCCCGATTTGGCCAGGCGGAAGGTCCAGCTGGCGAATTTGGCCAGATCGGCGACGCTGGCGCTGAACCCGGCGGCGGGCGTGATCCCCGCCGGATCGAACAGGTCGATCTGCGGGCGTGTGCCCTGCGCCGTCAGCGCGCCCCAGCCGACCGCCAGCTGCGCGCCATACAGCGCGCCGGGAAGCCCGGGCCGCGTATCCTCCAGACCAAGCGGCTCGAGGATGTTCGCGGTGACGTAGTCGGCGAAGCGTTCGCCGCTTACCGCCTCGACCGTTTCGCCGACCAGCGTCAGGCCGAGGTTCGAATATTGCCAGGTGGTCGAGGCGGGATAGAGCGGCGCCTGCGAGCCGATCTTGGCGCGGACCTGCGCCTGGCTGGGGAAGGGATAATCGGGCCCGGTCCAATAGGGATAGTCCGATTCGCGCGGCAGCCCGGCAGAATGGGTCAGCGCCCCGCGCAGGGTCACCGGCACGCTGTCACGCGGATCGTCCGCCAGCGTGGCCCAAGGCAGATAATGCGCGATCGGCGTGTCGAGCGCGACCTTACCCTGCTCCCACTGCTGCATCAGTGCAACCGCGGTGAACAGCTTGGAAATCGAACAGATCGAATAGATCGTATCGGCACTTGCGGGCACGTGGCGCGCGCGGTCGGTGGTGCCGAAGCCGCGCGCCCAGACGGTCCGGTCGCCCTGCGCCACCGCGGCGGAGACCGCGGGGATGTTGCGATATTGCCGCTGGCCTTCGACCCATAGCTCGGCCGCGCGCATCGCTTCGGCCAGCGCCTCAGCCCGGGCGGCATCGGGGGCGCCTGCCTCGGCATGGTGATCGCCGCCAGTGCGAGCCTGTGCCGGAACCACCATTCCCAGCACGGCCAGCGCCGCGCCTGCCTTGAATATCGCCTTCACTGCCAACTTCCCCCTGTCGCTGACGGCAAGTCTCCTACAGGCTTACGCCCATGGCAAGTCACACCGCCCAGTCGATCGGGGTGCGACCATGTTCGGCAAGGAAGGCATTGGTCCGGCTGAACGGACGCGAGCCGAAAAATCCCCGATGCGCCGACAGCGGGCTGGGGTGCGGGCTCTCGATCACGCAATGGCGTGGATCGCGCAAGTGCTCGATCCGCTGCGCCTTGGCCTGCGCATGGCTGCCCCACAGGATGAACACCGCGGGCTCCTCGCGCGCCGCCACTGCCGCCACGCAGGCATCGGTGATCGCATCCCAGCCGCGCTTTGCATGGCTGCCCGCCTTGCCGCCCTCGACCGTCAGCGTGTTGTTGAGCAGCAGCACGCCCTGCCGCGCCCATTTGCGCAGATCGCCATGCGCGGGGCGCGCGATGCCAAGATCGGCTTCCAGCTCCTTGTAGATGTTCACGAGGCTCGGCGGGACCTTCACTCCTTCGGGCACTGCGAAACACAGGCCCATGGCCTGCCCCGGCCCGTGATAGGGATCCTGCCCGAGGATCACGACCTTCACCGCGTCGAGCGGGGTCAGGTCGAGCGCAGCCAGGCGGCAACCGCGCGGCGGATAGACCGTTTTTCCCGCGCGCTCTTCCTCCACCAGAAATCCGCCCAATTGCCGCGCCTGCGGGGTTGCCAGCACCGGGCCCAGCGCGGCCTGCCAGCTTTCGGGGATTTCGTCGGTCGCCATAGGGACAGGACTAGGCCGCCCGGACGCGCCTCGCCAGCACCCCTTCCCACCAATCCCCAATCGGCCTAAGGCCGCGCGCATGGCAGTGCATTTCCACGAAGAAGACCTCCCCGCAGGCGTCCTCGCCGATGGCCCCGTGGCCGTCGATACCGAAACCATGGGTCTCGTCACGATCCGCGACCGGCTGTGCGTCGTCCAGATCAGCGACGGCAAGGGCGACGAGCATCTCGTGCGCTTTGCGCCCGACAGCGATTACGACGCGCCCAATCTCAAGGCGGTGCTGGCCGATCCCGCACGGCTCAAGCTGTTCCATTTCGCGCGCTTCGACCTCGCCGCGATCGAATATTACCTCGGGGTGGAAGCGACGCCCTGCTATTGCACCAAGATCGCCAGCAAGCTGGTGCGCACCTATACCGACCGTCACGGGCTCAAGATGCTGGTCGAGGAATTGCTCGGTGAAAGCATCTCCAAGGCGCAGCAGTCGAGCGACTGGGGCGGCCCCGATCTCAACGACGCGCAGCGCGAATACGCTGCCAGCGACGTACGCTACCTCCACCGGATGAAGGACGAGCTCGACCGCCGGCTGGCGCGCGAGGGCCGCACCGAACTGGCGCAGGCCTGCTTTGACTTCCTCCCTACCCGCGCGCGGCTCGATGTGGCGGGCTGGGCCGAGCACGACATCTTCAGCCACATGTAAGGATCACGCGGGCAGGCGACACGCATGGCATTCCGGCAACGCAGGATCGAAACGGCAGAAGCCCAGGAGCGGCGCCACGAGCGCCAGCACTGGGCCGAGCCCGGCGGGGCGCATGATCGCCTCGTCGCTTTCCTTGCGCGCGCGCTGCCGATGGCTGTCGGCGTGCTGGCCGCCTTGATGGTCATCACCCCGCTCTCGCCGCGCGGCGAGATCAGCTTCCTGCTCGACCGCAACAAGGTGGCGATCATTTCGGAACGCCTGCGCGTCGACAATGCGCTCTATCGCGGGGCCGACAACCAGAACCGTCCGTTCTCGCTGACCGCGGGCGAGGCGGTCCAGCGCTCGAGCGCGGAAGGGCTCGTGCGGATGGACGATCTGGTCGCGCGGCTGCTGCTCGACGATGGCCCCGCGCGGCTGAGTGCCGAAGCCGGGCAATATGACATCGACAAGGAAGTGGTTTCGATCACCGGGCCGATGCGCATGCAGGCCGCCGATGGTTATCGCATGCTGGCGCGCGGCGTCTCGGTCGACCTCGCCAACAAGCTGCTGGTCGGTGCGGGGGGCGTCGAGGGGGAAATTCCCGCCGGGACCTTCAGCGCCGACCGTTTGACCGCCGATCTGTCGGCGCGCACCATAACCCTGTCGGACAATGCGCGGCTGCGCATGGAGCCCGGAAAGCTGAGGATGCCGTAATGAAGCCCCTGCTCCCCACCATCGCCCGCTGGGGCATCGGTTCGTTCGCGGTCACGGCGGTCGCCTTTGCCGGTATCCAGCTCTCCGCGCAGTCGATCGCGGGGCACAATTCGGATGCGCCCGTGTCCTATGCCGCCGACCGGATCGAGCTGCAGGACCGCGAAAACCGCGTCGTCCTGTCGGGCAATGTCGCGATCACCCAGGCCGGGCTCAACCTCAATGCGGCGCGCACCATCGTCAGCTATTCGGATGCCGGCACACTCAAGATCCAGCGCATCATGGCCACCGGCGGGGTCAATGTAACCCGCGGTAACGAACGCGCGCGCGGCGATACGGCGGTCTATGATTTCAACCGCCGGATCATCACCATGGCGGGCAATGTCCGGCTCAACCGCGGGGGCGATACGCTCAATGGCGGACGGCTGGTGATCGATCTCGCCTCGGGCGTGTCGAGCGTCGACGGGCGCGCCAGCGGATCGTCCTCGGTTACGGGCGAAGGCCAGTCGGGCGGCCGGGTCACCGGGTCCTTCTCGGTCCCCGAAGGCTGAGCCGCGGCTAGCGCCCGCGCGCGCCGGCCACGCGCGCAATATCGGCTAGGCCCTGCGCCAGCAGCAATTCGGCGGCCTGGCTGTTGGTCAGCAATTCGCGGTGGAGCCCGACGAGGCGCTGCGTCAGCCGGTCGAGTTTGTCGCCGTGGCGCCACAGCGCCAGCTGTTGCCCGATATCGCGCTTTTCCTTGAAGAAGATACCCAGCCGCGCCTCCTCGCCCCGATCCAGATCGCCGAAAGAGCGCGAACCGAGCGCCGCGGCGATCCGCGCCAGCTGCGCCGCGCGCCGCTCGAAGGCGAGCAATACGCCGACCGGATTGAGGCCGAGCAATTTCATCCGCGCCAGCTCGACCGCGACCTTGGGTGCCTGTCCGCCCATCACCGCATTGACCAGCGGGGTGAAGCCATCGTCCTCGCTTGCCGCGCCGATCGCGTCGAGGTCTTCCGCGGTCGCGCTCTGCGGGCTTTGCGCGCTGGCATCGAGATAGAGCGCCAGTTTCTCGACCTCGCTCTTCGCCAGCCGCACGTCGAGATTGGCCGCGCGCGCGATCCGTTCAGCCAGATCGCCGCCCAGTCGCACCCCGGCCCCGTCGGCGAGACCGCGCACGCTGCGGGTGACCGATTGCAGGTCGGGCGGATAGAACATCGCCACCAGCGCATCCTTGCGCTTTTCGAGCAATTTGGCGGAGCGCGACTTGTCGGTGGCCGAGGTGGCGACCACGATGACCGGGCAGGCCTCGCCGCCGCCAGCTTCGCTGGTTTCGACCAGCACCTTGAGCGCTTCATGCGCCTCGTCGCCGTTGGCCCGCACCCAGATATGCCGCTGGTCGCCGAACAGCGAATTGGTCCGTGCCTCATCGCCCAGCCGCGCGGGATCGCCGCGCAGTTCGGCACCCGACATTTCGACGCGTTCGCCCGGTTCGGCCAGCCAGGTCACGAGGTCGTTGGCCGCCGCACTCGCGCCGGCTTCATCCTGTCCGCAGAAAAAGAAAATGCCGCAGCCCTGTGCGGCGCTGCGTCCCTTGGCCGCGAAATCGCGGTTGCTGAGCTTCACTGTGCCGCGTCGCCCTGCCGCCGCAAGGCCAGCGCGATCCGCGTCACCATCCGCTGCGCGAGATCCTGCGACAGGTTCTGCAGCGCGGTCTGTTCAGCGGCGATGACCGCATATTCGCTCGACACCACGTCGATCCCGGCATCCGAGCCATCGGTCGCGTCGAGCAGGATTTCGCCAGTGGCGAGGTCGACCAGCTGATAGCGCGCGCGCAGCGTCCGCCGTTCGCGGCTGATCGTATCGTCGCGCAGCACTGCAAGCCCTTCGAGCTGGTCGTCGAGCCGGACATCGATCCGGTATTGCGGGCTGACCGTGCCTGCTGCGCCGAAGCGTTCTTCGAGCGCGCTGCGGACCAGCCAGCCGGCCCGCCCCTCGATCGGCGCAACCTCGATCGCGGCCATGGATTGCGCGACCGCGCCGCTGCCGCCGCCCGCATACATGGGCGACAGGCCGCAGGCCGACAGCGTACACAGGGCGAGAGAGGCGAGGACGATGCGCATCAGGTGACGATATTCACCAATCTGTCAGGCACCACAATGACCTTGCGGATTTCTGCCCCGTCGAGCGAACGCTGCACCTTGTCGGAAGCCAGCGCCATCGCTTCGAGATCCTCCTTCGAGGCTCCCTTGGGCGCGGTCAGCGTGTCGCGCAGCTTGCCCTTGTGCTGGACCGCGATGGTCACATCGTCCTCGACCAGCAGCGCGGGATCGACTGCCGGCCAGGCGGCATCGGCCACCAGGCCGTCGGCGCCCAGCGACGCCCAGGCTTCCTCGGCCAGATGCGGCATCATCGGCGCGACCAGTTGCACCAGCGTGCGGATCGCGGCCGACCGGCTGGCCGAAGGCTGCGCCTTCTCGACCGCGCCGGTCAGTTCGTAGATTCTGCGCCACCGCCTTGTTGAAACCCAGTGATTCGATGTCCTCGGCGACCGCGGCGACCGTCTGGTGCATCTTGCGCAGCAGCGCCTTGTCCTCGCCTTCGGCTCCGGCGTCATGGGCGGCGAACAGCCGCCACAGGCGGTGGACGAAACGCGAGCAACCCTCGATCCCCGCTTCGGACCACGGCAGGTCGCGTTCGGGCGGGCTGTCGGACAGCATGAACCAGCGCACCGCGTCGGCGCCGTAGGCGTCGATGATCGTATCGGGGTCGACGACGTTCTTCTTCGACTTGGACATCTTGATGACGCGGCCGATCTCGACTGCGCCGCCATCGTCTTTCAGCAGCGCGCGTTCGGCCTCGCGGCTGATCTCGTCGGGTGCATAATAGATGGTCTTGCCGCCATCCTTGCGGCTGTAGGTCTCATGCGTGACCATGCCTTGCGTGAACAGCGAGGCGAAGGGTTCGGTCACGTCGATCTGGCCCATATGCGCCAGTGCGCGGGTCCAGAACCGGGCGTAGAGCAGGTGCAGGATCGCATGTTCGATCCCGCCGATATACTGTTCGACCGGCAGCCATTTGGCGATCTCGTCCCTGTCGAAGGGCTTGTCCGCGGGCTGGCTGGCGAAGCGCAGGAAATACCACGAGCTGTCGACGAAGGTGTCGAGCGTATCGGTTTCGCGTGTCGCGCCAGCGCCGCATTTGGGGCAGTCGACATGTTTCCAGGTCGGATGCCTCACCAGCGGATTGCCCGGGGTCTGGAAATCGACATCCTCGGGCAGCGTGATCGGCAGGCTATCCTTGGGTGCGGGGACGACGCCGCAAGTGTCGCAATGGATGAAGGGGATCGGCGTGCCCCAGTACCGCTGGCGCGACACGCCCCAGTCGCGCAGGCGCCACACGGTCTTGCCTGCGCCCCGCCCCTGTTCCTCGATGCGCGCGATGATTGCGCGCTTGGCGTCCTCGACTTCCATCCCGTCGAGGAAGTCCGAATTGACCAGCACGCCCTCACCCGCCTCGGCCTCGCCGTCGAAGGGCTTGTCCGCCTGATCGGCGCTCGCCGCGACGACGCGGGGGATCGGCAGGCCGTATTTGGTGGCGAATTCGAAATCGCGCTGGTCGTGGCCCGGCACCGCCATGATCGCGCCGGTGCCGTAATCCATCAGCACGAAGTTCGCGATATAGACGGGCAGCTCCGCCCCGGTGAACGGATGCTTGGCGGTAATGCCCGTATCGAAACCCAGCTTTTCCGCGGTCTCGAGTTCGGCGGCGGTGGTCCCGCCCTTCTTGCACAGCGCGATGAAATCGCGCGCGTCATCACTGTCGAGGCCCTGCGCCAACGGATGGTCGGCAGCGACCGCAACGAAACTGGCGCCAAAAATCGTGTCGGGCCGCGTGGTATAGACCGGCAGCGTCTCTCCATTCGAGAGGTCGAAGCTGAATTCGAGCCCCTTGGACTTGCCGATCCAGTTTTCCTGCATGAGCCGGACCTTGTCGGGCCAGTTCTCGAGGCTGCCGAGCCCTTCGAGCAGCTCTTCGGCGAAGTCGGTGATCTTGAGGAACCACTGGCTCAGCTTGCGTTTCTCGACCTCGGCGCCGCTGCGCCAGCCCTTGCCGTCGATGACCTGTTCATTGGCGAGCACGGTCATGTCGACCGGGTCCCAATTGACCTCGCTTTCCTTGCGATAGACGAGGCCCGCCTCGTAGAGATCGATGAACAGCGCCTGCTCGTGCCCGTAGTAATCGGGTTCGCAGGTCGCCAATTCCCGCGACCAGTCCAGCGCGAAGCCGAGACGCTTCAGCTGCGCCTTCATGTGTTCGATATTGTCGCGGGTCCAGCCGCCCGGGTGGACACCCTTTTCCATTGCCGCGTTTTCCGCGGGCATGCCGAAGGCGTCCCAGCCCATCGGGTGCAGCACCTCGTGTCCCACCGCCTTCTTGTAGCGCGCCAGCACGTCGCCCATCGTGTAATTGCGCACATGGCCGATATGGATGCGCCCCGAGGGATAGGGAAACATCTCGAGCACGTAGCTCTTGGGCTTGGGGGAATTGCTATCCGCGCGGAAGGTCTGCGCCTGGTCCCACGCGCTTTGCCAGCGCGCATCGGCGCTGGCGGGATCGAAACGGGTTTCGCTGCTCATGCGAGCGGCGTTTACGGATTTTACCGGCTATGGGAAGGCGCTTTAAGGCTGCGCCCCCGCGATCAGCTGACCGCTTCGCGGCGCAGTTCGCGCGCCTTGGTCAGGATGATGTCTTCCAGCTTCTGCACGGTAGCCGCCTGGACCGGCGCATCGACCCACGTGCCCGACTGGTTGACCTGGCGGCTGGCCGCTACGCGCAGCGCATCGGCGCGCAGATCGGAATCGAGGATGGTGACGGTCATCTTGACCCGTTCGCCCGGATTGCTCGGATTGGCATACCAGTCGGTCACGATCACGCCGCCATTGCTGTCGGCCTGGAGCAGCGGGGCAAAGCTCACCGCATCGAGCGAGGCGCGCCAGAGGTAGGAATTGACCCCGATGGTGGTGACCTGCGCCGCGGCAATGTCCGCCTGCGGCCGCTCACGCCCGCCACCGCATGCCGCGAGGCCCAGCGAGGCGGCGGTCGCAACGGCGATGGTTGCGGGGCGGCGAATGGTTGCGAAAGCGCTCATGTCGATCCTTGGTATCCTGCAGATTGCTTGGCTCTATAAAGCCTGCACGCTTGGGAGCAAGGCATAGGCCATCGGGGCCTCACACAGCCTTGCGCCCGTGAATGCGGGCTTAATCCATGCGCGCGGCCCGCGCACCTTCTGCCAAGTGCTTGTGGATACTGCGCAACACTTTTCGCCAATCGCGCGGAACCGCTGTGGAAAAGCTGGCCATCGGGTGCGCGAGTGCTACCTTGGCTGTCACAAACAAGGGACTCGCCCCGCCAGGGCGTAAAAGTCAGGAACCGTTCAGGGCGGTTCTGCCTTTAGTCCCGAGAAACAAGGGAAGCTCGTTCGCGATGGCACGTTCGGTGAAAAGTCAGGGCAAGGCGCGGTTCGTACCCGCGGCGCTGGCTGTTGCCGGTCTGTCGCTGGCGATACCCGCGGCCGGTCTCGCCGTGGTGCAGACCAGCGCGGCAGCGGAGCTTCCCGAAACCGTATCCTATCTGCGCTTTACCCCGGCCAAGGTCGATCCGCAGCTTGCTGCGCGCGTCGCCGCCGTGATGGGTGAAGACGGCCTGCGTTTCACCCCGGCGAACAAGCCGGTGCTGACCAAGGACCGCACGGTGACCGTCGCGGTCCGCGTCGACGACGCCATGGCCCGCGCGATCTCGGTCCGCAGCGCTATCGATTCGGCCGGCACCGCCGACAGCCGCGAACGCGTGCTCGCGATCAGCCAGACCAGCTACAATCTGGGTGTGGCGCGCGGCTATCAGAGCTTCGCCCAGCCCGCCAAGCCGGCGACCGTTTCTGTCGGCCTGCGCGACATGGGCATGCCCGACCTCGCCAGCTACGCCCTCGACAAGGGCGACAAGCCCGCCAAGCCGGGCCGCTTCGATTCGCGCCTCGCGCTCGAGAAGGAAGACAAGGCCGGCCGCTCGCCGCGCACACTCGAAGGCGCAGGCAACCAGAGCGTCGATCTCAGCACCTCCTACCGCGTGGTCGGCAATCTCAACGTGACCGCCGGTGTCCGCCTGTCGAAAGACAGCAACCGGCTTGCACCGCTGACCGACGGGCTCGAGGACGACCAAGCCGTCTACGTCGGCACGCGCGTCAGCTTCTAAGCAGACCCCACCCGAAAATACGATTGCATCGCAGCGCCGCTTGGCGTTGGGCCTTGGCGTGCGCCACGTCGCTGGCCTAGGCTCGCCGCAACGCTAGGGAATGCCGGGGAGAATCGACTATGTCACGGGTGGCTATTGTAACCGGGGGCACACGCGGGATCGGCCGCGCAGTCTGCGAACGCCTGCGCGACGAGCGCGGTTTTACCGTGATCGCCAATTACGCCGGCAATGACAAAGCCGCCCAGCGTTTCACTGAAAAAACCGGCATCCCCACGAGCAAGTTCGATGTCGGCGACCCCGAGGCTGTCGCAGCGGCCTGCGCAAGCATCGCCGAGCAGCATGGCCCGATCGACGTGGTGGTCAACAATGCCGGGATCACCCGCGACGGCACGCTGCTCAAGATGAGCTACGCGGACTGGGACGCGGTCATGCGCACCAATCTGGGCGGCTGTTTCAACACCGCCAAGGCCACCTTCGCGGGGATGAAAGAACGCGGATGGGGCCGCATCGTCAACATCGGGTCGATCAATGGCCAGGCCGGACAATATGGCCAAGTCAACTACGCCGCCGCCAAAAGCGGGATTCACGGCTTCACCAAGGCGCTGGCGCAGGAAGGCGCGCGCTTCGGGATCACCGTCAACGCGATCGCGCCGGGCTATATCGACACCGACATGGTCGCCGCCGTCCCCGAACCGGTGCTCGAGAAGATCGTCGCCAAGATCCCCGTCGGGCGACTGGGCAAGGCCAGCGAGATCGCCCGCGGGGTCAGCTTCCTGTGCTCCGAACATGCCGCATTCGTGACCGGCTCGACGATGAGCATCAATGCGGTCAGCACATGTATTGATGGCCATGGGGGCTGCCGGCGCACCCCCCGGTGGTCGGTCGGTTCAGTCGATCAGGATACCGACGACCTTCCATTGGCCATCTTCCTTCACCAGCGTGACCGTTTCCATCGCGTCAGGCTTGTTGGCGAAACGCGTATGGAAGGTGACTTCCTGATAGCCGTGCGGCGGCGCGTTGAGGTAGCGGATCGTCGCCAGATTGCGCGCCACCACGGCGCCCAGCGGAACCCGGGCCTGCTCCGACGCCGCGGCCCATCCCGCAACGCTGTTGGCCGAGCGGAAACTGTCGCCCGCCGCATCGTAGCTCGCCTGCCAGTTTCCGGCATCGCCAAGCACGAGCCAGCTTCGCGCGGCAGACTCGACCGCTGCGTCGCGCGCCGCGGTTTCGGCATCGGGAGAGCCCGCGCCATCCGAGGCGAGGGGCGTGAAGAGCAGCAGCGCTGCGGTCAGTACGGACATGAGGATTCCTCCGATTAGCCAGGCACCCTTGCGCCTGCTGCCCGGTTGATCATCCGAACCGGCACGCGGGTCTCCCCCCAAATCCTTGTCCGCAAAATTTTCGTGGGGTCCGCCTTCGCGGTCGAGCACCAGCCGTGCCGCCTCGCGGCTGCTGGTTACCGCCAGCTTCCGCCGCGCCCCGCGCAGCCGCTCGTTGATCGTGTGTACCGACCGCGATAGCGCGCTCGCGGCCGACTTGGCATCGTGCCCCCGCGCCATCAGGCGCAGCGTTTCCTTCTCCTTTTCGGTAAGCGCGTCATAGCCTTCAGCCATGCCCGAAACTTAGGCGCGGCACGGTTCACCGCACACCCCAAAAAAATCGTATCGGCCCCGGCCCGAGCGTTGTAGGGCGCGCGGCCTATGGAAATGCCCCCTTACCACCCCCCCAAGAAATACTCGGTCCGCATCGACGGACACCGCACCTCGATCAGCCTCGAACCGCTGTTCTGGGACAAGCTCACCACCGCGGCGCGGATGCGCAACCAGTCGATCAATGCGCTGGTTGCGCAGATCGACGCCGAACGAATCCGCGCCGAAACCCCGCCGGGACTGGCGGGGGCGATCTGCATCTGGCTGGTCACCTATGAAAAGGGCGGCTGGCTTACGCCAACCGCCCCTTCGGCAGTTCAAACCGCCTGATCAGTAATTGGCGGGCGGATCGCTCGCGGGAAAGCTTTCGTCGCTTTCCTCATCGGCCTTGGTCCAGGTCCCGTCGGGCTTGTCGCGCATCGATTCGGGACCTGCGTCGCGGATCGATGCATCGCCCTGGTTGTCGGCAAACGCCGCCTTGGACTTGTTCTTTTCGAGATAGCGATAACCGGCATATCCGATACCGCCGAGCGCCATGAGCTTGAGTAACATATGAGAACTCCTTCCTTGGCGACCCAACGCGCGGATCGCCCGAAAGGTCCGTCAGCCAGCGCTCATTCGTCGCCCACCCGTTCGACATCTGCGCCGACCAGCTGGAGCTTCTCTTCCAGCCGCTCATAACCGCGGTCGAGGTGGTAGAGACGGCGCACGGTGGTCTCGCCTGCCGCGGCGAGCCCCGCGATCACCAGGCTCATCGAAGCGCGCAGATCTGTCGCCATCACTTCCGCGCCGGTGAGGTCCACCGGACCGCGAACGATCGCCGTGCGCCCCTCGGTTTCGATATCCGCGCCCATCCGCGCCAGTTCGGGCACATGCATGAAGCGGTTCTCGAAGATCGTTTCCTTGAGCACGCTGGTGCCCTCGGCGCGGGTCAGCAGGCTCATCAATTGCGCCTGCATGTCGGTGGCCAGCCCCGGGAAGGGGGCCGTGGTGAGGTTATGCGCCTTGAGCGGCCCGTTCGCGGCCACGTTGATACCGTGCTTGTCGCTTTCGATCTCGACCCCGATGTTGCGCAAAGCGTGCAGCGTCGAGCCCATGTCGCCCGCATCGGCACCCTCGAGCCGCACTTCGCCGCCGGTGATCGCCGCCGCGCAGGCATAGGAGCCCGCCTCGATCCGGTCGGGCATCACGCGGTAGGTCGCGCCGTGCAGCTTGCGCACCCCGTGGATCGTCAGCTCGGAGGTCCCGATCCCCTCGATCTCCGCGCCCATCGCGGTGAGCAAATTGCACAGATCGACGATCTCGGGCTCACGCGCGGCGTTGACCAGCCGGCTGGTGCCCTTGCACAGCACCGCCGCCATCAGCGCATTCTCGGTCGCGCCGACCGAGACCACGGGGAAGTCGAACTCGCCGCCGGGCAGTCCGCCATCGGGCGCCATCGCCTTCACATAGCCCTGCGCCAGTTCGATATGCGCGCCGAAGGCTTCGAGCGCCTTGAGGTGGAGGTCGATCGGGCGGTTGCCGATTGCGCAGCCGCCGGGCAGCGACACGGTCGCCTCGCCGGTGCGCGCGAGCAGCGGGCCGAGCACGAGGATCGAGGCGCGCATCTTGCGCACCAGATCGTAGGGCGCGACCGAACTGGTGATCCGCATCGCCTCGAGCGTGACGTTGCGGCCGAAGTCCTCGGGCCGCTTGCCGGGAATCGTATGGCTGACGCCGAACTGCGTCATCAGGTGCTGGAAGCCGTCGATATCGGCCAGCCGCGGCAAATTGCGCAGCGTCAGCGCCTCCTCGGTCAGCAACGCGCAGGGTATCAGCGTGAGCGCGGCATTCTTGGCGCCCGAAATGGGGATGGTCCCCGACAGGCGGTTACCGCCGCGAATGATCAGTTTGTCCATGGAACCGTGCTTTACCCTCGCGCGTCATGCTGGCAAGCGTCACGATAGCGTCGCAGCGCCGCGCCAGCGGATGTATCGTCGGCCGATCGCGTGCGCCCCCGCGCGAAATTGGCCGCGCAAACAGGCAGGAGCAACACAGATGTCAGCCCGTAAACCGATCAAGAAGGCGGTGTTTCCCGTCGCCGGTCTCGGAACCCGCTTTCTCCCCGCGACCAAGGCGATCCCCAAGGAATTGCTGCCGATCGTCGACCGTCCGCTGATCCAGTATGCGGTGGACGAGGCGCGCGAGGCGGGGATCGAGCAGATCATCTTCGTCACCGGCCGCGGCAAGACCGCGATCGTCGAGCATTTCGATGTCGCCTTCGAACTCGAAACCACCATGGCGGAGCGCGGCAAGGACCTCTCGGTGCTCGAACCCACCCGCGCCACGCCGGGCGATATCATCACCGTACGCCAGCAGGTGCCGCTGGGGCTGGGCCATGCGATCTGGTGCGCGCGCGCGATCGTCGGCGACGATCCATTCGCCATCCTCCTGCCCGACGAGCTGATGGTGGCGGCCAAGGGCGGCGGCACCGGCTGCATGAAGCAGATGGTCGAAGCCTATGAAGAGGTCGGCGGCAATCTGATCTCGGTGCTCGAAGTGCCGCATGACGAAGTGTCGAGCTATGGCGTGATCGCGCCGGGCGCCCAGCTGTCCGAGACGCTGACCGAGGTGACCGGGCTGGTCGAAAAACCCCCGGTGGACGAGGCGCCGTCGAACAAGATCATCTCGGGCCGCTACATCCTCCAGCCCGAGGTGATGGGCGTGCTCAAGGACCAGGGCAAGGGCGCGGGCGGGGAAATCCAGCTGACCGACGCAATGGCGAAAATGATCGGCAACCAGCCCTTCCACGCCGCCACCTTCGCCGGCCGTCGCTTCGACTGCGGCAGCAAGACCGGCTTCGTCGAAGCGACGCTGGCACTGGCACTCGAACGCGAAGACATGGGCGCCGAGGTGCGCGCAATGGCGGAGCGGTTGCTCAGCGAATAGCGACGAAAAAGGGGGCGCCGCAGCACCCCCTTTCCCAATTACCTAAGTTCGCGAGCTATGCCGCCGGAGCGTCTTCGCCCTTTGTGGCTTCCGGCTTCGCCGGTGCCTTGGCTTCGGCCTCCTCGACCTGTTCCGCTATGTCGTCGAGCACCTCTGCCAGGCGCGGCGCGGTTTCTGCCGCCGCCGGTCCTTTGACGAGACTGTCGAGCGACGAACCATCGAGACCCAACTCCTTCATCAGTCCGTCGAGCACCGGCGCCTGCGCCCGATAGGCCAGCGCGGCGCTGACCGCATCGGTGGCGAGATTGCCCGAGCCATTGCTGCCCGCTGGCGCCCCCGCCTTGCCTCCGCCATTGGTCAGACCATCGACCTGCACGATCTTGATGCTGTCGATCGCCTCCATCGGCTTCGCACTTTCGCGAATGACTTCGGGCAACACCTTGAGCAGTGCCATCTTGGTCTGCAGGCTGATCTGGCCTGACGACAGAATGTTGGCAGCTTCGTTGATCGCCTTCTGGCCGGCAGCCTCGACCTCGAAGCGGACGCGTGCGGCCTCGGCGCGCAGCTTCTCGGCTTCGGCTTCGCCCTCGGCTTCGCGGCGCGCGGCCTCGGCCCGGTTCGACGCCGCGTCCTTTTCCGCTTCGGCATCGACGCGGATCTTGATTGCGTCACGCTCGGCCTGTTTCGAAGCCTCGATCAGTTCGATGCGCTTCATACGCTCGGCAATCTCGGTTTCACGGCTGGTGGCGACCTGCTCCTCCGCGGCCACCGCCTTCGAGCGGGCCTCGTCGGCCTCGGCCTTGGCCTGGCTTTCCTCGCGGCTCTTGTTCTGCACCGCGATCTGCTGTTCCTGGCGGGCGATTTCGAGGGCGCGATGCTGGTCGATCCGGGCTTCCTCGACAAGGCGGTCAGCCTCGATCTGCTGCGCATCGACCTGCTTCTTGGCCTCGATCCGCGCGGCATCGGCTTCGCGGCTACGCTCGGCCTGTTCGCGGGCGATTTCCGAAGCCTGCGCGGCGCGGCGGATTTCCACCTCACGCTCCTGCTGGAGGCGCGCATATTCCTTGTCGCGACCGATCTCGAAGCTCCGTGAATCGGCCTCGAGATTCTTGGTCTCCATCTGCACGCGCGTGTCTTGCTCGATGTCGTTGCGCAGCTTTTTGCGCGCCTCGATCTGCTCGGTCAGCTTGGTCAGGCCTTCGGCATCGAAGGCGTTGTTGGCGTTGAAATGCTCGATGCTGGTCTGGTCGAGCCCGGTGAGCGAGACCGATTCGAGTTCCAGCCCGTTCATGGCCAAGTCGTTCGACGAAACCTGCTGCACCTTCTGGACGAAATCGGCGCGCTGTTCGTGCAACTCATTCATGCTCATACCGGCTGCGACCGAACGCAGCGCATCGACGAATTTGCCTTCGACCAGGTCCTTGAGCATTTCGGGTTGCATCGTGCGCTGGCCAAGCGTCTGCGCGGCCATCGCGATCGCTCCGGCATCGGGGCGGACGCGGACATAGAACTCGGCCTTCACATCGATCCGCAGGCGGTCGAGCGTGATCAGCGCCTCGCCATCGCGCCGGACCACCGGCAGCACCAGCGTGTTCATATTGACCGGCATGGTCTCGTGGAAGACGGGCAGCACCAGGGCGCCGCCATTCATGACGACCTTTTCGCCGCCGACGCCGGTCCGAACGAAGGCGATCTCCTTCGACGCGCGCCGGTACAGGCGCGTTATCGTGAGTGCGATGACGAGGAAAACGGCAAGACCGCCTCCGCCCCAAACTACGACTTCAGGCAGGGTTTCCATTGGTTCTCCTCGGTGATGAATTGCGAATCATGGTAAGCGCGTCACGCCTGCGGCGAGAGGCGGCGCTCGGCGAGCGCAGTGGCGTAGAACTGGCGACCTTCACGGCGCACGAGCAGGATTTCGTCGCCGGCGTATATCTCGCTGGACGGCTCGTGTGGCTCGACCATGACATGGTGGGCCTGTCCGTGCGCATCCTGCACCCGGGCGCGAGCGGGCGAACCCCGACGGGCGATCCCGTCGGTGATGGTCCCGCGGCGCCCGAGTAGCGTGTCGGTACTGACCGCGCTGGTTTCATCCTTTGGCAGGATCGCGCCCAGCGGCCGTGCCAGCATCCCGGTCAGCGGCAGGGCGGCCGCGGCAGCGACGATCGCGGCGACCCAGCGGTACAGCGGCGCACCGAGCAGGTTATCCGACAGTGACTGGATCGATACCCCGATTGCGGCAAAGCCGAACAGGAACACCGCAAGCCAGATGGTCAGCGGGACCCGGCCGATGCCCAGCAAGGTGAATATCCCGTCCAGCGCCCCTGGCTGCATACCGGAATCGACCTCGACACCGGTCGACGGATCGACCTCCGCGTCGCCGCCGAACATGTCGCCGAGACCAATCGCCTGAACTAGTGCAAGCAGCAAGACCAAGACGAATGCCGCGGCGAACGGCATGTTGTGTGCTTCGAATATCGACATGACCCCCCGGCTCTCAACTATAGTTACAGCCAGAGGGACAAATTCGGCCTCAAAGGACGAAGGCTTCTCGCTTCCGACTTGTTTTCACACCTGTTTCTTAGCGGAAATCGCGCTTTTTCGACACAAATATGCGACGAACCGAGTTCGATTTTCCTACTGGTCCGGCGCGTGATAACATGGCCGTGGTCGCGTCCAAGATCGCCCGCAGCGGCAGGCCAATACATCGTGGAGCAGGCTCGAATGGAAGGTCACATCCCGCCAAGTGCAGTCCGCACGCAAGCGCGCGGGCTGCGCCGTGAAGCGGCGGAAGGTCACGCTTTCCGCAAACGCGTTTTGTGGTCCTCCGGGATGCCTTTTCAGGCCGCAGTGAAGCGCAGCGGCAGCGTCTTGAGCCCGCCGACGAAGGTCGATTTGGACCGCTCGGGCTCGCCCGCCAGTTCGACGGTCTCGATCCGGTCGAGCAGCACTTCGAACAGGATGCGCATTTCGAGCCGGGCGAGATGCAGGCCGAGGCACTGGTGCGCGCCCGCGCCGAAGGCGAGGTGGCGGTTGGGGCTGCGCGCGGCGTCGAAGCGGCGCGGATCGTCGAAATGCGCCGGATCGTGATTGGCGGCGACATAGTTCATCATCAGCCAGTCGCCCTTCGCGATGGCCTGCCCGCCGACCTCGGTGTCCTCAGCCGCAGTGCGCATGAAGTGTTGCACCGGCGTGGTCCAGCGGATCGCTTCCTCGACGATGCCGGGCAGCAGGCTGCGATCGGCGCGCACCCGCGCCCATTGCTCAGCGTCCTGCGCCAGTGCGAGCATCGCGCCCGCAGTGCTGGCGCTGGTGGTGTCGTGCCCCGCGGCGGCGAGGATGATGTAATAGCCCATCATGTCGCGGTCGTTGAGCGGTTCGCCGTCGACCACCGCATTGGCGATGGTGCTGGCAACATCGGCGGTGGGGTTGGCGCGGCGCTGCGCAGTGAGCTTGGCGAAATAGGCCTCGAAGTCCTTGACCGCGCCTGCCACCAGCTGGGTGATCGCCTCGGGCGGGAGGTCCTTCATCCCCGACTGGTTGAGGTCTTCGTCGCTGCCGCCGAACATCTGCTGCGTGAGCGTCAGCATGCGCGGCTCGTCTTCCTCGGGCACGCCGAGGATCTGCATCACCACATGCAGCGGATAGGGTGCCGAAACGGTCTTCACGAAATCCGCCTCGCCGCCGCCCGCCAGCAGCCGGTCGACCGCCGCATGCGCGATGCCGCGGATCTCGTCCTCCACGCCGCGCAGGTTCTTGGGCATGAACCATTCCTGCGTCAGCTTGCGGTACTTCATGTGGACCGGCGCATCGAAGGTGACGAGGCTGGCGACCATGTGTTCGCTGCCGCCGGTGAGCGCCTTGGCGAACTCGATCCCCTCGGTCAGGCTGAAGACGACGCTGTGCGGGTTGTTGAGGAAGGTCGCATTGTCCTTTGACATGCGCATCACATCGTCATAGCGCGTGACCAGCCAGAAGGGCGGGTGCACCGCATCTTCGGCCGGCTCGACCCAGGCGACGGGGGTATCCTCGCGCAGGCGGTCGAACGTGTCGAGCAGGCCGTCCCATTCGGCATAGCTCTGCGGGTCGATCACCGCGCGGGCGGTGGCCGGATCGAGCCGGGGCCGGTCCTGCGCCGCCATCACGCCTGCTCCGTCTGCTGTTCGGCCGCCTTCTGGAATTCGTCGCGCAATTCGCGCTTGTACAGCTTGCCATTGGCCTCGCGCGGGAGCTGCGCGCGGAAGTCGAACAGCTTGGGCATCTTGATCTTGGACAGGCTGGGAGCGAGGAAATCGCGCAATTCGGCCTCGAGCGCATCGCCCGCCTCGGCCATGTCGATCGGCTGCACCACCGCGACCACCTTCTCGCCGAAATCGGGGCAGGGCGCACCGATCACCGCCGCGTCCATCACCTTGTCATGCGTAACCAGCAGGTTCTCGATCTCCTGCGGGTAGATGTTGACCCCGCCCGAGATGATCATGTGGCTCTTGCGGTCGGTGAGGTAGAGGAAGCCGTCCTCGTCGACATGGCCGATGTCGCCCAGCGTCATCCAGCCCTTGGGATGCATCGCTTCGCGCGTCTTCTCGGGATCGTTGTGATAGGTAGGGATGAGATCGTTCTCGAAATAGAGCAATCCGTCCTGGCCCACGGGGACCTCTTCCCCCTCGGCATCGCAGACATGCAGCGTGCCGTGGATCGCCTTGCCGACGCTGCCGGGATGGGTCAGCCAGTCCTCGGCCTTGATCAGCGTCATGCCGACGCCTTCGGAGCCGGCGTAATACTCGTTGATGATCGGGCCCCACCACTCGATCATCTCGCGCTTGATCGGCACTGGGCAGGGCGCGGCAGCATGCAGCGCACGCTGGTGGCTGGAGAGATCGTAGCGCGTGCGCACCTCGGGATCGAGCTTGAGCATGCGCACGAAATGCGTCGGCACCCACTGGCTGTCGGTGATCTTGTATTTCTCGATCGTCTCGAGCGCGTGCTCGGGATCGAACTTCTCCATCACCACGACCGTGCCGCCAAGCCGCTGGGCGGTGGTGCACCAGCCGATCGGTGCGGCGTGATAGAGCGGCGCGGGCGAGAGATAGACCATGCTGCCATCGGCGGGCATGCCGGCGCCCATCACCGCGAGGCCCATCAGCGGATTGGTCGCGAGGATGTCGTCGTCCTCGGGCGGCGCGGGCTTGACCCCCTTGGGCCGTCCGGTGGTGCCCGAGGAATAGAGCATGTACTGTCCCGGCGCCTGGTCGGCGATCGGCTCGGCAGGCTGCGCGGCGAGCGCGGCTTCGTAATCTTCCTCGCCCTCGCCATCGACGATCAGCAGCGGCAGGTCGGCGCATTCGTCGCGGATGCCCTCGATCGCCTCGGCATAGCGCGTGCTGGTGAGCAGGAACTTGGCTCCCGCATCCTTAAGGATGTAGCAGATCTCCGGCGCGGTCAGCCGGGTCGAGATCGGCACCATCATCGTGCCCGCACGCTGCGAGCCCCACACCACCTGCAGGTAATGGACATTGTTTTCCATCAGCACTGCGAAATGGTCGCCGCGCTTGAGCCCGCGTGCCCGCAGCAACTGCGCAAAGCGGTTCGCATAGGCGTCCATTTCCGCGAAGGTCACGGTCTGGCCGCTGCCCGCCATGATCATCGCGGGATGGTCGGGGCGCGTCTGCGCATGGGTAATGGGGTGCATGATGGGCTTCTCTCTCCTGTCTGCCGGTCCGACGTTCTGCCGCGGACTCGTCCAGTTTCGAGAAGAAACCTACCCAAGCCTCTCGCATGGGCAAGAAAAAAGGCGGCAGGATCGCTCCCACCGCCCCTTTTGCGACCCTTGAAGGGCTAAAATCTTATTCTTCGCCGTCACCCTGGCCGCCCTGGCCGGTGGCGAGCGCGAAAGCGCGCTGTGCTTCCGATTCGACCATATAGGGAACCGGGTTGACCGCCTTGCCGTCGATGCGGACTTCATAATGCAGGTGCGGGCCGGTCGAACGGCCGGTCGAACCGACATAGCCGATGATGTCGCCCTTCTTGACGCGGCTTCCCGCAGTCACCGCGATATCCGACATATGCGCGAAGCGGGTCTGCAGGTTCGCGCCGTGTTCGATCGAGACATATTTGCCGTAGCTCGAGAACCATTCCGCCTTGCTGATGTAACCATCCGCAGTTGCATAGATCGGCGTACCGGTCGGCGCGGACAGGTCGACACCCTTGTGGCTGCGGCGACCGCCGAGCACAGGGTGGGTCCGCATGCCGTAATCGCTGGTCAGCCGCGTGTCGTCGAGCGGCATGCGCGACGGCACCGAAACCCGGGCAGCGGCCGGGGTCGTACGATCGAGTTCGTCCCACTTGGCGAATAGCTGCTGGAACTGCGCGTCGTCGCCAGCCTGGGCGGGTGCAGTGACCTTGCTCATGTCGATCGCGCCGACAGCGGCCGCGGCGTTGGTTTCCTGCGCATGGGCCGGAGCGGCGGCAATACCGAAACCAGCCATCAATGCGAGAACAAGCGAAGTGCGCTTGGTGATCATGCTAACCCGTCCATCCGGCGCTTTGCGCGCCTGTTCGATTTTTGGCGATCCCGGCGTCCCGGCCGTTTCCGCCCTTTTCAGTCTGCGCCGGAACCCCCCGGCTTCTTGTGAGTTTGGGTTATCGGCAGAAAAGTTAATCAAGCAATAGCTGCGCAGGAACCGCGCGGCAGGTTGCCTGCGAAACGCGTTGAGTCGTTTACCGCTACCCCTGCCGCTCCCAAGAGACCCGGACCCGGCGATTTTTCGCTTTATTTTCTGTAGGTTACCACTGAACGGCGTTCCGGAGCCGTGAAAACGCTTCGGGCCGATCGCAATAAGGGCGATTGCCCGGTCAATGATTCGTTTGAGAATATGTGCCCTGAATTCATGGGCTTAGAACGTCACTCGCCCTCGCGGGCCGCTTTTCGCTTCTACCGGCGAATCGCATTCCGCACCGGACCGCCTGCCCTCGCGCCCCGTAGTGTGGCGGAGGGCTGCTGCCCCTCGGTTCAGCGCGCCGCGCACCGACAGCCGCCTGAATCCAGCGCGGCAGATCGGTAGCGGCGAGGAGACACGTCAGCCGCCGCGGACCGCCGCGAGCACCTCTTCCGCGTGGCCCTTGACCTTTACCTTCGGCCAGACGCGCTGAATCCGGCCCTTCTCGTCGAGCAGATAGGTCGAGCGGATCATCCCCATGAAGGTTTTCCCATACATCTGCTTCTCGCCCCATACGCCGAGCGTATCCGAGAGCCCGCCCTCGGCCGCATCGGTTGCGAGCGCGACGGTGAGATCGTGCTTGGCGATGAAGTTCTGGTGCTTCTTCGCCGAATCCTTGCTGACCCCGAGCAGCGCCGCGCCCGCCTTGTCGAACTCGGGCTTGAGGGCGGAGAAATCCTTCGCCTCGGTGGTGCAGCCCGGGGTGTTGTCCTTGGGGTAGAAGAAGATCACCGCCTTCTTTCCCGCCAGGTCGGCCTTGGTCAGCGTGCCGCCATCGGGCGTTTCCATGGTGAAATCGGGAAAGGCATCGCCTTCGCCATAGGTCTTGGTCATTCGTCCATCTCCAGGGTTTCGCCGAACACATCCTGCCATGCCGCGGCTACATCGTGACGCGCCGCGCGCAGGCAATGCGTCAGATCCGCATAGTCGCCGCACCCGCTCTGCCGCGCCAGCAGCGCCGCGGCCGCGGGATTGGGGCGGGCCAGGTCGGGCGCGAGCAGCCGCGTACCGACCAGCAGCCGCGTCATCAAGCGGTGCGCGCCTGCAAGCGCGGGCGGCAGTTTGCCCGCGGCGACCAGCTTGCCGATGACCGGCCCCAGATCGGGGCCAAGCGCAGCGCGATCGCGCAATTGCAGGTAGTGCACCAGGAATTCGATATCGACGAGCCCGCCGCGCAGCAGCTTGGCATCGAGCGGTCCCTTGGCCGATTTGTGCGCCGCCATCTCGCCGCGCATCGTGAGCACGTCTTTGCGCAGGCTATCGGGATCGCGTTCGCGGCACAGGATCGACGTCACCAATTCGCCGACCTCGGCACGCGCGGCCTCGCTCCCCACCAGCACCCGTGCGCGAGTGAGCGCCATATGCTCCCACGTCCAGGCATCCTCGCGCTGGTAGCGCGCAAAGCTCTCCACGCTGGCCGCAAGCGGTCCCTGATTGCCCTGTGGTCGCAGCCTCGTGTCGACTTCGTAAAGCGCGCCCTGCGCTGTCGGTACGCTGAGCGCGGCGGTAACCCGCTGGGCGAGACGATTGAAATAGAGCGTTGCGCCAAGCGGGCGCTCGCCATCCGATTCGCCTTCATGCGTGCCGGTGAAAAGATAGACGATGTCGAGATCGGACGCATGAGTCAGCACCCCGCCGCCCAGCCGCCCCAGCCCGACGACAACAAGTTCGCTGCCCGCGATCCGGCCATGCTTTGCGGCAAATTCCTCCTCGGCCGCCGCCACCGCGACCTGCAAGGCGGCCTCTGCCGTCCGCGCAAGCCCGGCAGCGATGGCCAGCGGATCATGTGCCGCCTCCACCAGTTGCACGGCGAGCGCGAAGCGGGTTTCGCCTGTGACCACGCGCAGCCGGTCGAGCTGCATCTCGTAATCGTCGCCGCGTTCGCGCCGGCCCATGTGCGCTGCGAGCTCGGCAACACTGCCCGGCAGGTCGAGCGCTGTACGGTCGATCAGCGCGTCGAGCAGTTCGGGCCGCTGCGACAAATCCTCGGCCAGTGGCGGCGCGAGCGTCAGGCAATCGGCAATCAGCGCGAACAGGCCGGGGCGCGCTTCGAGCAGGCGGAACAGGTTGATCGCGCTCGGCAGGCGCGCGATCAGGCTTTCCCAGCGCACTGCGGCAGCCGCGGGGTCGGGCGAATCCGCGATCGAGGACAGCAGGTCGGGGCGGATCGCCTCGAAGGCGCTGAGCGCGGCGGTGCTGCGCAGCGCCGGATACCGCCCCCCAGTCCACTGGCTCATCCGTTCGACCAGTTCGACCGGGATGTCGGGCGCGGCGCCGGTGTCCGCCACGACATGCGGCGCGCTCTTGGGGACCGATATCCGGTCCTCGTCGAGCAGGGCATCGAACCGTTCGGCGACCGGGCGGGCGAGATCCTCCACCAGCGCAATCAGCGCGGCGCCGCCATCCAGTCCGTGCAGCCGCGCGGCCGTGTCCAGCGCTTCCCCCGCAGGGAGCGTATGCGTCTGCTTGTCGCCGACCATCTGCAGCCGGTGCTCGATCGTGCGCAGACCGTCGTAGCTTTGGCCCAGCGCTTGCGCATCCGCCGAGGATATCCGGCCGGTCGCGGCTAGCGCATCGAGCGCCGCGCGCGTTCCGCGGACCCGCAGCGAGGGGTCGCGCCCGCCATGGATCAACTGATGCGTCTGGGCGAAGAATTCGATCTCGCGAATACCGCCGCGCCCCAGCTTGAGGTTGTAGCCCGGCTCCGGAACCCGGGGCCCGCGCTGTTCGTCGCGGATGCGGTGGGTCAGGCGGCGGACCTCGTCGATCGCACCGAAGTCGAGGCTGCGGCGCCAGACGAAGGGGCGGATATGGTCGAGGAACGCCTCGCCTGCACCGATGTCGCCCGCACAGGCCCGCGCACGAATGAACGCCGCGCGCTCCCACGCCAGTGCCGAACTTTCGTAATGCGTGATGGCCGAGTCGAGCGAGATCGCCAGCGGACTGACTTCGGCTGCCGGGCGCAGGCGCAGATCGACCCGGAAGACGTAGCCTTCGCTGGTGACATCCGACAGCAGCCGCACCGTTTCGCGCGCATAGCGCTGGGCCGCCTCGCCCGGTTCGTCGCGCTCGCGCCGAGGTAGCTGCTCGGGCTCGTAGAGCAGGATGGGGTCGATGTCGGAGGAATAGTTGAGCTCGCCCGCGCCATGCTTGCCCAGCGCGAGGCCGATCATTCCCGCTGGCTCGGCATCGGGCACGCGCTTGCGAATCGCCGCCGCAAGCGCCGCATGCAGCGCGCGGTCGGCAAAGGTCGACAGTTCGCGCATGACCTTCTCGAGATCGAAGGCCCCCGCGAGGTCGCCTACCGCCAGCACCAGCGCCAGACCCAGACGTTCGCGCCGCAGCGCCGTTGCCACGTCGGCTTCCGCGACCTGCTTGGCCGCCAGCAGCGCCTCTTCGCCCGCGCCCTCGGCCAGCATCCGGGCCAAGTCCGGTCGGCGCTCCAGCACGCGCGCAAGGAAGGGCGCATGGTCGCGGGCGCGGTTCAGCGCGGAGGTCCAGTCGGCAGCCATCGCCGGCATCCCTGCCGCCGCCTGCGCGCCCGCGCAAGCTTGCCCTCGTCCCGCCATGCTGACACAAGCGCGCGCAATGCGAGATGTGAGAAGAGGAACCTCTGCGATGAAACGCTTCATCCTTGCCGCGAGCGCGGCGCTGGTGCTGTCCGCCTGCGACATGGGGCTGGATCCCGATGCAGGCGCGGACACCGGGCTCGACCTGCCCGAAGTCGCCGACGGCACACTGTCCGAAGAGACGATGAAGCGCGTCACCGAACGGCTGTCCTCGGACGAATTCGAAGGCCGTGCACCGGGTACGCCGGGCGAGGAAAAGACCGTTGCCTATCTGATCGAGGAATTCGAGAAGGCAGGCCTCGAGCCGGGCAATAACGGCAGCTGGGTGCAGGATGTCCCGCTGGTCGAGATCACCGGCAAGAATTACGCGCCGCTGACGATTGCGGGCGGCGCAGGCGAGGCGATGGAACTGGCCTATGCCAGCGACTGGGTCGGAGTGACCTATCGCGAGGATGTCCAGACCACGCTCGAGGACAGCGAACTGGTCTTCGTCGGCTATGGCATCAACGCCCCCGAGAAGGGCTGGAACGACTATGCCGGGCTGGACATGACGGGCAAGACCGCGGTCATCCTCGTCAACGATCCCGATTTCGGCGCGGAAACGCTCGAGGGTCCGTTCAACGGTAAGGCGATGACCTTCTATGGCCGCTGGACCTATAAATACGAGGAAGCCGGACGCCAGGGCGCGGCGGGTGCGATCATCATCCACGACACTGCGCCGGCCGCCTATGGCTGGAACGTAGTCGAAAGCAGCTGGTCGGGTCCGCAGGCCTATGCCTCGCGCGGCGACAATCCCCCGCCGATGACGCAGGTAAACGGCTGGGTGCAGAAGACCGTGACGGAGAATATCTTCGGCGCCGCGGGCAAGGACCTCGGCGAACTGTCGGCCGCCGCGCGCGAGAAAGGCTTCACTGCCGTCCCGCTTGGCCTCACCGCCTCGACCAGCTTCCGCAACGATATCCGCACCTTTGCCTCGCAGAACGTGATCGGCATGTTGCCGGGCAGCGAGCGCGCCGACGAATATGTCATGCACACGGCGCATTGGGATCACCTCGGCCGGTGCACGCCGGCACCCGATGGCGACGACATCTGCAATGGCGCGGTCGACAACGCCACCGGCACCGCCGCGCTGGTCGCATTGGCCGAAGCGCATGCCAAGGCAGGCCCCGCCAAGCGCAGCCTCGTCTTCCTTGCGGTGACCGCCGAGGAATCGGGCCTGCTCGGCGCGGACTATTATGCCGCCAATCCGGTGTTCCCGCTCAACCGGACAGTTGGGGGGATCAACATGGACGCCTTCCTGATGGCGGGCGCGGCGAAGGACGTAACCGTGGTCGGACCGGGCAAGTCACAGCTCGATCTGTTCCTCGACAAGGCGCTGATTAACGATGACCGGGTGACTACGCCCAATCCGAACCCCGAAGCGGGCTATTACTATCGTTCGGACCATTTCGCCTTCGCCAAGCGCGGCGTGCCGATGCTCTATCTCGACGGCGGCGAAGACCTGATCGAGGGCAGCACCGAAGCGGGCGCGGCAGTGGCCGCCGATTATCGCGAAAACCGCTATCACGGGCCGAAGGACGAATATGATCCGAACTGGGACTGGTCGGGCGTGATGAGCGATCTCGCGCTGTTCTATCGCATCGGGCGGATGCTGGGCGATTCGACCAGCTGGCCCAACTGGAACGAGGGCGACGAGTTCAAGGGCACGCGCGACGAGGATTGCGCCGCCGAAGGCGCTGGCTGCGCCGCCTGAGCCTGCCGAGCGGGAGAACCGGTCCATGACGTTGCGCATGCCGCCCGAATGGGCACCGCAGGACTGGCTGTGGATCGGGTTCCCGCACGACGCGGATGAATGGCCCGCAGTGCTCCCGCGCGCGCAGGAGCAGATCGCGGCCTTCGCCAATGCCGTGGCTGAGAGCGGACAGGAAGTTCGCCTGCTGGTCCGCGACGCCGCCAACGAGGCACGCGCGGGCCAGCTGGTAACCGGCGCCGTCACGCTCGAACGGCGCAGCTACGGCGACGTCTGGCTGCGCGACACGGGTCCGCTGGTGCTGTGCGACGGAGCAGGCAACCGCGCCGCGCGGCGGTTCGGTTTCAACGGCTGGGGCGGCAAATATCTGATGGACGGCGACCAGACGGTCGGCGCCGAACTCGGCGCGGATGCGGGGCTACCGGTGGAAGTGGCGGACTGGATCCTCGAAGGCGGGGCGATCGACGGCGACGGCACGGGGCTGGTGGCCACGACCGAGCAGTGTCTGCTCAATCCGAATCGCAACCCGCAGCTGTCGCGCGAAGCCATCGAAGAGCGCCTGAAGCGCGACCTCGGCTTTGACCGCGTGCTGTGGCTTGGCGAAGGGCTTATCAACGACCACACCGATGGCCATGTCGACAATCTCGCGCGCTTTGTGGCGCCCAACACGCTGTGCCTGCCACGCGCCACCGGCAAGGACGATCCCAATACCGCGATCTACGCCGACGCCAAGGCGCGTGCCGAGGCTGCGGGCGTGACCGTGAAGCAGATCCCCTCGCCCGGGCTGGTCACCAGCGGCGACCATGTCGAACCCGCGAGCTACGCCAATTTCGCGATCACCAGCCATCTCGTCGTCGTGCCGACCTTCGGCAGCCCGCATGACGAAGATGGTGTGGCAGCCGTCGCCGAACTGTTCCCCGACCGCGCAACGATCGGCCTGCCGGGCGATGCCGTGCTTGCCGGCGGAGGCGGGTTCCATTGCGCCAGCCAGCAGATGCCCGCGGCCGGATGGCAGCCTTAACCTTTCATTAGCTATTGCAGCCGAGAATGGCGGTCATGGTCAAGCCCACCGCTCTCTCCCGCACGCAGACCCCCGCCCAGTCGGTGGTCGATCTCGCGCGCGCGCTGATCGTGGGTGGCTGCGGCCTTGCGCTGGTCCTCGCCGGACCGGTGCTGCCGTTCTGATCGCCTAGAGCAGCCGCAGCAGCGCCGCGAGCGCAGCCCCGCCCAAAATCACGCCGACGACCGCGCGCCACAGCGCGTCCCCGATCCGCCCCGCAGCGCGATCCCCCAGCCAATTCCCCAGCAATACGGCGGGGAACAGCAACGCCGCCAGTAGCGGCAAGCGCCAGGCGAGGATTCCCAGCGCGGCGCCCGAAACCAGGCCCGCGCCTGCCGCAATGGTGAAGATCAGCATCATCGAGGCCTTGGCCGTCTCGCGCGGGATGGCTCGCCCGACATAATAGGGCACCACCGGCGGGCCGGGCATTCCCGCATAACCCGTCATCAGCCCGCTCAGTACGCCCACACCCCCGGTCGCCAGATGCCCCGGCTCGGTGCCCGCCCGGCGCGGCAGGAGAATGGCGAAGAAGGCGGACAGCGCAATCATCGCGATCAGGAAGCGCGCGAGGTCATCGCTCGTCGCGGCCAGCGCCAGCAGGCCGAGCGGGGTGACCAGCACCACGAGGATGGATATGCGCCATGCCGATCGCTCCGCCCCGCGCACCAGCCGCCGAACCTCGCTCAGCCCGATGAAGAGCGAGAGGAAATTGGCCAGCAGCACCGCCTCCACCGGCGCCAATGCCAGCGCGAGGATCGGGACCAGCAGGATCGCCATGCCGAAGCCGGTCAGGCCGCGCACGAAGGCCGAGCCGAAGGCCGCGGCAAGCGCCGCCGCCAATTGCCACGGCGCATAGGCCGCCAGCAGGTCCATCGCGTGCAGTCCTTCTAGCGCAAGTCGGGCGGGGTGGCTTCGCTGCGCAGCATCGCGATCGCTTCGTCGAGACTCATCACCCGCTGATCCTTCTCGCCCAGCGTGCGAACTGCGACCGTGCCTTCCTCGGCCTCGCGATTGCCCACAACCAGCAGGTGCGGGACCTTGGCGAGGCTGTGCTCGCGCACCTTGTAGTTGATCTTCTCGTTGCGCAGGTCGCTCTCGACGCGGATGCCCGCGGCCTCGAGCTTGGCGACCGCCTCCTTCGCATAGTCGTCGGCGTCGGACACGATCGTCGCGACCACCGCCTGCACCGGGGCAAGCCAGACGGGCAGGCGCCCGGCGAAATGTTCGATCAGGATACCGATGAAGCGTTCGTAGCTACCAAAGATCGCACGGTGCAGCATGACCGGGCGATGCTTGTCGCCATCCTCGCCGATATAGGTCGCATCGAGCCGATCGGGCAGCACGCGGTCACCCTGGATCGTGCCGACCTGCCAGGTCCGGCCGATTGCATCGGTGAGGTGCCATTCGAGCTTGGGCGCGTAGAAGGCGCCTTCGCCTTCCAGTTCTTCCCAGCCGAACTCTTCGCTCATCATGCCGGCTTCCTCGACCGCATCGCGCAGTTCCTGCTCGGCCTTGTCCCAGTCCGCATCCGAACCCAGACGCTTCTCGGGCCGTAGCGCGAGCTTGATCGCAAAGCCGAAGCCGAAGTCCTTGTAGACGTCGGCGGCCAGCTTGCAGAAGGCGCGCACCTCTTCGACGACCTGCTTCTCGGTGCAGAAGATATGCGCATCGTCCTGCGTGAACTGGCGCACGCGCATGAGTCCGTGCAGCGCCCCGTGCGGTTCGTTGCGGTGGCAGCAGCCCATCTCGCCCAGCCGGATCGGCAGGTCGCGATAGGAGGTGATGCCCTGCTTGAAGACCAGAACATGCGCGGGGCAGTTCATCGGCTTGATCGCCATCCAGTCGGCGTCCTTGGCGACGCTGGGATGCGCACCCGCATCGCTGTCGTCGACCTCGGGCACCATGTCGGGCACCGCGAACATGTTCTCGGCATATTTGCCCCAGTGACCCGATTGCTCCCACTGGCGCACGTCCATCAGCTGCGGCGTCTTGATCTCGCGATAGCCGGCGCCATCCATCTTGCGGCGCATATAGGCTTCGAGCTCGCGCCAGATGCGGTAGCCCTTGGGGTGCCAGAAGACACTGCCATGTGCCTCTTCCTGCAAGTGGAACAGGTCCATCTCGCGGCCCAGCTTGCGATGGTCGCGCTTGGCCGCTTCTTCCAGCCGCGTAAGATGCGCGTTGAGCTGCTTCTTGTTGAGCCAGCCGGTGCCGTAGATCCGCGTGAGCTGCGCATTCTTCTGGTCGCCGCGCCAATAGGCACCCGCCACCCGCATCAGCTTGAACGCCTGCGGGTCGAGCTTGCCCGTGCTCGGCAGGTGCGGCCCGCGGCACATGTCGAGCCAGTCCTCGCCCGACCAGTAGACCGTCAGTGCCTCGTCCTCGGGCAGTTCGCGCGCCCATTCGGCCTTGAAGGTCTCGCCCTCGGCTTCCCACTTCTCGATCAGCTGCTGGCGGCTCCAGACCTCTCGGCGCAGCGGCTTGTCGGCCTTGATGATCCGCCGCATCTCCTCCTCGATCGCGGGCAGATCGTCCATGCTGAACGGGTCGCGGCTCTCGGGCGCTTTCACATCGTAATAGAAGCCGTCGTCGGTCGCGGGACCGAAGGTGATCTGCGTACCCGGCCAGAGCGCCTGCACCGCTTCGGCGAGCACATGCGCGAAATCGTGCCGCGCCAGTTCGAGCGCATCCTCTTCGTCGCGCGCGGTTACCAGCGCCAGCTCGGCATCGCCCTCGAAGGGGCGGTTGATGTCGCGCAATTCGCCATCGACGCGCGCCGCGATCGCCGCCTTGGCGAGGCCCGGCCCGATCGCTGCGGCGACGTCGGCCGGCGTCGAGCCCTGTTCCATTTCGCGCACCGATCCATCGGGCAGGCTGATCTTGAGCAGTTCCGTCATGTCATTCGTCGTCCGTCTGGTTGCGGCGCCCATGGCACAAGGGCGCGCGCGCTTGAAGCGGCGTTTGCGCAAAATCCGGTTTCGGGAGGAAACGCCATGCCGCCCGAAACCGGGCGGCGGCGGCGCGGATCAAGCCGCGACCGACCGCCCCCGGTCACCCGGAGTGGTGGTAGTGGTCGTGATGATGCGCGCGTCGGGCATGGCCGGCACATTAGGTGCGGGCCGCGGGTTTCTCAACCCATATCGAGCGCGCGGCTTCCCGCCTGCGTCGAAACGCGGCGGGTATCGTTCACCCCGGCGCCCTTCTCGCGCACGCTGGAAACGAAGCGGAACTCGCTCGATGCGCTGGCCGGGGTGAGCTCCACCGCCATGTATCCGCGGCGCGATCCGTCCATCCACTTGAGCTGGCGATTGTGCGCAACCGTCTCGCGTTCGAGGACATCGACCGGGAGGTAGGAGGCGTAGCTTTCGAGTCCCGGGGAGGTCACCCCCTGCACACCGAATTCGACCCCGACCTTCTCCCCCGCATGATCGAGATCGAAAGCCCAGGCATTATGCGTATCACCCGCCAGACTGATGAGGTTCGCATTGGCGTCGAGCGCGGCCCTGAACACCCGTTCGCGCGCAGCGGGGTATCCGTCCCACGCATCCATGTTCAGCGGCAATTCGGCGCGGCCGGCCATCGCCCCGGCCAGGATGCGCTGGCGGATATAGGCGGGCAGGTCTGCCGGGAGCCCTTCGGTCAATCGCGGCGCCGTGACCAGATTGCCCATCAGCACCTGCTGCACCAGCACCTGCCACGGCTTGCCTGCAGAAGCCGAGCGCTTGAGGCCATCGGCCAGCCAGGCCTGCTGCTTCATTCCGAGCAATTCGCGGCTGCCATCGCGGTAGTCGCCCTCGCGGAAGGCGACGAGCGCAGCCATCGCGGCTTCGGGACTGGTCTTGCCCGACAGGATCTGGCCGTAGGAAAACTGTTCGGCGCGGGCGGTCAGCCGCGTTTCGAGCCGGTAGAGCGTCGCGAGGTCGCCCACTTCATAGGCGGCCCATGGCTCGTCCGACACGGGCATCCATTCGCGGTAGGCCTTCACTGCGGCGCCCTTGCGCACCGACCAGTCGCCCTCGGTCTCGCTCTGGTGGTTTTGCGCGCCGCCTTCCCACGAATCATTGGTGCTCTCGTGATCGTCCCAGCCGGCGATCATCGGGAACAGCTGGTGCAACCGGCGCAGGTCCGGATCGCGGCGATAGGTCGAATAGCGCAGCCGGTAATCCGCGAGGCTGACGATCTCGCGCGCCGGAAACAGCACGCGGCCCGATTGCGTCTCTTCGTTCGAGGGATAGGTGCCGGGACCGTATTCATAGAAATAGTCGCCAAGGTGCAGCGCGCAGTCGAAATTGCCATCGGCGGCGGCATGCGCATAGGCATTGAACCAGCCGAAACCGAGGTTCGAACAGGAGAACACCGCCATGCGGAACTTGTCGGTCGCGCCGACGGGCAGCGTCTTCGTGCGGCCGACGTCCGAGTGCGATCCGTCGGGTGCGGTGAAGCGGTAATAATACCAGCGTCCCGGTTCGAGCCCCTCGGCCCAGGCCTTGCAGCACCAGTCGTTCTCCGCGCGTGCAGTGACCGAGCCTCCAGCCGCGACGCGCGAAAAGTCGAGCATTTCGCTGACCTCGAATTCCAGCGCGGTGTCCTGCGCGCCGACGAAGCGGGTCCACAGCAGCACGCGCTCGGCCGCCGGTTCGCCGCTGGCGACGCCGTGGCTGAACCCCTGCCCGCCCGGCTGCGCGGCGAGGGGAGCGCCGGCCACCCCCAGCCCGAGGATGCCGGTCTTGAGCAGCGAACGGCGGTCGAGTGCGGATAGCGGGGCAGCGGCAGGCGGTTCAGTCGCGAACATTCGAATTCTCCTCTTCCGGCCCCCTGCCTGCGCCCGATGACGGTGTGGTGACAAGCCATTTTGCGAAGCGACAAGCACGCACGACCTAATGGAAAGCATACTTGACAATAGGCGACGCTTATGACAAACACGCTTTACATCACGGAAAGGACCATTGCCATGTCACTCAAGACCCCCCTCCTGTTCGCCGGCGCGATCATCGCGATTGCCGTGCTCGCCGTCTTCGACATCGTCCCTGAAGAATTTGCGCAGTTCAGCGTGATCCTCTTCCCGGCCCTCGCGGCCATTCATATCGCGCGCACCGGCTCGTGCGGTTGCAGCACGAAGATGCGCGCATGAGCGGCACCGGCGGGCCCTGGCTGCTCAAGTCGCCGGGACGCTGGGTCGCGCTCTACTTCCTCAGCATCGCCGTCATCGCGGCGCTGAAACTGAGCGGGGCGATCGCATCGCCCGTCGGCTTCATCCTGCTGGCTGCGGCGACCTTCCTGCTCTTCCCGCTGGCGCGGCGCGGTGCGGATGGCTGCACCAGCCAGGCGATGGCTTCGTACAACCGGCGGATCGTGTTCAGCAGCTTCGGCTACGTACTCGGCCTCGGCATCGCGGTCACGCTGTGGAGCCGCTACGAGCTGTCCGATCCGGCGGTCTTCGCCATTTCGCTCCTGCCGACGCTCCCGACCTTCGGCATCATCTGGGCGATGGGGCGCTACCTCGCCGAGGAACAGGACGAATATCTGCGCCATCGCACGATCATGGCAGCGCTGGTTGCGCTCGGCCTGGTGCTCGCGCTGGGCATCTTCTGGGGCTTTCTCGAGATGTTCGAACTGGTGCCGCATATCTGGGCGTGGTGGGTACTGCCCGTCTGGGCGATCGGCCTGGGCCTGGCGCAATTGTGGCAGAAGGTGCGCGGCGCATGAAGAACCGCCTCAAAGTGCTGCGCGCCGAACGCGACTGGAGCCAGCAGGACCTCGCCGCCCGGCTCGAAGTGTCGCGGCAAAGCGTCAACGCGGTCGAGACCGGGCGCTACGATCCTTCGCTTCCGCTCGCCTTCCGGATCGCCGATGTTTTCGGGCTGGCGATAGAAGAAATCTTCCTGCGCGAAGAATAGCGGCTCACCGATTGACACGGCAGCGGCGATCCCCGACCCTTGCGCGGTATATTCACAGGGGTCGTTACTTATGCATGGGTCGCACGCGAGGGACGGGGCCGACAGCGCCTTCGTCTTCGAAGGAAACTGGCGCGATTTCGCCAGGATCGCCTTGCCGAACCTGCTGCTGACGATCGTCACGCTGGGCGTTTACCGCTTCTGGGCGACCGCGCGCGAGCGCCGCTATCTGTGGTCGCGCACGCGCTTCGTCGACGAAAATCTCGAATGGGCAGGCACCGGAATGGAGCTGTTCATCGGTTTCGTCATGGTCTTCGTCCTATTCGGCATTCCCTATTTCGGGTTGAGCTTCGTTGCGCAGGCGCTGGTCGCGCGCGGGTACGAATCGCTCGGCATTGCGCTTTCGGCATTCGCGGCGCTGGCGATCTTCTACCTGCTGGGCGTCGCCCGTTTCCGCGCGCTGCGCTACCGCCTTTCGCGCACCCGCTGGCGTGGCATTCGCGGCGGCAGCGACACCGCCGGCTTCCTGTTCGGCCTGTCATATATGTGGAAGACCGCGGTCGGCTGGATCCCGGCCGGCCTGCTGCTGCCCTGGTCGATGACCAGCCTGTGGAACGAACGGTGGAGCAAGATGAGCTTCGGCCCCTACGCGTTCGAGGCCGATGCCGAAGCGGGCAATGTCTTCGCGCGCTATCTGCTGTTCTATCTGACCCCCTTTGTCCTCTTTGCCGGTGGGATCATCATGGCCGGCATGGGAATGCTCGCGGGTTATGGTGTCGGCGGCGAGGAAGGCCGCGCGCTCGGCGGGATGATCGGCATTTTCGCCCTGGTGCTGTTCTTTTACTTCGGCCTCGGCCTGATCGCAGTGGCATTCTTCGCCAAGTTCTACCGCGAAGTGGTCGGCGCAACCCGCTGGCGCGACCTGCACTTCACTTTCACGGCTTCGACGCTGGACTGGGTGAAATTGCTGGTGGTCGATGCGCTGCTGGTCGTCTTTACCTTCGGGATCGGGCTGGTCTTCCTGTCCTATCGCCACTGGAAGTTCTTCATGACGCATCTCGAGGCGAGCGGGGAAATCCTGCTCGACGAGCTGACCCAGTCGCAGACGAGGACCGCGAAGCATGGCGAGGGCCTGCTCGACGCCTTCGACATGGGCGCGATCTGAGCCGATGGAAGACGCGTTCCAGACTGCCGCCCAATGGTACGATGGCACCAATGCGGTGCGCCATAGCGGGACGCTGAGCTGGGACGGGCGCGGCGGGTTCACGCTGGCGGGGCCAGAAGCGCGCGACGAATTCGACGCCGCCGACCTGCGCTTCGGCGAAATCCGTCCCGAACAGCGCGTCTATCACCGCGCCAGCGTGCCCGATTTCCGCCTGATCCTGCCCAAGGAGATCCCCGCGGGCCTCGCCGCGCAGTTACCTGCGAAAAGCGATTACGGCGCCTGGGTCGACAAGCTCGGACTGGGCAAAGCGGCGGCGATATTCGGCGTTGCCAGCGCCGCGGCGGTGGCGCTGTTCCTGACCGCACCCGACTGGCTCGGCCCGCGTATCCCGCCCGGCTGGGAACGCCAGATCGGCGAGGCGATGGTCGGCGATTTCGGCGGCCGTATCTGTCATACGCCAGCGGGCGATGCGGCGCTCGCCAAGCTGCTGGCCAAGGTCGATCCGGCGGAGGAAAAGGTACGCGCAGGCGTTGCCAATATGGCCATGGTCAATGCAGTCGCGCTGCCCGGCGGGCAGGTCATGCTGTTCGACGGGCTGGTCCAGCAGGCCGATAGCCCCGAGGAGCTGGCCGGTGTGCTCGCCCATGAGGTCGGCCATGTCCGCGAGCGCCATGTGATGACCGCGCTGCTGCGCCAGTTCGGCCTGTCGATCCTGCTGGCCGGCGCCGATTCGGGCGTCACCAACGGCGTCTTCGGTCTCGCCGCGATGGGCTATTCGCGCGATGCCGAACGCGAGGCGGACGACTATGCCCGCGCGCGCATGGCCCAAAGCAATATCTCGCCCATGGGCGCAGCCGGATTTTTCGAACGCATGGCGAAAAGCCGGGGCGATAGCGAGGATGCCCCCGCCATGATCGGATGGCTGGCGAGCCACCCGTCCTCGGGCGAGCGCGCCGAGGCCTATCGCGCGGCGGCAGAAGAGGACGCGGACTATCCCCCGGTGCTGACCGAAGCGGAATTCGCCGCGCTCAAATCGATGTGCGCGCAGGATCCCGATGTCGAGGAGTTCGGCTTCTTCTGACCCTTGCAATCGCGCACGGTCGCGTGAACAGCATGCCCAAATGAGCGATATCCAGTTCCATGTCATGCCCGGCGGCAAGCGCATCGCCTATCGCTACGCGCACGGCAGCGGCCCCGCGCTGGTTTTCTTGCCGGGCTATATGTCCGACATGGCGGGCGGCAAGGCGACCGCCGTGTTTGAATGGGCACGGGCGCGGGGGCAGGCGTGCCTGCTGCTCGACTATTCGGGCTGCGGCGCGAGCGAGGGGGACTTTGCCGACGGCACGCTCTCGCTCTGGCGCGAGGAGGTGCTCGCGCTGGTCGATGCGCTGATCGAGGTACCGGTAATCGTCATCGGGTCTTCCATGGGCGGCTGGCTGATGCTGGCCGTCGGACAAACGCTTGGCGGGCAATTGGCCGGGCTGGTGGGCCTCGCCCCGGCCCCCGATTTCACCGACTGGGGACGGTCCGATGCCGACAAGGCGCAACTGCTCGCGGGCGAGACCATCTACGACGAGAACCCCTACGGGCCCGACCCCACACCGCTGCACCCGGGCTTCTTCAGCGACGGGCAGGCGCAGCTCCTGCTCGGCGGCGAGATTCCCATCACCGCACCCGCGCGGCTGATCCACGGGCAGCGCGATCCGGATGTGTCGTGGGACATCAGCCTGCGTCTCGCCGCCGCGCTGCGTTCGGACGATGTACAGGTCACACTGGTAAAGGACGGCGACCACCGCCTGTCGCGCGAGCAGGACATCGCCCTGCTGCTGCGCACCGTCGACGCGCTTTCGAAAGGCCTTGTATGATTGCCTCCGCCATCGCCCTGCTGATCCTGCAGGTCGGCCCTAACCCTGGCGCCAACGCCTTCCCCGGCCTACCCGAGGAATTGCGCGATCGCCCGCCGCGCGAGCGTGCGGCTGCACCCGTCGGCATCACGGGCACCTCGGGCAGCAAGCTGGCCGAATGCGTTACGCTCGCCGCCGATGATGCCGAAGCTGCCAGCGATATGGCGCAGGCCTGGCGCGAGACCGCCGCGAACCAGCTCGAGCTGGCCCAGTCGGCGCATTGCCTTGGTCTCGCGCTCGTCCGGCTGGACGATTTCGCCGAAGCCCAGCGCGCCTTCGATCTGGCCGCTGGCGAAGTTCCTCCCGGTGCCCCGGCCTACCAGGCGCGGCTTTCGGCCATGTCGGGCAATGCGGCCATGGCGCAGGGCAATCCCGCCATCGCCGAAATCGCCTTCACCCGCGCAGTGAATTACGCCACCGATGCCGCCGATGCGCCGCTTCTGGGGAGCGTGTCGGTCGACCGCGCACGCGCTCTGGTTGCCATGGGCCGCAACGAGGACGCGGTGGCTGCGCTGGCCGGCGCACGCGGAGCGGATCCTGCCAATGCCCGCGCGTGGCTGCTTTCGGCCACGCTCTCGCGGCGGCTCGAACGGCTTGGCGAAGCGCGTGAACAGATTGCGCAGGCCGCCCTGCTTTCGCCGCAGGACCCCGCAGTCGGGCTCGAGGCGGGTGTGATCGCCGCGCTGTCGGGGCGTGACGAGGAAGCCCGGCGCAGTTTCGAATCGGTGCTGCTGGTCGCGCCGCAAAGCACCGAGGCCACCCGGGCCCGGACCTATCTGGAGCAGCTTGCATCATGACCGATTTCTCCGTTCTCGATCTCGTCCCCGTCCGCGAGGGGGGCACGCTGGGTGAGGCGTTCGATGCCGTGACCATGCTCGCGCAAGCCGCCGAAAAGGCCGGCTGCAAGCGCTTCTGGGTGGCCGAGCACCATGCCATGGCCGGGATTGCCGGCGGGGCGACTGCAGTCGTGCTGGCACATATCGGCAATGCCACCTCGACCATCCGGATCGGGTCGGGCGGGATCATGCTGCCCAACCACACGCCGTTCCAGATCGCCGAACAGTTCGGGACGCTCGATGCGCTGTTTCCCGGGCGGATCGACCTCGGGCTAGGCCGGGCGCCCGGAGCCGGTCCCGAATTGCAGCGTGCGCTGCGCAAGGATCTGCATCGCGCCGCCGAGATGTTCCCGCAGGATGTGGTCGAGCTAATGGCGTTGATGGCGGGCGAAACCGCGATCCATCCGACCCCCGGGCTCGGCGCGCGGCCCGAATTCTGGATGCTCGGGTCGAGCCTGTTCGGCGCGCAGCTCGCCGCCCAGCTCGGCCTTCCCTACGCCTTTGCCAGCCACTTCGCCCCCGACCACCTCGATGGCGCGCTCGAACTCTACCGGCGCGATTTCCAGCCCTCCGAAGCCTGTCCCGCGCCGCATGTGATGGCGGCGATGAACCTGTTCGTCGCCGATACCGAAGACGAGGCCGAATATCTCGCCAGCTCGCAATTGCAGGCCTTCGTCGCGCTGCGCACGGGCACGCCGGGCAAGCTACCGCCGCCGGTCCGCGGCTACCGTGCCAGCCTGCCGCCGCAAGCGCAGGCCATGCTCGCGCATATCGGCCAGGCCAGCGCGATCGGCACGCCGGAACAGGCGGCTAGGGCGGTACGTGCCTTTGTCGAACGGACCGGGGCCGACGAGATCGTCTTCGGCGGCAGCATGTTCGATCCCGCCGCGCGGTGCCGGGCGCTGGAACTCGCGATGGATGTCCTGACGGACTAGCGTGCCGTAGCGTCGGCGGGCCGCATGATGGCGCGCATACGATTGCACTTTTGCACGCACAGCACCTTGCAGCCCGCCTGCAACGGGCCTAGGCGCGGCGCGCAGGTCGTGGCGCACACGACTCGGATATTTCGCGGCGCGGAAACGATCATGCGCCGCAAGAAGAAGAGGCCCCTTATGGGTTCGACAACTGCCGTCCTTCCGAAAACCCTCCAGAATGCGATCACCGAGAGAATGCGCCTGTCGCTGCTCAGCGGCGATACGCCGTTCGACAAGGCGCAGCTTGGCGACGCCGCGCAATTTGTCGGGCAGCTGGCCGTCCAGCGTACGCTTGGGCGTTCTGCGATGGCGATCGAAAGCGTCAGCGACGAACGCCGCCTCACGCGCATCGCAATCGTCAATGACGACATGCCCTTCCTGGTCGATTCGGTCGCCGCGACGATTGCCGCTCTGGGGCTGTCGATCGACCGGCTGGTCCACCCGGTCATCCCCGTGGAGCGCGACAAGACCGGACGGCTGACCGGCATCCCCGAAGGCGATCCGGACGAGGCCTATTGGGAATCGATGATCTACATCGAGGCTGCGCGGGTCGATGCCAAGACCCGCCGCCAGTTGCAGGAAACGCTCAAGGAAACGCTTGCCGACGTGCGCGCGGCAGTCACCGACTGGCCCGCGCTGCAGGAGGCCATGGCGAGCGATGCAAAGCGGATCGCGGCAACCGACAATGAAGGCGCCGAGCTGCTCGACTGGCTCAATTCGGGCATGTTGACCCAGCTGGGTCACGTCACCCGTCACCGCGACGGGCGCCAGGTGAACGAGCTGGGCATCTGCCGCCGCAGCGCGCAAGTGCTGCTCGCCGAAGCCTCATACGAACGCGCTTTCGCCTGGTTCGAAGCGGGCACCGACCAGCGCCGGCCGCTGATCATCAAGGCCAACCACCTCAGCAACGTGCATCGCCGCGTCCCGCTCGACCTGCTGATCGTGCCGATCGAGGAGCAGGGCAAGCCGGTCGCGCTCTCGGTCCATGCCGGGGTCTGGACCAGCGCCGCGCTCGCCGCGCCGCCGCGCAGCGTGCCGCGCCTGCGTCGCCAGCTCGATACGCTGCGCAGCCGTCACGGGTTCGACGACACCGGCCATGCCGGCAAGGCGCTGGTCCATGCGCTGACCACGCTCCCGCACGATCTGCTGATCGGCTTCTCGGAAGAAGACGTCGAACGCGTCGCGACGACGATGATGAGCCTGGTCGATCGCCCGCGCCCGCGCCTCGCGCTGGTCGAGGCGCCGCTGGCGCGCCACCTCTTCGCCTTCGTCTGGCTGCCGCGCGACATGGTCGCGACACAGGTGCGGCTGGAAATCCAGGCGCTGCTCGAGGAAGCCGCTTCGGCGCGGCTGCTCGACTGGAGCCTCGAGGTCGAAGGCGGCAATCTCGCCACCATCCGCTTCGTTTTCGATATTCGCGATGGCGACCAGGCGCCCGACCAGGCCCAGCTCGAGGAGCAGATGCAGACGCTGCTGCGCGGCTGGAGCGAAGCGGTCGAGGCCGAGCTTGGCGCGATCGAGGAACCCAGCCGCGCGGCGGGCCTTGCCATGCGCTTCGCCGACCATTTCCCTACCGGATTCCGCGGCCGCTATGGCCCGCGCGAGGCAGCGCTCGATATCGCGCGCCTGCACGAACTCGGTGCGAGCCTTGAAAGCGAGGAAGTGGTGCGCGGCGCGCGGATGTATTTCTGCGACCGCGAGGTACAGGGGTGCCTGCGGCTCAAGCTCTACCAGTCGGAAGGCAGCCTGCCGCTGTCCGAAGGCGTGCCAGCACTGGAAGATTTCGGTTTCTACGTGCGGTCCGAAATGCCCACCGTGCTCGACGAGGGCCGGTTGGGGACAATCCACGATTTCCTGCTCGACCTGAAGCCGGGTGCCGATCCCAAAGCGCTGATCGACCGGTCCGATGCGATCGAGGAAGCCGTCAGCGCGGTCCTCAACAGCGAAGCGGAGAACGACCCCTTCAACCGGCTGGTGCCCGAAGCGGGCCTGTCCGCGCGCGAGGCGAACTGGCTGCGCGCCTTCTACCGCTATTTGCGGCAGGCCGGCATGGGCTTCACCATCTACACCGTGGTCGATGCGCTGGCTGCCGCGCCCGACGTGACCCGCGCGCTGATCGCGCTGTTCACCGCGCGTCACGATCCCGAATTCGGTACGGGACGCGACAAGGCGGTCGAGGATGCGCGCGCCGCGATCAAGCGCGGCCTCGCCAAGGTCAAGGCGATCAATGACGACCGCCTGCTCAGGCTCTACAACTCGCTGATCGACGCGATCCTGCGCACCAACGCCTTCGCCCCCGCGGCGGCCGAAGCGCTGGCCTTCAAAATCAACTCGGCCAAGGTGCCCAATCTCCCCAAGCCGATCCCCTACCGCGAAATCTTCGTCTATTCGCGCCGGGTCGAGGGTATCCACCTGCGCAGCGGCCCCGTCGCGCGCGGCGGCCTGCGCTGGTCCGACCGGCGCGACGATTTCCGCACCGAGATTCTCGGGCTGATGAAAGCGCAGCGGGTCAAGAACGCGGTGATCGTGCCGACCGGCGCGAAAGGCGGGTTCTATCCCAAGCAGCTGCCCAATCCGGCGCTCGACCGCGAGGCCTGGGCCGCCGAGGGGCGCGCCAGCTACGAGACCTTCATCCGCACGCTGCTGTCGGTCACGGACAACATCGTCGACGACAAGGTCGTCCATCCGGAAGACGTGGTCATCACCGATGGCGAGGACCCCTATTTCGTGGTCGCCGCCGACAAGGGCACCGCGACCTTCTCCGACGTTGCCAACGCGATCGCCGAAGCGAAGGATTTCTGGCTCGACGACGCTTTCGCGAGCGGCGGCTCGAAAGGCTACGACCACAAGGCCATGGGCATTACCGCCAAGGGTGCCTGGGTCAGCGTCCAGCGCCACTTCCTCGAGATGGGCGTCGATGTGCAGAGCGAGCCCGTTGAAGTGGTCGGCTGCGGCGACATGTCGGGTGATGTCTTCGGCAACGGGATGCTGCTGTCCAAGGCGATCAAGCTGGTCGCCGCCTTCGATCACCGCCACATCTTCCTCGATCCCAATCCCGATCCGGCCGCCAGCTGGGACGAGCGCCAGCGCCTGTTCGCGCTCCCCCGCTCGAGCTGGGAGGATTACGACAGCGCGCTGATTTCCAAGGGCGGCGGGGTCTTCGCGCGCGACGCCAAGAGCATCAAGCTGTCCAAGGCGATGCAGGCGAAGCTGGGCATCGAGCAGGGCACGATCGAGCCCGAGGCGCTGATCTCGGCGATCCTGAAGGCGCCGGTCGACCTCATCTGGTTCGGCGGCATCGGCACCTATATCAAGGCGTCGCAGGAGAATAACGTCCAGGTCGGCGACCCGGCCAACGACGCGCTGCGCGTGGATGCAAAGGACGTCCGCGCCAAGGTCATCGGCGAGGGCGCCAATCTCGGAATCACGCAGGCAGGCCGGATCGAGTTCGCGCATGGCGGCGGACGATCGAACACCGACTTCATCGACAATTCGGCGGGCGTCGATTGTTCGGACAATGAGGTCAATATCAAGATCGCGCTGGCCGCCGCCAAGCGCGCGGGCAAGCTCAGCGAGCCCAAGCGGGTCGCGCTGCTCGAATCGATGACCGACGAGGTCGGACGGATCGTGCTTGAGGACAATCGCTTGCAGGCACTTGCGCTGTCGATCGCCGAAGTCGGCGGCGCGCGGGCAATGGCCTCGCAGCAACATATCATCCAGACGCTCGAAGCTGGCGGCAATCTCGACCGCCGGACCGAGGGGCTGGCGGACGACCAGACGCTGCAACGGCGCGCGGCCGATGGCGCCGGCCTGACCCGGCCCGAACTCGCCGTACTGCTGTCCTCGTCTAAGCTGGTGCTCCAGGATGCCATCGAGCGCGGCAGCCTGGCCGACGATGCGCTGCTCGAGGAAACGCTGTTCGAAGCCTTCCCCGCGCCGATGCGCAAGAAGTACAAGACGCAGATCGCGGGCCATCAATTGCGGCGCGAGATCGTTGCGACCAAGCTCGCCAACCGCATCGTCAACCGCATGGGGATGATCCATCCCTTCGAACTGGCCGAAGAGGAAGGCGTCGAGCTGGATGAAGTGGCCGCGGCCTTCGTCGCTGCCGAACACCTGTTCGACCTGCCCGACCTATGGGCGTCTATCGATGCCACAGCGATGCCTGAAAGCGCGCGGCTGATGCTGTTCGACCGGATCGCCGCGGCAGCGGGAAATTTGATTTCGGACGTGCTGCGCACCTCTTCGGGCCACGTCGACCCGAGCGCGCTGGTCGGCGATATCGGCAAGGCAGTCGCCAAGCTGGCGGGCGCCACCACCGAACTGCTGAGCGCCGAATCGCGCCAGCAATCCGATCGCCTGTGCGACCAGCTCATCGCCGCCGGGGCGCCCGAAGCGCTCGCCGCGCGCGTCGCGCATCTCTACGATCTCGACGGCGCAGTGGGCCTCGCCAAGCTGGCCAGCGAAACCGGCATCGCCCCGATCGGGCTGACCGAGGCCTTCACCGATATCGGCCGTCGGCTCGGTCTCGACTGGGCGCAGTCGACCGCCGCGCTGATGAGCCCCTCGGATGTGTGGGAACGCCTGCTGGTTTCTGGCCTCGCGCGCGATTTCCAGCAGATGCGGCTCGAACTGCTGCGGCGCCTCGCGCGGCGCAAGGATGCCAAGCAGGACATGCCCGCCGCGGTTGCCAAATGGGCCGAGGAGCAGGCCGTCGCGGTGCGCGGGTTCCGCAGCATGGTCGCGCGGGCGCAGGGCCAGTCGCCGGTTGCGCCGGCCATGCTGGCGCAGGTCGCAAGCATGGCGCGCAACCTGCTCGGCCGCTAGCACCACACCCGACCCGGGCATGACCGGCTGGGCTTGACCGGCTGGCGTTTTCGCGCCAGCCAGCGCGGCGATGGAACATTTCGATATCGTCATCGTGGGCTCGGGGCATGGCGGGGCCCAGGCCGCCATCGCATTGCGGCAGAACGGCCATGAGGGTTCGGTCCTCATCGTCAGCCGCGATCGCAATCCGCCCTACGAACGCCCCCCGCTCTCGAAGGAATATCTTGCGGGCGAGAAGCCATTCGAGCGTATCCAGATACGCCCCGAACAATTCTGGGCCGACAAGGACATCGAGCTGCGCCTCGGCCGCAACGTCAACGAGGTCGACCCGGTCGCGCGCGAGCTGGGCCTGTCCGACGACACGCGGATTACCTATCGCAAGCTGGTCTGGGCTGCCGGCGGCGATGCCCGCCGCATGTCGTGCCCGGGTAGCGACAATGCCGGCATCCACTACGTCCGCACGCGGCGCGACGTCGATACGCTCAGGGAAGAGCTCGCCGCCGGGGCCAAGCGCGCAGTGATCGTCGGGGCGGGCTATATCGGGCTCGAGGCAGCGGCGGTGCTCCGCAAGCTCGATTGCCAGGTCACCGTGGTCGAAGTGCTCGACCGCGTGCTGGCGCGCGTCGCGGGTCCCGAATTGTCCGAATTCTACGCTGCCTATCACCGCGAACACGGCGTCGATCTGCGGCTGTCGACCGCGGTCGAGACGATCACCGGCGAGAACGGCCGCGTCACCGGCGTGATGACCGACAGCGGCGAGACGATCGCCTGCGATGTGATCATCGCGGGGATCGGCATCGTGCCGTCTGTGGGGCCGCTGATCGCTGCGGGGGCAGCGGGTTCGAACGGGGTCGATGTCGACGCGTACGGGCGCACTACGCTCGACAACATCTATGCCATCGGCGACTGCGCCAGCCACGCCAACCCCTATGCCGACAACAAGGTCATCCGCCTCGAATCGGTCCAGAATGCCAATGACATGGCGACGATCGCGGCCAAGGCGATCATGGGCGACAAGCAGGCCTATGATGCGGTCCCATGGTTCTGGTCGAACCAGTACGATTTGCGCCTGCAGACCGTGGGCATATCGATCGGCTATGATGCCACCGTGCTGCGCGGCGATCCGGCGGACAAGAAGTTCAGCGTGGTCTATCTGCGCGAAGGCGTGGTGATCGCGCTCGATTGCGTCAACAACACCAAGGATTACGTGCAGGGCCGCAAGCTGGTGATGGCGCGCGCGGAAGTGGATCCCGAAGTGCTTGCCGACAGCGCGGTGCCGCTCAAGGACATGCTGTGATTGCAGCCGGGGACGGTCGCGCGATGCTCGAAGGGCTTCGCGTGATCGACATGACCTCGGTGGTGTTCGGGCCCTATTGCACGCAGATCCTCGCCGATTTTGGGGCCGAGGTGATCAAGGTCGAAGCCCCCGGCGGCGACGTGTTCCGCTACGGCGCGCCCTCCGCGCGCAGCAAGGCCATGGGCCCGGGGTACATCGCGCTCAATCGCGGTAAGCAGTCGCTGGTGCTCGATCTCAAGCAGGAGGCCGACCGCGCGATACTGCGCGATTTGCTCGCCGATGCCGACATCTTCATCCACAATGTCCGCGCCGAAGCGATCGAGCGGCTCGGGTTCGATTACGACAGCGTGCGCGCGCTTGCTCCCGACATCATCTATGCACATTGCGTTGGCTTCGGCTCGGGCGGGCCCTATGCCGGGCTGCAGGCCTATGACGACGTGATCCAGGCCGCCAGCGGCACCACCACCCTGCTGCCGCGCGCAGACGGCAACGAGCGCCCGCGCTACCTGCCATCGCTGATCGCCGACAAGGTCGCCGGACTGCACGCCGCCTATGCGGTGATGGCCGCCGTGGTACACCGCCTGCGGACCGGGCAAGGCCAGCATGTCGAAGTGCCGATGTTCGAGGCCTTCAGCAGCTTCATGCTCAAGGAGCACCTTGGCGGGAACACTTTCGAGCCGCCCGTCGGCCCGCCCTGCTATGGCCGCCAGGTCGACCCGGATCGCCAGCCGTTCCCGACCCGCGACGGATATGTCAGCATCGTGCCTTACCGGCTCGACCATTTCACCAAGGTGATCGCGCTGATGGGCGACGAGGCCTTCGCGCGAGAAGAGCGCTTCGCCACGCCCGAAGGGCTGATCGCGGGGCAGGCCGAACTCTATGCCCGCATCGCCGAACTCACCGCCGGTTTCGCGACCGACAAACTGGTCGCGCTGATGCACGCCAATGCGATCCCCGCGATGCCGGTGCGCGACATGGCCGACATGGCGCAGGAGCCCCATCTTGAAGCGTCGGGCTTTTTCATGCGCCGCGAACACCCCACCGAAGGCGCGCTGGTCGAGATGCGCGAGCCGTCGCGCTTTTCCGCCTGGGAAGCGCCCGATCCAGCGCCCGCCCCGCTGCTGGGCGAGCACGACCGGACTTATCGCAACGACTAGGCGAGCCTTGCCGCAGCCCAATCGGCCGCTTCGGAAACCGCGGGATCGGGATCACCGCGCAGCCCTTCGACAAGCGGAGCGAGAGCTGCCGAACCGCTATTCCCTGCCGCATAAAGGCAGTTGCGCACGAAGCGGTCGCGCCCAACCCGCTTGATCGGCGAGCCGGAGAAGAACTGCCTGAAGCCCGCATCGTCAAAGGCCAGGAAGGCAGCCAGGTCGGGCGCCATCAGCTCCTCGCGCGGCGCCAGCTTGAGGTGCCGGTGCGCCGTATCGGCGAACTTGTTCCATGGGCAGACCGCGAGGCAATCGTCGCAGCCATAGATGCGATTGCCCAGCGCCTCACGAAACTCCTCGGGGATCGGCCCCTTGTGCTCGATCGTGAGGTAGGAAATGCAGCGCCGCGCATCGAGCTGGTAGGGCGCGGGGAAGGCGTCGGTCGGGCAGGCATCCTGGCACGCGCGGCAATTTCCGCAGCGATCGGGATGCGAGAGGTCGGGCGCGAATTCGAGCGTCGAATAGATTGCGCCGAGGAACAGCCAGCTGCCATGCGACCGGCTGACCAGATTGGTGTGCTTGCCTTGCCAGCCGATCCCGGCCGCCTCCCCCAGCGGCTTTTCCATCACCGGCGCCGTATCGACGAAGACCTTGAGTTCGCTTGTCGGTTCGCGCGCGATCAGCCAGCGCGCCAGCGCTTTCAGCGCCTTCTTGACCACGTCGTGATAGTCGCGCCCCTGCGCATAGACCGAAACGCGCGCTTTCTCCGGCGCGGCCGCCAGCGCCAGAGGGTCCACATCGGGCGCATAGCTCATGCCCAGTGCGATCACGCTGTTGGCTTCGGGCCATAATCCTTGCGGTGAGGCGCGCTGCTGTTTGCGCGCATCCATCCAGTCCATCGCGCCGTGCCGCCCTTCGCCCAGATAGTGCTCGAGCCGCGCGGCGCGCTGCGGGTCGGGCGCAGCAGATGCAAATCCGCAGGCGACGAAACCCAGCCTGAGGGCCTCGGCGCGCAATTCCGCCTGCAATCCTGCATTAACCACGCTTGCGGGTGCTCCCGTTCACTGCCAGCCACTAATCATGCGCGCATGCTTACCGAGACAGGCTCCATGACGCGACCCCCGGCTGGCGACCAGCGCCCGCTCGCTATCGAGGCCCACGGGCTGGTCAAGCGCTTCGATGGCACGCTGGCGGTCGACGGCGTCGATATCGCCGTGCCCGAAGGCGCCATTTACGGCATCCTTGGACCCAATGGCGCGGGCAAGACCACGACCTTGCGCATGCTGCTGGGCATTATCGATCCCGACGCGGGCGTGCGCCGCGTGTTCGGCAATGATCGCCCGCATGAGGTCGCCAAGCTGATCGGCTACCTGCCCGAGGAACGCGGGCTCTACCCGGCGATGAAATGCGACGAGGCGATCGCCTTCATGGGCGCCTTGCGCGGTTTGCCCACCGCCCAAGGCAAGGCGCGCGGGCGCGAATTGCTCGAACGCCACGGCCTTGGCCATGCGGTCGACCGGCAGATCCGCCAGCTGTCGAAGGGCATGGCGCAGACGGTGCAATTGCTCGGCACGCTGGTCCACCGCCCGCGCCTGGTGGTGTTCGACGAGCCCTTCAGCGGGCTGGATGCGATCAACCAGGGCAAGCTCGAAGTGATGATCCGCGAGCTGGCGGACAATGGCACCACGGTGATCTTCTCGACCCATGTCATCCATCATGCCGAGCGGCTATGCGACGAGGTCGCGATCATTGCCGGGGGCAAGGTCCCCTATGCCGGGTCGGTCGATTCCGCACGCGACCGCATCCCCGCGCAGGTCCGGCTCGAGACGCGCCAGCGCGACGGGGCCTGGCGCGCGGCGCTCCCCGCGGATGCCCGCCATAATGACAAGGGGGATGGCAGCCATTTCTGGTTCTTCCCCGTTCCCGAGACAGGAATCGAAGCCTTGCTCAAGCAGCTGATCGATGGCGAAGCCGGTATCCTGTCGCTGTCGATCGAGCGCGCCGGTCTGCACGATGCCTTCGTCGAGATTGCGGGCGAAGCGGCGGCCCGCGCGCTCGAGGAAGACCAGGCCGCAGGAGCCTCGCGATGACCGACACCACCCGCCTGTCGCTGTTCGAAGCCGCGCGCGTCGTGGCAAAGCGCGATTTCCACGCCATCCTGTTCAGCCGCGCATTCTTCTTCTTCCTGCTGGGCCCGTTGTTCCCGATCGTTATCGGGGCGCTGGCAGGCGGGATCGGCGGACAAGTGCAGCGCGACGCCAATACCCGCGTTGTCGCGGTGGCCATGGCGGAGGCCGACACGCAGGCGATGATCGCGGCACGCGCACGGCTCGCCCCGCAGATCGGCATGGCACTGCCCGAACTCCAGTCGAGCGCCAGCGCAGCCTCGCCCGAACAGATCCTGCGCGAGCCGGGCAAAAACTATACCGCGGTGATCAGCGGCACGGTGGCCGCGCCCGCGCTGACTGCGCCGGCAGACGCGATAGAATACTGGAGCGGACCCATCGCGCTGATCGCCGCCGATGCCGGCAGGGGGACCGCAACCGCCTATCCGGAAGTTACCGCGCGCCCGGTCGCGACCAGTGTCGCCGCGCAGCGCAGCGACCGTATCCGTACCGCGCAGGCGGGGCAGCTGCTGCTGTTCCTGCTGATGATGCTGCTGGCGGGCATGGTGCTCTCCAACCTCGTCGAGGAAAAGGCCAACAAGATCATCGAAGTGCTCGCCGCGGCCATTCCGATGGACGCCGTCTTTCTCGGCAAGCTGGCCGCCATGCTGGGCATCAGCCTGGTCGGCATTGCGGTGTGGGCCACCGCGGGCGCGGCGATCGGCCTGCTGGCCGGTAGCGCATTGCCGCAACTGCCCGAACCCGCGCTGGGCTGGCCGCTGTTCCTGCTGTTCGGGATTATTTATTTCGCGATGGGCTATCTGCTGCTCGGCTCGCTGTTCCTGACGATTGGCGGGATGGCGACGACCGTGCGCGAGGTGCAGACGCTGTCGATGCCCGTCACCATGGCGCAGCTGCTGGTGTTTTTCCTCGCCGCGTCCTCGATCACCCGCCCCGGTTCGCCGATAGAGCTGTTCGCCGCGATTTTCCCGCTGTCCTCGCCCTTCGCCATGCTGGCGCGCGCGGCGCAGTCGGACGCGCTGTGGCCGCATGCGCTCGCGCTTGGCTGGCAGGCGCTGTGCGTGATCCTGTTCGTCCGCTTCGGGGCGATGATCTTCCGCCGCCGGGTGATGAAATCGGGCCGCGGCGGACGCGCGGTGAAGGGGCATGTCGGCGGGACCGAACCCGCGTAAGAACTCGCATCTGGATCAACGACCTCGTTGGGTGGCGATTTGCAACGCACTATTGACACACGTGTCAGTTAAGGCAGGATGGGCGGCATAGGAGGGAGAGCGGCGGATGGAGTCGCTCCCGCGAGGAGAGAGACATGGCCACTGCTGCAATCGAACGCCCCCAATGCCGTACCGAACCCAGAGCGCATGAAGCGCTGAAACAGCATTTTGCGGAGCACCCCGAGGAACGCCTCAGCCACCCGCACAAATGGGATGTCAGCCGCAGCGACATCTATTCCGAGAACACTTGGCAGCCGATCTTCAAGGAGATGCGCGAAGCCGGACCGCTGCATTACATCCCCGAAAGCCCCTTCGGCCCCTATTGGGCGGTGGTCGGCCACAAGGCGATCCAGCATATCGAGGCGCTGCCCGACACCTTTTCCTCCAGCTGGGAGCATGGCGGGATCACCATCCTCAACCGGCTGACCGATGAGGAACTGGCCGAGGCGGGGATCGAGGAGCGGCGCGAGCTGCCCATGTTCATCGCCATGGACCGCCCGCAGCACACCGGCCAGCGACGCACCGTTGCGCCCAAGTTCACGCCCAGCGGCATGGCCGAGATGGAAGGCGAGATCCGCCAGCGTACCGGCGAACTGCTCGACAGCTTGCCGCGCGGCGAAGTGTTCGACTGGGTCGACAAGGTCTCGATCGAGCTGACCACGGGCATGCTCGCGATCCTGTTCGGTTTCCCCTGGGAAGACCGCCGCCTGCTGACCTTCTGGTCCGATTGGGCGGGCGATACCGAACTCGCCACCGTGCGCGATCTCGATGAGATGCGCTGGGGCTTCCTCAACGAGATGGCGGCCTATTTCCAGTCGCTGTGGATCGAGCGCACGCATGACAAGGAACCGGGCGACGATCTCATCTCGATGATGATCCATTCCGAAGCGATGAACCAGATGAGCCCGCAGGAATTCATGGGCAATCTGATCCTGCTGATCGTGGGCGGCAACGACACCACCCGCAATTCGATGAGCGGCTTCATCTACCAGCTCGACAAGAACCCCGAGCAGCGCAAGCTGTTCGAACAGAACCCCGACGTGATCCCCAATGCGGTGCAGGAAATGCTCCGCATGCAGACCCCGCTCGCGCATATGCGGCGCACCTGCACCGAGGATACCGAAGTGTTCGGCCAGACGATCAAGAAGGGCGACAAGGTCGTGCTGTGGTATCTCTCGGCCAATCGCGACGAGGAAGTGTTCGAGAATCCCGACAAGCTCGACCTGACGCGCGAGAATGCCCGCCGCCACATCGCTTTCGGTTATGGCATCCACCGCTGCGTCGGCGCGCGCCTGGCCGAGCTCCAGCTACGGATCCTGCTCGAGGAAATGCACAAGCGCCGCATCCGCGTGCATGTCGCGGGCGATATCGAGCGCGTGCGGGCGAATTTCGTCCACGGTTTCCGCAAGCTCGAGGTCGAGGTCACCCAGTTCTGACGGCGGGCGGTAACCCGCCGCGCGGTTCAAGCGTAGGTTCAGGCGTGGGGGGCTATTCCTCCACGCCATGAGACCGCACCCGATGACCGACCTGTCCCTCGATCGCCGCCGCCTGCTTGGCTGGATCGGTGCCTCTGCGAGCTTTGCGGGACTGGCCGCGTGCGGCTCAGGCGCGGCGGAGGCGAAGGAATTCCGGATAAAGTACACGGCCGCCGAATGGCGCCAGCGGCTCAGCAAACAGGAATTCGCGATCCTGCGCGAGGCGAGGACCGAACGGCCCTATTCCTCACCGCTCAATGACGAACAGCGGGCGGGTACCTTCACCTGCGCGGGCTGCGGCAATGCGCTTTACAGCTCAAGGGCCAAATACGATTCGAAAACCGGCTGGCCCAGCTTCTGGCAGGCCATCGACAAGGGCGCGGTCGGCACCGCCACCGATTACAAGATCGGCTATCCGCGCACCGAAGTGCATTGCGCCGACTGCGGCGGGCATCTGGGCCATATCTTCAACGATGGGCCCAAGCCGACCGGCAAGCGCCATTGCATCAACGGCGCCGCGATGGATTTCGTGGTTAGCTAGATTAGCGCCCGACCAGGCGTGACGAAGTCGCCTTGAACAGCAGCGCGTATTACCTCTGGTCCTGCAGCAGCGCGGGGCATTGCACCTTGGCCGCCAGCTTGGCGAAATCGGCCAGCGTAAAGGTATCTTCGAACACCAGCCCGTAATTGGCATCCTTGCGCCAGCGCACCGTGCAGCGGATGTCGGGCAATTGGTCGCAGGAAATCGTCACGCGCTGGTCGATAGAAAAGACGTGGTCGCATTCGATCCGCGCACCCTGCTGCGAGACATTGAGCGTGACCGCCTTGCCCCGGCCCGTCAGCGCGGACACCACCAGCGGAAGCATGATGTTGAGACGCAGCTGACGCTTGGGGTAACCCCAGTCTTCCTGGATCAGCTGTTCGACCGCGATCGGGGTGACGAAACGATAGCTCGCCTCGAAGCCCTCGGAGCGGACCAGTTCCAGCTCGTAGGTTTCACCGTTCTGCAGTTCGAGCGCGATCGCCGCATCGGTCGGCAAGCGATGGAAGGTGCGCACGGATACGCCGGTCGCCGAGACATCGCGGATAACGCAGACGAACTCGCCCTGCCCGCACACCAGTTTCGCCGCGCGGATAAGCGAGATGAAGCGCGGCGCAGCGCGCTGTTCGGGTCCGGTCGAGGAAGCGTTATCGTCCATGTAGAGTTCGGTGGTAAATTCCATCGCCCCTAAATTCTCCAGGTACCCGCAGCTACGGCTTGTCTGCCACGGTTCCCTGGCCCAGCGATCCTTTGAAGGCCCCTAATATAACGCTAGGGGTTAACGCGGAGATAAACCCCTTGCGAATTATTCGCGGTAGGGCGCGCTTGGTTCATCGAAGGGATGCGACAGCGCTGGTGCGGGTGGTGGGACTCGAACCCACACGTCCAAAGGACAGGGGATTTTAAGTCCCCGGCGTCTACCATTCCGCCACACCCGCCTGCGGCAAGCAGCCCTAATCGCTGCCCGGCGGGCGGGCAATCGTCGATCTTGAGCTATAGGGAAACGTCAGTCGTCGTTGAGACGGCGACGCATATCCTTGCCGGGCTTGAAATAGGGCACGCGCTTGGCGGGCACATCGACCGTTTCGCCGGTGCGCGGGTTGCGACCCTTGCGCGCTTCGCGCTCTCGCGTGGAAAAGGCGCCGAACCCGCGCAGTTCGACGCGTCCGCCTTCGCTCAGGCGCTGGGCAATTTCTTCGAAGAAGACGTCCACGACCTGTTCGACCTCTTCGGCCCGCAGCTCGGGATTATCCTGGGCAAGGGCAGTAAGAAGTTCGGATCGGATCATTTGGCGTCTCCTGGCCCACTCGGCCACAAATGGGTTATTACCACGCGCCCCACCGAAATCATGCTTTCTTGCCCGATTCCAATCCGCTGGTTGTGGCAGAAGCCGCGGTTCCCCGCAAGTTCACAGCTGTAAATTTCAGCCCGGCCCTCAGGCTTCGGCAAGCAGTTCGCTGGCCGAGACGCCAAGGCGGTCCATCCGCGCCCTGATCTCGGGCCATTCCTCGCGCAGGAAAGCGTCGCGTTCCGACCGGCGCAGGCGCTCGGCTGCGCCGTCGACGACATACATGCCGACCCCGCGCTGGACTTCGACCAGACCGTCGTTCTGGAACTGCTGGTAAGCCTTGGCGACGGTTAACGGATTGGCGCCCTGCTCGGCAGCCAGCGCGCGGACCGAGGGCAGCATGTCGCCTTCGGCATAGCGTCCGTCGATAATCGCCGCTGCGATCATGTCACGCAGCTTGAGATAGACCGGCTTGGACTGGTTGCGCATCACGTGTTCCCCGAAGCTGACTGCATCAGTGCCATAATACACCGGAGCGCGCAAGGTTCCCGGCCAAACCGCCATTCGCGAACCAGCCGGTCACGAGTGTAACTAATGCTTCACATGAGCGCGCAAGCCGTTAGGGTGCCCGCTTCTTCGGGGAGGAAGCCCTGTGTGCGGCTTCCTGAACACTACAAGAGGTTTGCCACGCATGGCCACAACACAACCGGTTGACGGGGATTCGGCAGGAACATTCCTGGGCCACCCCAAGGGACTGTTCGTCCTGTTCTTCGCCGAGATGTGGGAGCGTTTTTCCTACTACGGGATGCGCGCCCTGCTGATCTTCTACCTGACCAAGCACTGGCTGTTTTCGGACAGCGATGCGGGCATCATCTACGGCGCCTATACCGCCTTGGTGTACATCACCCCGGTGGTCGGCGGCTATCTCGCCGACAAGTATCTGGGACAGAGGAAGGCGGTGCTGTTCGGCGCGGTCCTGCTGACGCTCGGCCATTTCTTCATGGCCTTCGAAGGCGATCCCGCCGCGGGGACGGAGAACAATCCGATCGTCTACGTTTTCTGGCTGGCACTGGCGCTGATCATCGTCGGATCGGGCTTCCTCAAGGCGAATATCTCGGTGATTGTCGGCCAGCTCTATCCGCGGACCGATACGCGCCGCGATGCGGCCTACACCATCTTCTACATGGGCATTAACCTGGGCGCCGCAATCGGTTCGCTGCTGTGCGGCTATATCGGCGAAACCTATGGCTGGGCCTATGGCTTTGGTCTTGCAGGGATCGGCATGCTGGCGGGCCTGGTCGTGTTCGTCTGGGGCAAGCCGCTGCTGCTCGGCCGCGGCGAACCGCCCAAGCAGCTTGCCAAGAAGACCGAATGGTCGATGTACGGCGTGGGCATCGCGCTGGTCGGCGTCTGCTGGCTTGCGATCCAGTATCAGGACATGGTCGGCTACGTGCTCGGCCTCTTCGGTGGGTCGCTGGTGCTTTACGTGCTGTTCACTGCGGTGGTGAAGCTGCCCAGCGAAGAACGCGACCGCATTTTCGCAGCGATGTTCCTGATCCTGACCTCGATCGTCTTCTGGGCGCTGTTCGAACAGGCGGGCTCGAGCCTCAACCTGTTCACCGATCGCCATGTCGATCGCGGCGGCGTGCCCGCGTCGACCTTCCAGTCGATCAATGCGATCTACATCATCCTGCTCGCCCCGGTGTTTGCGGTTACCTGGCAAACGCTTGGCCGCAAGGGGATGGAACCCAGCGCTCCGCTCAAGTTCGGCCTGGGTGTCGTCCAGGTCGGCCTTGGCTTCCTCGTCCTCGTATGGGGCGCGCAGTCGGTCGGCATGGACGCGGCCGTGCCCGTGCTGTTCATCTTCCTGATCTACCTGCTGCACACCACCGGCGAGCTGTGCCTGTCACCGGTCGGCCTCTCGGCCATGAACCGTCTGGCGCCGTCACATATGGCGTCGCTGATCATGGGCACCTGGTTCTTCGCTTCGGCCACCGGCAACTTCGCCGCCGGCCTGATCGCCTCGGCCACCGGTGCCGAAGGCGTGGGCGAGGAGGCGGGCAAGCAGGTCGTGCTCGACGTCTACTCGACCGTCGGCTGGTACGCGATCGCGATCGGTGTCGGAGTGATGGTCATCAGCCCGCTGATCAAGAAGCTCATGCATCTCGATACGCTTCAGGACGACGATGTCGGCGACGACCTGCTCGGCCAGAGCGAGGGTCCGGGCGAACCGCAAGGCGCCGGTATCCATCCGGAAACACGCCCATTGGGCTGATCCGCTATCCGGTGCCAATCTGCGAACTGCTTGATAGCGCCGACAAAACGCAATTGACCGCACGGGCCGGGGCAGCGATGCTCCGGCCCGACTGCATTGGGGGTTCCATGAAGAAATATACCTTGCTCGCCTGCGCGGCCGCATTCGCGGTTGCCGGATGTTCCACCACCGGGGGCGACGGCTTGGCCTCGGCCTCTACCAAGGATTGGACCGCGCCGGTTGGCAAGGATGGCAATGCCCCCTTCCCCTCGACCTACACCCCCTATCCCGGCCGTCCGACGGCGCTGATCGGCGCGACCGTGTACGACGGCCGAGGCGGCCGGATCGACAACGGCACCGTCCTGTTCCGCGACGGCAAGGTCGTTGCCGTCGGCGATGCCTCGCTGGCCACCGAGGGCTACGACCGGATCGATGGCAGCGGCAAGTTCGTCACCCCGGGGGTGATCGACATCCATTCGCACCTGGGCGACTATCCCACCCCCAGCGTGCAGGCGCATTCCGACGGCAACGAAGCGACCAGCCCGATGACGCCCGAAGTCTGGGCCGAGCATTCGGTCTGGCCTCAGGACCCGGGCTTTACCCGCGCGCTGGCCAATGGCGGCGTCACCAGCCTGCAGATCCTGCCGGGTTCGGCGAACCTGACCGGTGGCCGCTCGGTCACGCTGAAGAACGTTTCCGCGCGGACCGTGCAGGGGATGAAGTTCCCCGGCGCGCCCTATGGCATGAAGATGGCCTGCGGCGAGAACCCCAAGCGCGTCTATGGCGGCAAGGGCCGCACGCCCTCGACCCGGATGGGCAATTTCGCGGTCAACCGGCAGATGTGGCTCGATGCGGAGGCCTATGACGGCAAGAAGCGCGATCTGGGCAAGGAAACGCTCAAGGGCGTGCTCGACGGCGAAATCCTCGTCCACAACCATTGCTACCGCGCGGACGAAATGGCGCTGGTGATGGATATGGCCAAGGAGATGGGCTACAAGGTCACCGCCTTCCATCACGCGGTCGAAGCCTACAAGATCGGCGATTTGCTGCGCGAAAACGACGTCTGCAGCGCGATCTGGGCGGACTGGTACGGCTTCAAGATGGAAGCCTATGACGGTATCCTCGAAAACGCGGCGCTGCTGCGCCAGGCGGATGCCTGCGTGGTGATCCATTCCGATGACGAGAACGGCATCCAGCGGCTCAACCAGGAAGCGGCCAAGGCGCAGGCCGCCGGGCATCGGCTGGGGATCGACATCCCCGACGCCGAAGTGGTCGGCTGGTTCACCTACAACGCCGCCAAGGCCATGGGCATCGCCGAGATGACCGGCAGCCTCGAGGCCGGCAAGATGGCCGACGTCGTGCTGTGGAACGGCGATCCGCTGTCGGTCTATTCGCGGCCCGAAAAGGTCTGGGTCGATGGCGCGCTGATGTTCGATGCGATGGACCGCAAGCGGCGTCCGGTGAGCGATTTCGAGCTCGGCCAGCCCGGTGAAGGAGACGTGAAATGAAGGCTCTCGCAACGCTTCTCGCCTCCGCCGCGATCGCTGTCGCCGCACCTGCCGCCGCGCAGAGCTTCGTCGTGACCAACGCCACCGTCGCCTCGGGCGATGGCAGCGAACCGATCGAGAGCGGCTATGTCGTGGTCGAGAACGGCAAGGTCTCCGCGATCGGCAGCGGTACGCCCGCCAGCAACCTTCCCGCGATCGACGCGAACGGTGCCTGGGTTACCCCGGGCATTTTCGCGACCCTCACCAGCCTCGGCCTGTGGGACGTCGGTGCGGTGAGCGAATCGAACGATACGCGCGCCGGTGGGGCGCCGTTCAGCGCCGCGCTCGACGTGGCTCCGGTGATCAATCCTTCCTCGCAGCACATCCTCGTCCACCGCGCCTCGGGCATCACCCGCGCCGCCACGGTGACGCTGCCCTCGAGCTCGATCTTCGGCGGGCAGGGCGCGGTGATCGATCTGGGGGCCGATCCCGACGCGGTTACGCAGGCGCGCGCCTTCCAGGTCGTCGCGCTCGGCGAATATGGCGGGCGGATCGCGGGCGGCAGCCGCGTCGCCACGCACACGCTGCTGCGCGCCGCGCTGCGCGAGGCGAGCGCCAACCGCGCGGCCACCAGCGCCGACATCCGCAGCGACGAGGTCCTGCTCACCCGGTTCGACGCGGCGGCACTGGCCCCGGTCGTCCGCGGCGAACAGCCGCTTTACGTCTATGTCGAGCGCGCTTCCGACATCCGCAGCACGCTGGCGCTCAAGCGCGAATTCCCGCGCCTCGACCTCGTGCTCGTTGGCGCCAGCGAAGGCTGGCTCGTCGCCCGCGAGATCGCTGCAGCCGGCGTGCCTGTCATCGCCGACGGACTCGATGATCTGCCTGCCAATTTCGAGGAGCTGGCGGCAACGCAGAGCAATATCGGGCGGATGGTGAAAGCCGGAGTCAAGGTCGCGCTCAACGCCGCGGCGATGGAGAACCCGCGCAACCTCAACCAGTATGCGGGCAATCTCGTGGCGCTGACCCGCATGCCCGGGGCCGACGGTTTGAGCTGGGGCCAGGCCTTCGCGGCGATCACCTCGGTGCCCGCCAGCATCAGCGGCATGGGCGGCCAGGCCGGGGTGCTCGCCCCGGGTGCGATGGGCGACCTGGTGATCTGGGACGGCGATCCGCTCCAAGTGGGATCGATGCCGGTGAAGGTGTTCATCGACGGCGTGGAGCAGCCGCTGGACAACCACCAGAGCCGTCTCAAGGAGCGTTATCGCGATCTCGACGAGAGCGATCTGCCCAAGGGCTACGACTGGTAGGCCGGTGAAGGAAATGCGCACCACCCTGCTCGCGCTGGGCGCGGCCGCCGCCGCAGTTGGCTTCCATGCGCTATCCGCGCAGGATACGCCGCCCGATCGGTCGCAGGACATCGCCTGGATGAATGCGCAGCAAGCCTATCTCGGCGGACTGTCGCATGAGGACGGCTGGCGCGCGATGCCGGCCGGGCTCAAGTGGCGCTATGTCGACTATGCGGGCAGCGGCGACAAGCCGCGCGTCGAGGATACGGTGACCGTGCATTACGCGGGTACCTTCCTCGATGGCGAGACCTTCGACAGCAGTTTCGACCGCGGCGAACCGGCGACTTTCCCATTGGGCCGGCTGATCAAGGCATGGCAGATGGCGATCCCCGAAATGGGCGTGGGCGACACGATCGAGATCGCCGCACCCGCCGACCTCGCCTATGGGCCAGGCGGCAAGGGGCCGATCCCCGGCGGGGCGACGCTGCTGTTCACCGTCCAGCTGCTCGGGATCGAACCCGCCGCATAATCCAGCCACCGCGATTGCCGCTTGCTTCGCAGTCCGGTTCTGCTATCCATGTTGACGCTGTAAACATGGGAGTCGGTCATGGATCAGGCCTTGGTTTCGCTGCTCGCCGCTTCACTCGCCTTTGTCGGAATGCATTTTGCGCTGTCGCACCCCCTACGTGCGCCGCTGGTCGGCGCGCTGGGCGAGAATGGCTTTCGCGCGCTCTATTCGCTGGTTGCGCTCGCGACATTCGTCTGGGCGGCAATGGCGTTTCGTGCGGTCGGGCCGGGCGGGCTCTCCTTGTGGAACGGATCGGGTGACCTCCTATGGGCGATTGCCACGGTGATCATGTTGCTTGCTTCGGTCCTGCTGGCGGGGTCGTTCCAGCGCAATCCCGCGCTGCCCGATCCGCGCGCGGCGGCGCATGCCGCGCTTGCTCCCCACGGCGTCTTCCATGTCACGCGGCACCCGATGATGTGGTCGATCGCGCTGTGGGCCGCGACGCATATCCTGCTCAGCCCGACGCCGCGCCAGATCATTCTCGCGGGCGCGATCGGCCTGCTGGCGCTGCTCGGGGCGCATCTGCAGGACCGCAAGAAGGAAAGCCAAATGGGCGACGCATGGACCGGGTGGGAAGAACGGACCAGCTATTGGCCGCGCTTCGGCGGGCTGGCGAGGGCGGGCGCTATCGCCTGGATCGGCGGGTTCATCATCTGGCTCGCCGCGACCTATGCCCACATTCACGCCAATGGCATTCCTGCAGGACTGTGGCGCTGGCTGTAACAAGCCTTTATTCGTCGAGGCACCGCCGCTCGTCCTGGCAGGCGCGCATGTCTTCCCGCGACTGGCGGTCGATGGCGACGAACCCATCCCACTCGCGTCCGTTCATCCGGCTGATTTCGGCAGTGACGTAGTCATATCGCTCCACCGCCTCATCCGAGGTACGCAGCCGCAAGGCGGCTTCAGCGGTGTCGAGATTGACCTGATAGGTGGCCTTTGCGCCATAGACGGGGGCGACATATTCACGGCGGAAGGCGGCCAGCGCATCGCCGCACTCACGCGCCGCCGCCGACGATATTTCAGGGCGCGAGCGCTGGCGCAGCGGGTCGAGGCAGGTCGGATATGGCTGGCGGCCCGCGCAGGTGAAGGCAGGGGGCTCACCCAGTTGCTCGTCTGCCCAGCTGGTCAGCGACTGGGGGACCGAGACAGTACACGCCTCAGCCAGCGGACCGGGATCGGGGGGCTTAGGTGTTTCTGTCGGCGTGGGGCGGGGGGTCGGCGTGGGTGAGCCGGTCGGCAGGAACGGTGAAGGCGTCGAACTGGGTGATACGGTCGGGGTCGGTTCGGGTGGAGGCGGCGTATCGCGTCCGCTGCCGAACTCCAGGGTCGCAAAACCGACCACGCCGCCGACCAGCGGGAAGACGACCGAGCGTTTGAGCCATTTGCCCGTTTCCTCGTCGCGGGGGTGCCACCAGCCGACCAGCGCGGCGAACCCGAGCAGGACGACGCCGACGAACAGGCCGACGCAGGTCCAGACGATGACTTCGAGCACTCCTACGGGCATGCTATCCCCCTCGCGGGCAAAGTCTCTCCGATTTTACCGCAACTGGCAAGCCGCAGGCGGGCGCTACGCCGCGTCAGTCGCCCGTGAATTTGGCGGCGCGCTTCTCGATCAGCGCATCCACCCCTTCCATGTGGTCCTGGGTCAGATGCATCAGCGCCTGCGTGTTGGCCGCCATTTCGAGCGCGGTGTCATAGGTCACCGACCGCCCCTGCCGCATCAGGTTCTTGGCATGGCGCAGCGCATGCGGGGGCATCGCGGCAACCCTGGCCGCGAGCGCGTGCGCCTCGTCCATCAGCGCCTCGCCCTCGACCACGCGGCTGACGAGACCCCAGTCACGCGCGGTGGCCGCGTCGATCACATCGCCGGTGTAGAACAGTTCGGAAGCGCGCGCCTCGCCGATGATCCGCGGCAGGATCCAGGTCCCGCCATCGCCGGGAATGATCCCGAGCTTGAGGAAAGTGACGCCGAATTTCGCGCGGTCGCTCGCGATACGCATATCGGCGAGGCAGGCGAGGTCGCAGCCCAGCCCGATCGCCGGCCCGTTGACCGCGGCAATCAGCGGCACGCGCAGACCGTAGAGCGCGCGCAGCACCTTGTGGATGTTGTTGCGGTAGCCGTCGGATATCTCGGGCGCGGTCCCGCCGAAGGTCCCGGTCCGCTCCTTCATCGCCTTGATATCGCCGCCCGCGCTGAACGCGCGCCCCGCGCCCGTCAGGATCACGCAGCGCACCTCCATATCCGCATTGATCGCATCGCAGGCGGCGGCGAAGGCATCCCCGTCACCCGTGGCCCCAAGCGGGTTCATCGTGTCGGGACGATTGAGCGTAAGCGTGGTGACGTGATTCGACGTGTCGGTAGTCAGCAGGGTCATGCAGCCTCTCTTTCACCGACCGTCCTGCCACTCCCGGCGGCGCTGCGAAAGAGTTAGCACCCAGCTGGCATCGTATGATGCCCGCGATTTTTTAGCTTCCCGGCAGGGGAAGGATCAGGCTGGGGGAAGAGGCCGCCCCAAATCGCCGGTCAGGCGCGCGCTTCTTCCACTCCGGTGCTGTTGTGGCGCAATGCTGCGAGCACCGTGTCGACGATCTGCGGGGCGTTGAGGCCCGCTTCGTCATATTGCTTCGCCGGGTCGTTCTGGTCCTGGAACGTGTCGGGCAGACGCATGGTGCGCACCTTGAGCCCGGCATCGGTCAGGCCCGTGTCGCTCGCGAAGGTCAGCACATGCGCGCCAAGGCCGCCCACGGCGCCTTCCTCGACCGTGACCACCACTTCGTGGCTGCGCATCAGCTTCTCGATCAAGCCGGTGTCGAGCGGCTTGGCGAACCGCATATCGGCGACGGTCGTCGACAGGCCCTTGGCCTCGAGCTGGTCGGCGGCTTTCTTGGCCTCCTCCAGCCGCGCGCCGAGCGACAGGATCGCCACCTTGGTGCCGTCGCGCACGATGCGGCCCTTGCCAATGGCAAGCTTTTCCAGCTTCTCGGGAATCTCAACGCCCGTGCCCGCACCGCGCGGGTAGCGGAAGGCGATCGGCCCGTCGTCATACTCGGCTGCGGTATAGGTCATCGCGGCCAGTTCGGCTTCGTCGGCGGCGGCCATGACGACGAAATTGGGCAGCGTCGCGAGATAGGTGATGTCGAAGCTGCCGGCATGCGTGCAGCCATCCGCGCCGACCAGACCGGCGCGGTCGATCGCAAAGCGCACGGGCAGGTTCTGGATCGCCACATCGTGCACCACCTGGTCGTAGGCGCGCTGGAGGAAGGTCGAATAGATCGCGGCGAAGGGGCGCATACCCTCGGCGGCGAGACCTGCAGCGAAAGTCACCCCGTGCTGTTCGGCGATGCCGACGTCGAAGGCCCTGCCAGGATGCGCCTGCGCAAATTTGTCGACGCCGGTGCCGCTGGGCATGGCGGCGGTGATGGCGCAGATGCGCGGGTCGCTATCGGCGAGCTTCGCCAGCGTTTCGCCAAAGACGTTCTGATAGGCGGGCGGGCCGCCCTTGGATTTCTTCTGTTCGCCGGTGACGACATCGAACTTGGCGACCCCGTGGTATTTGTCGGCGCTGTTTTCGGCCGGGGCATAGCCCTTGCCCTTCTGCGTCACGACATGGATCAGCACCGGGCCCTGTTCGCTGTCGCGGACGTTCTCGAGCACCGGGATGAGGTGATCGAGATTGTGCCCGTCGATCGGGCCGACATAATAGAAGCCGAGTTCCTCGAACAGCGTGCCGCCGGTCGCCATGCCGCGGGCGTATTCCTCGGCCTTTTCCAGCCCGCCCCAGACGCGTCGGCCGAGCTTCTTGGCGAGTTTCGACGCCATCGAACGCAGGCCGAGATACTCGCTGCTCGACACCATCCGCGCGAGATAGGCGGACAGGCCGCCCACCGGCGGCGCGATCGACATGTCGTTGTCGTTGAGGATGACGACCAGCCGGTTGCCCGCCTGTTCGGCATTGTTCATCGCTTCATAGGCCATGCCCGCGCTCATCGCGCCGTCGCCGATCACCGCGATCCCGCGACCGGCCCGGTTCTGCATCTTGTTGGCCATGGCGAAGCCGAGCGCTGCGCTGATCGAGGTCGAGCTATGCGCCGCACCAAACGGATCGTATTCGCTTTCGCTGCGCTTGGTGAACCCGCTCAGCCCGCCGCCCTGGCGCAACGTGCGGATGCGATCGCGGCGCCCGGTCAGGATCTTGTGCGGATAGCATTGGTGGCCGACGTCCCACACCAGCTTGTCCTGCGGCGTGTCGAAAACATAATGGATTGCGGTGGTCAGCTCGACCACGCCCAGTCCCGATCCCAGATGGCCCCCGGTGGTGCCGACGGCGTCGATCATTTCGGCGCGCAATTCGTCGGACAGCTGGCGGAGCTGGTCCTTGCCCAGCTTGCGCAGATCGTCGGGTGTATTAACCGTATCGAGGAGGGGGGTCTTGGGGCGACTTGTCATGCGGACAAGCTCTACACTCGCGAAACGCAACTGTCGATGAACGCTTTATCGCCGCAAATGAACGGTTTGACGGCGCGCCTCAGCGCGCGCAATCGTCGCATAGCCCGCGCAGTTCGACCACCGGGCGGACATCGGTGAAGCCCGCGTCCTGCCCCGCCACGCGCAGCGCGCCGGTGACGCGGTCGTCGTCGATATGCGTGGCCTTGCCGCAATCGTCGCAGATCAGGAAGATACAGTCGTGGCGGCACCCCGGATGGGTGTTGACCAGATAGGCATTGGCGCTCTCGATCCGGTTGGCAAGATTGGTGCGCACGAACAGGTCGAGGATCCGGTAGACGCTGTTGGGCGCGACCCGCTTGCCGCGGCTCTGCGAGAGATTGTCGGCAATGTCATAGGCGCTGGCCGGCTTGTCGTGGCGGGCAAGCTCCTCGAACACCGACTGACGCATGCCGGTCCATTGCTCGCCATTGTCGGTCAGCGTGTGACGGGCCGCCTCGATGAGGTCGTCGCCTTCGTGTTCGGTGTGTGCATGCGCATGTCTGGCCATGCGCGAAGAAGTAGGCGCGCGAGCCGCCTATCGCAAGTTAGTCGCGCCGGAAGCTCGCCGAGTAGACACCCGGATACATCGCCTTGAGCGCCTTCACCTTGGGCGCATCCCAACGCACGATATAGCTGTGGCGCGGGTTCTTGAGCATGAAGTCCTGGTGGTAGTTTTCGGCCGGATAGAAGGCCTGCGCGCGTTCGATCCGCGTGACGATCGGGCGGTTCCACAGCTTTGCCGCGGTCAGTTGCGCGATATAGGTCTTGGCGACGGTGTTCTGTTCGGCTGACATGGGGACGATGGCCCCGCGGTAGTGTGCGCCGCGGTCCGGGCCCTGCCGGTTCAACTGGGTCGGATCGGCGACCACCGAGAAATAGATCCGCAGGAGCTGGTCATAGCGGACTATCTTGGGATCATAGGTGACCTTCACGGCCTCGGCGTGATCGGTGATGCCGCTGGAGACGAGCTTGTAGCTCGCCTGCCGCTCGGTCCCGCCATGATAGCCGGAAACCGCGCTGGTCACGCCCTTCACATGGCTGAAAACACCCTCGACACCCCAGAAGCAGCCGCCTGCGAAGATCGCGGTCTTGAGCCCCGGTCCTTCCTTGGCAACACGCTGCGCCTTGGGTGCCGCGACCGCCTGTTCCGCAGCCAGTACCGGTTGCTGACAGGCAGAAGCCCCCAGCGCCAGCATGACGGCGGCAAGGGCGGCGCGCAGGCGCATTACAGGATCGAAGCGACCAACTGCGGCACGGCGGCGAGCCATTCGCTGCCATTGGTCAGTAGAACAGCAACGGCGCCGACACCGAAACCGATGCCGAAATTGCGATAGAGGTCGGGAGTGAACAGGCTCATAGGGGCTTCTTTCGTATGTCTCGCCCAGATGGTTACACCCGCACCTCTTGCAACCGGCTTAATACGCCCGTCGTCGGATGTTCAGCTTCGCTCGTCGAACGCTGACCAAGAAGCGGCCCGGCCTCAGTGACGAAAGTGGCGCATCCCGGTGAAGACCATTGCGAGGCCCCGTTCGTCGGCGGCGGCGATCACCTCGTCATCGCGGATCGATCCGCCCGGCTGGATGATCGCGCTCGCGCCCGCTTCGGCGGCGGCCAGCAGGCCATCGGCAAAGGGGAAGAAGGCGTCGGAGGCGACCGCGCTACCGACCGTGCGGCTCTGCTCCCAGCCGTATTTCTCCGCCGCTTCGGCGGCTTTCATTGCAGCGATGCACGAGGAATCGCGGCGGTTCATCTGGCCGGCCCCGATACCCGCGGTTGCGCCGTCCTTGGCATAGACGATGGCGTTCGATTTGACGTGTCGCGCGATGGTCCAGGCGAACAGGCAGTCCCGCAATTCCTGTTCGGTGGGCTCCCGCCGGGTGACCACCTTGAGATCGGCTTCGGTGATTGCACCATTGTCGCGCGTCTGGACCAGCAGCCCGCCGGTGATCGGCTTGACCGCCAGACCGCCGCGGCGGGGATCGGGGAGGTCGCCGGTAACCAGCAGGCGCAGGTTCTTCTTCTTGGCAAACGCCTCGCGCGCCGCATCGCTGACCGCAGGGGCAATCACGACTTCGGTGAAGATTTCGCAGATCGCCGCTGCGGTTGCGCCATCGAGTTCGGTGTTCACCGCGACGATGCCGCCAAAGGCCGACACGCTGTCGCAGGCGAGCGCGTGGTTCCACGCCTCGAGCAAGGTCGCGGCCTGCGCGACGCCGCAGGGGTTGGCATGCTTGACGATAACCACCGCAGGTTCGCCGCCGGCGAATTCGGCGCACAGTTCCAGCGCGGCATCGGCATCGTTGTAATTGTTGTAGCTCAGCGCCTTGCCCTGCAGCTGCTCGGCCTGCGCGATGCCCCGGGCATGCGGGCCGACCGGCGTGTAGAGCGCCGCCTGCTGGTGCGGGTTCTCGCCATAGCGCAGCTCGACGGGGGCCTTGCCGTTGATTGCGAGGAAGTCGGGAAAGAGCTGCCGCTGGTCCGCGAAAGCGAACCACTGGCTGATCATCGAATCATAGGCAGCGGTGGCCGCAAAGGCCTTGGCCGCGCACTTGCGGCGGAAGTCGAGCGAAGTTGCGCCCGATGCTTCGAGTTCGCTCAGCAGCGCGGGGTAATCCGCCGGATCGGTGACAATGGTGACGAACTGGTGGTTCTTGGCTGCACTGCGAACCATGCTGGGCCCGCCGATATCGATATTCTCGATGATCTCGTCGCGCTCCGCACCCTTCGCCACGGTCGCCTCGAAGGGATAGAGATTGACGACCACGAGGTCGATCGCGCCGATCGCATGCGCTTCCATCGCCGCCGCGTGCTCGGGATTGTCGCGCACGGCGAGCAGGCCGCCATGGACCATCGGGTGGAGCGTCTTGACCCGCCCGTCCATCATCTCGGGAAAGCCGGTGAGATCGGACACGTCGCGCACGTCGAGCCCCGCCTCGCGCAGCGCCTTGGCGGTGCCGCCGGTCGACACCAGTTCCACACCGCGTCCGGCCAGCGCCGTGCCCAGTTCCACCAAGCCGCTCTTGTCGGACACCGAAAGCAGTGCCCGTTTGATCGCCACGTCAGCCACGTAAAATCACCCCATGCGTTTGAGCAGCCAGGGGAAGCGTCCCCCGCTGCGCGATGTCAGTCCTTCGACGACCAGCTGCTTCGTCGCGCGCGGGCGGCCCTGCCCGTCGACCCAGAGGCTGTCCTCGATCGCGATATGCGCCTCGCCGCTATCGCCTCCGAGGCGGAATTGCCAGTAGCTACCGTCGGGCAGCGCGAGCCCCGCACCGCGCCGGTCGTCCGCCAGCCCGGCCTCGATGCCGTGGCCGAGATGGAAACGGATCGCGAAGCTGATCTTCCCGCGCTTGCCCTGCCGGCCCGAGGGTTCGAGCACGTCTTCACCCGACAGGCCGCTGCCGTCGGCGCCCAGCAGCAGCGTCCGCCGGTGGATCAGGCCATAACGCGCCGCATAACCATTGTGCGAAGCCTCCAGCCGCGCGGCATCGCGCCCCTTCTGCTTGACCGCGGTGCGCGCAATATCGACTTCCTCGACGCCCTTCCCGATCTGCCCCTTGATCAGCACTGCGGTCGAATTGGCATCGTCGAGCACCAGCGTCGAATGCGCCGCGCTGCCGCGCAGTCCCTGCTCGATCCGCACGGGCACCAGCCCGCCCGCCAGTTCGGCCCCGCCGCAATTGACGATGATGCGCTGGTCGCCATGCGACAGTTCGAAGGCCAGCGTGGAAGCACAGCCATAGCGCGCGTGGCGCGCGCGTGGCGGCGGCGCGGCGTCGAGCACCAGCGTCGCCTTGCCCGCATCGACGCGCTGGTAGCCCCAGTGGCGGCTTTCCTTGCCCGGCCGCGCGCGAATACCACTCGCCGTTATCAATGCATCGACGCGCGCAGCGGAGGTCGCACCCGCCCCCTGCCAGCTGCCCAGACCCCGGTCGCCCATCCGCAGCGTCAGGAGTGGCGGGACAAGCAGACCGAGCATGGTTTCCAGCGCGGGCGGCGGTTCGCGGTTCACCGCGGCGTAGCAGGCGCGCAGATCGACCAGCAGCGCGATCGCCTCGGCCTGCGCCAGCGGACTGCGCGAGAGCACACCGCCATCTTCGGCGACCAATTCGCCCAGGGCGCGCAGCAGCCCCGCTTCGCCAAACAGGCGGCGCGGGCGGCCATCGGGCAGCAGCAGTCCGGCCGCCACCAGCGCGCACCAGCCGGCCACCTGGCCCAGGCGGTCCTCGGCCCCGGCAACCTGCCGGTCGAGAAAGCGCGCCGTCGCTTCCATCGCTCCGAGCGCGCGGGCGCGCAGCCGTGCATCGCCGCCGAGCAGCAAGGGCGCATGAACCAGCCATGCAAGCAGCCGCAGCCCGGCATGTTCGACCGTCCAGGCGGGGCCCTTGGCGGGGACGGGATTGGCCTTGAGCCAGCGTGCGAGCAGTTTCTCGCCAATCGCAGCGCATTCCTCGCGCGGGGCACAGGCGCCCAGATCGCGCAGCCAGCCAAAGCCCTGCACCGCGCGCTGCACGGGCGGGGTCAGCGGGGCATTGCTGGCGAAATCGAGCTTGTCGACCGGCACCTTGAGCCCGTGGACGAGGAACTGACCGGCGCGCAAAGCCATGCCCGCGGCGCGCTCGCCCTGCAGCGGACTGACCACGGTGGCGAGCAGGCGCGGCGCGGCGGGCTTGCGCAGCGGCGCGGCAAGCACCGAATTGGGCACGCCGAGCCGATAGGCCCAGCGCACGAGGCTATCGACAGGGCCCGCGCGCGGCGGCTGGAAATCGGTGAGGACCAGCGCACGCGCCGGTTCGAGCGGCACCGCGTCGGGCCTGGCGGGCGGGCCGCGGTCGACCAGCGGTTCGGCCATGCCGGTGAGGGGCAGCGCGGGTGCTGTACTGTCGACGGGGGCGCCGCGATCCTCGCGCAGAAGAGTGCGCGCGCCGTGGTTCACGCCTGCCCCTTCAGCGCCGCGATATTGGCCGCATACTTCCCCGGCCCGCCCTTGAAGGTGGCCGAGCCCGCGACCAGCACATCGGCGCCCGCATCGACGCACAGCCGCGCGGTCTCGGCGTTGACGCCGCCATCGACCTCGAGGTGGATCGGCTTGCCCAGCGTCTCGATCCGCTCACGGATCGCCTCGACCTTGCGCAGCTGCGAATGGATAAAGCTCTGCCCGCCGAAACCGGGATTGACGCTCATCACCAGCACCAGATCGACGTCCTCGAGGATATAGTCGAGCGCGTCGAGGCTGGTGCCCGGATTAAGCACCACGCCCGCCTTCTTGCCCAGCGCGGTGATCGCTTGCAGCGTGCGGTGGATATGCGGCCCCGCCTCGGGATGGACAGTGATGATGTCCGCTCCGGCTTCGGCGAAGGCTTCGAGATAGGGATCGATCGGCGCGATCATCAGATGGACGTCGAACGGCTTGTCGGTATGCGGCCGCAGCGCCTTCACCACCGCCGGGCCGATGGTGATATTGGGTACGTAGTGCCCGTCCATCACATCGACATGGATCCAGTCGGCCCCGGCGGCATCGATGGCGCGCACTTCCTCGCCCAGCGCAGCGAAGTCGGCGGACAGGATCGAAGGCGAGATAAGCGGAATGGTCATGCGGGCTGGGGGCCTTGGTCGCGGGTGAGCCTTGGCCAGCCCTACGCGCGCGAAACGAGGGTTAACAAGCGAGCGAGGGGGCCTTTTCCACATGGGCCGTGCATTTGCTCGCACCCGGATGGGCCCAGCATTCGCTTACGGACATCCCGCAGGTGCGAAATTCAGCCGTAATTCAGCGCGGTCTGGTAAACAGCAGGCCATATCGAGGGGTGACAGGCCCTTCACACCCGGCGCCGCGGCGCCGCATCGACCCAGTTGAGACGGATTACCTTTATGAAACGGACGACTTTCGCCACCGCCGGTATCGCGGCGCTTGCCTTTGCGACACTTGCCGCCCCCGCCCCGGCCGAGGCACAATACCGCCAGAAAATCACCAATGACGCCGCCAAATGCGCTGGCGGCGCCGGCCCGGCCGTGCGCGTGACCATTACCGACATCAAGGAAAGCAAGGGCACCATCCGCGTCCAGAGCTATCGCGGGACGAAGGAAGACTGGCTCGAGAAGGGCAAGTGGATCTACCGCATGGAAGCCCCCGCGAAGGCAGGGTCGATGTCCTTCTGCATGCCGCTGCCGCGCCCCGGAACCTATGCAATCGCGGTGCGCCACGACATCAATGGCAATGGCAGCACCGACATCTTCGCCGATGGCGGGGCAATGTCGAACAATCCCAGCATCAACCTCTTCAACCTCGGCAAACCGAGCTACAAGAAGACGGCTTTCGAGGTCGGTTCGGGCGTCGAAAGCATCTCGATCAGGATGCGCTACCGCTAGGAGCGGCGCTTGCGCCATAGTTCGAGCAGCGCGCCGGGAGCGGCGAGCAGCGGATGCTTGGCCCGGAATGGCGTGACCTCCAGCGATATCCCCGTGTGGCGGTGGAGCTTCCACGCGGCATAATCGGCTGCCCCTTCGAAGGTGGTGGTCGCCTTGGCCAGCCGCAGCAGGTTGAGCGGTTTGCCCAGGCGCGCGCGAAGCCGCCACCACGCGAGGATGCGGCGGCGGCGGTCTTCGGACAGATTCGGCCGCAAGGTCGTACCGTCGCGCGAAAAGGCGATCTCCGCCGCCTCCCACGCCAGCGGCAACAGCCCATCGAAATGCGCCGCATTGACCTCGAGGATGGAGTTTTCCCGCCCGGGTTTCTCGACACGGAATTCGGCCTGGTAGGTCGCGCGAAACAGTGCGCGCCAATAGGCCTCCGCCGCCCCTTTTTCGGGTCCGACAGCAGCCGCCAGGCGGCCTGCAGTGGTCGCCGCCCCACCGAGCGCCGCCAACACTCGCCCCCGCGCACCGTCGTCTGCTGACCAGACCAATGCCGAGGGCTGGACAAAGCGCGCCCAGATCGTCGTATCGCGCGATTCCCCGCGCGCGGCGCTATCGAACTGCGCCAGCGACATCGTCGCGATCTTGGCGCGCAATCGCTCGCCCGCATGGTCCCATTCGCGATAGCTGACGCGCGGCCAGATTTTCTCGCGCTGGGGGCCGGGCAGCAGGACATAGAAATCGAGCACGCCTTCGAGCGAGCCGGTCCGCAGGTTCGAACCGTAAAACAGCACTGCCAGCGCCCCGGCGTCCTCGCTTAACCGGCGCGCGAAGGCAGCCACCTCGTCCCGCACCGGGCGGTCGAGTGCGCTTGCGATGCGCTGCGCGAGTGCGCCGCTCACGCGCTGATGAAGGTGAGTTCCGGCCCCTGTGCGACGCGATAGCGCCCCGGGGGGAAGGCCTCGCCGTCGAGAATCACCGGTTCGGCCACGTCGATCGCCAGCGCATCGGCCTCCAGCTGGTGGAGGCCAGCCTTGGCCAGCCAGCGCGGTCGCCAGCCCATCAGGATGACGGGCAGCGCGGCCAACAGGCCCCGCAGCGGATGGTCGAGCAGAGCGAACTTGAGGCCCGATCGCGGGATGCCGAACAGCTCGATACCCATCGGCATGCGCTCGAGCGTCGATGCGAGCAGCACGCTGCGCCGTGCAGGATCGCCATGCGCCGAGCGCGGGACGGGCTTGCCCGAAGGGAGGTAGGTGAGCTGCATCGGCGTGCCGCGGCGCCATTTGTTGCGATTGCTACCGAACAGGCCCTGGATCACGCCCCAGGCGCTGGTCGCGCCCACTGCGAGGCTGTTGAAGAAGCCCAGCGAATGCGCATCCTGTCCCGCCTCGATCCCGAGTGTGAAAGCGCCGGCGCCAAAAATGAAGCCGAGCATGGCCGGATCGTCGTGATCCTCGCGGCTGACCGCAAGCGGGCGGCGGATGATCTGCCGGCCCGAGGCATAAGCCGCAAGTGCGCCTTCGAGCGACCAATCGGCCGGCGCGCCAAGGTCGACGTTGAGCGCATTGGTCTTGCCCTTGGGCAGCACCGCGATCGCGGGCCAGCGATCGGCAAATACGGTCTGGCCCATCGTGAGCACATCGCGCACGGTGCCGTCACCGCCATTGATCACGAGAAAATCGATTCCGTCGCGCGCAAACCCGGCAAGGGCATGGGCGATCTCGTCCCGCGTGCGCGGCTGCGCGACCATGATGCTGTCCGCACCGCTGCAGGCAAGATCCTGCCCGTGGTTGCGATGGCTGCGCGGATTATAGATGATCCCGACACGCGGTTCCGGCGTACGGCGGGCACGGTAAATCGAACGGCGCTTGGGGGCCGACGCCAAGCCGTGCCGCTGGGGCAGGCTGTCGAAGTTGTAGATTACCCGGTCCATCAACCTTGTGCCTTAATCGCCCCCTGCGGCGCCTACCTAGGGCATTTTCGCCAAATTGTAATAGTGGCGCGCCCGATTCTTGGTCGCACGTGCGCAAAAGGCTACAATTGCCCGGGCAATTGTGGCGCTGCGCTGAACCACGCCGCAACGCTACGGCAAGCCCTTGTTGGCGCCATTGGGCCGAAAGAGGACTGCGCCGAAACGCACTCCGCCGCATCCACGTATCGGCTCGGATCTAGAGGTTGCCGCCCGACGCATGCAGTCTTCGCCAGGGCCCAAACGATCTTGGGGGAGCGGGGGCCCAATCTTCCTACGCTCGTAAAGCCGTGGTCGGCGGTGCCACCAGGATGACATGCGCCAACTGCAACATTTTCGCCGCAGTCATGCATTTTTGTGACCAGCCAATTCCAGCCGCGATTGACCAAGTGAACGTTAACATATATATCCTCGATCAAAATCAGGAAGCCTGCGCGCGCTGACGGCGCTTCGCAGGAGAGGGAGGGAAAATGAAGTTCGGCAACAAACAATCACTCGCGCGTTTCATGGCGGGCGCGTCGATCCTGACGCTGGGGGCGGCGGCATCGACTGCCGCTGCACAGGATGTCGGGACAGGTGCTCAGCCTTCCGAGACTGCGCAGGAAGTCGCGGCTGACGATGGCGGCAACGTCATTATCGTTTCGGGCATCCGGGCCAGCCTCCAGGACGCGATGAACATCAAGCGCGATGCGGTCGGTGTGGTCGATGCCATCAGTGCCGAGGACATCGGCAAGTTCCCTGACACCAATCTCGCCGAATCGTTGCAGCGCATTACCGGCGTGTCGATCGATCGCGAAAGCGGCGAAGGCTCGAAGGTCACCGTCCGCGGCTTCGGGCCGGACTTCAACCTCGTACTCCTCAACGGCCGCCAGATGCCGGCATCGGGCCTTGGCTCATGCTGCGAAGCGCCTGCGTCGCGCTCATTCGATTTCGCCAACCTTGCCTCGGAAGGCATTGCGGGCGTCGAAGTCTACAAGTCGGGGCGTGCGACACTTCCCTCCGGCGGCATCGGCTCGGTCATCAATGTGAAAACCCCGCGTCCGCTCGATCGGCCCGGATTCCAGGGTTCGATCGGCGTCAAAGGTGTTCTCGACCACACGTTCGAAAATACCGAAATCACACCCGAGATATCGGGTGTCATCAGCAAGACCTTTGCCGACGACACCTTCGGCATCCTGCTGAGCGGTTCGTACCAGCGCCGCAAGGCGTCGCTCGCCCAGTTCAACGCGGGCTGGCGCGAAGGTTATCTGGGCAGCGACTCCTCGAGCTGGGGTTCGCTGCCGACGACCGGCGGAGTGGAAAACCGCCCGGGTCCGGACGATATCTACCAGACGCCGCAGAACGCCGGTTACGATTTCACCAACATCGACCGGGAGCGTATCAATGGTCAGGCGGTGCTGCAGTTCAGCCCGTCCGACCAGTTTACCGCAACCGTAGACTACACCTTTTCGCAGAACACCATCGATGCGGAAACCAACAGCATTGGGGTCTGGTTCAACCACGGCGCGACCGCCAGCAGTTGGACCGATGGCCCGGTGGCCGGCCCGAACTTCTACGCCGAGGACTTCGGCCCGGGCAAGGACCTCGCGATTACCGGCGCCGTTGCCGCCAACCGCAACACCAACCACTCGCTGGGCGGAAACCTGCAATGGAACCACCCGAGCGGATGGCGCTTCGAACTCGACGCGCACCATTCGACTGCGGAATCCGAACCGACCTCGCCCTTCGGCAGCAACATCGCGGTTGGCAGCGCAATCTTCGGTGTCCAGAATCAGAGCATCGACTTCACCAGCGACATGCCGGTCATCTCCGTGCAGATGTATCCGGGTTCCGAAATCGACGCGTCGAACATCCGGCCTTCCGGCAACGCCTTCCGTACGGCCTACATGAAGGACCGGATCAACGAAGTGCGCCTGTCGGGCGGCAAAGACTTCGACGACGGCTTTATCGAAAGCCTCGATTTCGGGGTAACCTATACCGACAACAAGGTTCGTTCGGCCTACGGCTTCCTTCAGACCGATAGCTGGGGCGGCACGCTGAGCGCAGAAGATACGCCCGACGGCCTGTACACGCTGCAGGACCTGCCGGACGACCTCGCAGGCATGGAAGGATCGCAAGATCCGGCCGTCATTCCGAACTACTTCACGGTTGACACGGTCTCGCTGATCGACCTGCTGGACCGCGAGATCGGCGTCTGTACGACCCCCTGGGTCGGGACCCCGACCGGAGAGGGCTGTCTGGCCGAGTATACCGTCGACCGCCTGCTCAATGAGCGTACGATCGCCCCCTACCTCCAGACCATACATGCCTTCGATATTCTGGCCGACGAGGCTCATTTGCGCCTCGGCCTGCGCTACGAGGCGACCGACGTCTCGAGTTCGGCCCTCGTGCCGTCGCCGGACGGCGCATCGCTCGTATCGTTCAACGAGATTGCGATTGTCGATTCAAACCCGTCGGATACGGTCTTCACGACGCTCAAGGGCAGCTACGACAACTGGCTCCCGGCGATCGATTTCGACATGACGCCGATCCAGGACGTGGTGCTGCGCGCATCGTACAGCCACACCATCACCCGGCCAGCCTACAACAACCTCGACGGTGGTCTCACAGTCAATTCGCCGGCGCGTGTGAGTGGTGGCAGCACCGGCTTCTCGGGCAACCCGGGCCTGCTTCCCTACAAGTCGAAGAACATCGACCTGTCGGCCGAGTGGTACTACGCCCCGGCCAGTTATCTCTCGGTCGGCTACTTCAACAAGAAGGTGTCGAACTTCATCGGCAACTCGATCCGTCAGTCCTCGGCATTCGACCTGCGCGATCCCAGCGCTGGCGCGATCTTCCGGGAGGCCGTTGCGCGGCAGGGAAGCAATGCGCCCTTCGCACCGGACGCGGCCAATCCGGGCGCTTCGATCCTCGACTACGTCGTTGCCAACTATCCGGACGCCGTCGACTATGATGCGGGCGGCATGCCGGTCGGCATCCTTGCCCAGCCCGGCGATCCATTGCTGATCTTCAACATCAGCCAGCCGGGCAACAGCGACCAGAGCGCGACTCTTTCCGGTTGGGAATTCGCGATCACCCACAGCTTCTGGGACACCGGCTTCGGCGTCATCCTGAACTACACGATCGTGAATTCGAACACCGAATACGAGCTGCTGCGTCCGGGCTTCGACCCCGAGCCGCAGTTCGCGGTGACCGGCGTAAGCGACAGTGCCAATGCAGTGCTCTACTACGACAAGGGCGGGTTCCAGGCGCGTGTCGCCTACAACTGGCGCGACGAGTTCCTGTCGGGCTTCGGGACCGATCCGTTCTTCACCGAGGAGTACGGCCAGTTCGATGTCAGCGCGAGCTACGAGTTCGCCAACGGCATCTCGGTCTTTGCCGAGGGCATCAATGTGACCAATGCGGACCGCAAGGGCCACATGCGTGCCGACCAGGCAGTGTACTTCGCCGCCCCGGGCTATGCCCGCTATGCCGGCGGCGTCCGCTCTACCTGGTAACTGCAACCCGGACCCGCAGGTCCGGCCGATATTCGGGCAAGCGAGCCGCACTGCCCGCGCAGTGCGGCTCGCTTTGTATCCTGCGTGATGAGAGGGTATGGACGTCCGATCGATGAGTTCCGAGTTCAACAGGTTGGTGATCGTGGGCGGCGGGACGGCTGGCTGGCTGTCCGCCTGCCTGCTTGCGGCCCGACGGCCCGAGCTCGACGTGACACTCGTCGAGGCACCCGATATCCCGACCATCGGCGTCGGTGAAGGCAGCTGGCCGACACTGCGCGAGACGCTCGCCACGATCGGGATCGACGAAGCCCGTTTCCTCAGCGCTTGCGATGCCTCGTTCAAGCAGGGATCGCGGTTCGATGGCTGGGTGGATGGGTCGGCCGATGACAGCTATTATCATCCCTTCACCCCGCCCGCTTCGGGGCCGATGGCAGACATCCTTTCCGCCTGGTCCGCGCAGCACGGAAAGACAGCTTCCTTTGCCGGGGCCGTGACGCCGCAGATCGCGGTTTGCGATCGCGACCTGGCGCCGCGCCAGCGTGCCATGCCGGCTTTTACGGGCGCGCTCAATTACGGCTACCATCTCGATGCAGGCAAGCTCGGGGCGCTGCTCGCCGAACAGGGTACTGCCCGTCTGGGCGTGACGCACGTTCGCGCCCATGTAACAGGCGTCGAACGCGGCGAAGACGGCCTCCTTGCCAAACTCATGCTGCGCGGCGGCGATACGGTGGAGGGCGATTTCTTTATCGACTGCACCGGCATGGCAGCCCGGCTGATCGGCGACGAGCTTGGCATCGGATGGCGCGACCGGTCGGATGTCTCGTTCAACGATCGCGCGCTGGCCATGCAGGTTCCGGTCGCACCCGGCAGCGCCATCGCATCGCAGACGGTTGGCACAGCGCACAAGGCGGGCTGGCTGTGGGACATCGGCCTGCCCACGCGCCGCGGTATCGGCTGCGTATATTCCTCGCGCTTCCTGTCCGACGAAGACGCCGAGGCAATTCTCGCAGACTATATCACGGCCAAGGTGCCCGGCGCCGATCCAGGCGCACTCGCGCCGCGGAAGCTGCAGTTTGCGACCGGCCATCGCGAACAGTTCTGGCGCGGCAACTGCCTTGCCGTAGGCCTGTCCGCCGGGTTCATCGAACCGCTCGAAGCATCGGCCATCGTGCTGATCGAATTGTCGCTCAAAGCGCTTGCCGATGCCTATCCGCACAGCCGCTCCGCGCTGCCGAGGCTGGCGGACCGGTTCAACGCCCTGTTCCGCTATCGCTGGGACCGGATCGTCGACTTCCTCAAGCTGCACTACGTGCTCAGCAAGCGCGGCGAACCCTATTGGCAGGCGCAGCGCGATCCAGCCACGATCCCGGACTCGCTCGCAGCGCAGCTCGAACTCTGGCGCGATCACCCGCCTTCCGCGGCGGACTTCCCGCAGGTGGACGAGATCTTTTCCGCCTTCAGCCAGCAATATGTCCTGTACGGAATGGGCTTTCCCCTGCCCAGCGCCGCGCGGCCGGCGCCCGGACACGATGCGCTGCGGCGGCTTGCCGAAGTGTCCGAACGCAGCCGCGCGCTCGCCGCTGCGCTGCCGTCCAACCGAACCTATCTCGATACATTGCGCGCGGCCGAGACCGACCGCGGCGCGCAGGGAGCAATCGCCTGATCATGAGCAATCACCAAACCCTCAACAATTCAGACCATGCCGCGCTGCGCGTGCATACCGGTGCTGGCGCGCAGTTCGGCGATGCCGCGATGGCCGCGCTCGTGATTCCGAATGAATTTCGGCAGGTCCAGGTCCATTACCCGATCGTCTTTCGGCGGGATAACGATGGCGGGCGGTTCAATGCGCTTGCCCTGCTCGGGTTCGAGAACGGCGAAAACCTGTTTCTCGAAGGCAGCGAATGGGATGCCGCCTATCGGCCGCTGTCGATGGCGATCCAGCCGTTCCTCGTCGGGCGCCCGGTAGATGAAAGCCACGAGCCCACCGTTCATATCGATATGGATCATCCGCGCATTTCGAGCGATGGCGAAGGCATGCGGCTGTTCGACGAATTCGGCCGGCCGACGCCTTACGTGGAACAGATCTCGGCGCAGCTGGGCGATTTGCATGTAGGCTATCAGGACAGCGCGGCGTTTATCGCGGCGCTCGAACGGTACGAATTGCTCGAACCGTTCAGCTTCGAGGTCACGCTGGCGAACGGCGCCAAGAACACGCTCGTCGGCTTCCACATGATCAATGAAGACAAGCTGCAGCAACTCGACGGCGATGCGCTTGGCGCGCTTCACGCCGACGGCCACCTCATGCCGATCTTCATGGCGGTGGCATCGCTGTCGAACCTGAGCGAGCTGGTCGAGCGCAAGAACAGGCGGGAGGCCCGTGGCTGAAGCCGATCCTTCGATCTTCGCGCAGATGAAACCGGTCGAAGTGCGCGAAGCTGCGGACTTTGCCGCGCTTTCGGCGCTGCTCGACGAGGCCAGCGCGCCATTCGTGGTGCGCGGCCTGGTGAACGACTGGCCACTGGTTGCGGCTGGCCGCGATTCGCCCCGCGCGGCCCGGTCCTACCTGCTGGACAAAGCGCATCCCGTGCCGTTCGAAGTGACGATCGGCCAGCCGGGGCGCGACGGCCGGCTGTTCTACGAAGACGATTTCGCCATGAATTTCCGCCAGGCGCGCGGGAAACTGGCGGATATCTTCCGCGGCTTCGACGACAATGAAGGCCGCGCGGACGCGCCGGCAATCTACCTCACCTCGGTCGATATGAAGCTGTTCTTCGACGGCCTGGCCGATGAAAACCCCTCCCCGGTCCGCGGCCGCGATCCGCGCGAAAGCATCTGGATCGGGACTGATACGCGCGTCGCGGCGCACAATGATTTTCCGCGCAATCTCGCCTGCTGCGCCGTCGGCCGGCGGCGCTTCACGGTGTTCCCGCCTGAACAGTTCCGCAATCTCTATATCGGTCCGCTGGAAAACACGCCCGCGGGCCGCGCGGTCAGTCTGGTCGACTTCCACGATCCGGACCTGGCAGCATTCCCCCGTTTCGCCGAGGCGCTGGCGCATGCCCGGATCGCCGAACTCGAGCCGGGCGATGCGATCTACATCCCGTCGATGTGGTGGCACCATGTCGAAGGGCTGGAGGTCTTCAATGTCCTGGTGAATTACTGGTGGCGCGACACGCCGGGTTTTCTGGGGCAGCCCCAGGACGCGCTCAACCACGCGATATGGGCGCTGCGCGATCTGCCGCAGGAGGAGCGGGCCTTCTGGCGGCAGCTGTTCGATCACTACGTGTTCGAGAACCCGCCCGAGGTGGCCGAGCATATTCCCGAACCGGCGCGCGGCATACTCGCGCCGCTTACCGCCGAAACCGCCAGCCGCATTCGCACCTTCCTGCTGAGGACACTGAACCGATGAGAAGCGATTTCAAACCCCGGCGCATCGTCGTGGCCGGCGGCGGCACCGCGGGCTGGATGGCTGCCGCGGCCATCGCCCACACCATGGGCGATGCGATCGATCTGACGCTGGTCGAAAGCGATGCCATCGGCACCGTCGGGGTCGGCGAGGCTACCATCCCTCCGCTGGTGCTGTTCAACCGCCTGATCGGCATAAGCGAGGCCGATTTCATGCGGGAAACGCAGGCCACCTTCAAACTCGGCATCGAATTCGAGAACTGGAAACGCGACGGCGAGAAATACTTCCATTCTTTCGGCAACACCGGGCGCGACCACTGGTCGGCCGGCTTCCAGCATTTCTGGGCCGAAGGGCGCGAACGCGGCCATACGGTCAGTTACGACGAATATTGCCTCGAGCTTGTCGCCGCCTACGCCAAGAAATTCGCCCATCTGCCCGAAAACGGCCTCAACTACGCCTATCACCTGAACGCGACCGCATATGCCGCCTATCTGCGCCGCATCGCCGAACAGGCCGGGGCGAAGCGCGTCGAGGGCAAGATTGGCAAGGTCGATATCGATGGCGAGACGGGTAATATCGCGGCGATCGGCCTGGAGGACGGGACTCGCCTCGAAGGCGATCTGTTCGTCGATTGCACCGGGTTCCGCGCGTTGCTGATCGAAGGCGCGCTGCATGTCGGCTATGACGACTGGTCGCATTATCTGCCCTGCGACAGCGCGATCGCGGTGCAGACCGAACTGGCCGGCCCCCCGGTGCCCTACACCCGCGCGATCGCGCATGATGCGGGATGGCAATGGCGCATTCCGCTGCAGCACCGGGGCGGAAACGGCATTGTCTATTGCAGCCGCTACCTGTCGCAGGACGCCGCGCATGATCGCCTGATGTCGACGCTCGACGGCAAGCCGATCAGCGAACCGCGCGCAATCCCCTTCACCACCGGCGCACGGCGCAAGCAATGGCACCGCAACTGCATTGCCATCGGCCTGTCGTCCGGCTTCCTGGAACCGCTCGAATCGACGAGCATCCACCTGATCCAGCGGGCGGTCATCCGGCTGTTGCGGATGATGCCGGCAGGCGATGTGAGCGAGCGCGACATTGCCGAATTCAACGACCAGCAGCTGACCGACATGATCCAGGTCCGCGACTTCCTGATCCTGCACTACAAGGCCACCGAGCGGCGCGACAGCCCGTTCTGGCGTCAGTGCGCGACGATGGATATTCCCGACAGTCTGACCCAGAAGATCGAACTGTTCCGCGAAACCGGGCGCGTGTTCCGCAAGAACGAGGAACTGTTCGTCGAGAACAGCTGGATCCAGGTCATGCTGGGTCAGGGGATCATGCCGCGCGCCTTCCACCCGGTCGCCAAGAAGATGACCGACGAAGAGCTGGCGCATTTCCTCCAGACGCTGCGCGAGAAAGTGGCCCGCACCGTTGCGAACCTGCCCGACCACCATGCCTATGTCGCGCAATACTGCGGGGCAAAAACCGCCCAGGCAGCCTAGACCGGGGTTCAATGCCCGGCCGGTTCGTATTAGCACGGTCTGAGTTTCGGGGGGTTAGCTATTCCATGGGCCGGCGGCGCCAGTCAGTGACCATCAAGCACGTCGCAGCCGATGCGGGGGTTTCCCTGCAGACGGTCAGCCGCGTGATCAACAAGGAACCGAACGTACGCCCGGCCATGAAGGAGCGCGTTCAGGCGAGCATCGACAAGCTGGGATATGTCCCCTCGATCGCGGCGCAGCGGATGAGCGGATCGCGGTCCTACCTGATCCTGGCGATCAACGACCGGGACCGCACGATTGCCGATTGGCGGGCCCGCGATGGCCGCGACTGGGTCGACCAGATGCTGCTCGGCGGCATGCTGACCGCGGCCGAGCGCGGCTACCGGATGATCTTCGAACTGATCGATACGCACAGCGACCATGTGGAGCGCGAACTCGGCGCGGCGATCGCGGCTTTGCAGCCCGACGGCGTTATCGTCACACCGCCGCATTCGGAAAACCCGCAGATCACCGGCTTGCTGGCCGAAAACGGCATTCCGTTTGCGCGCATCGGCTCGAAGGAGGATGGGCCAGGTATCGCCATGACCATGGGCGACGAGCTGCTCGCGGGCAAAGCCACCGACCATCTTATCGAACTGGGCCACATGCGCATCGGCTTTATCGCGGGGCCGGACGAATACAGCCTGGCGGGCTGGCGCACCGATGGCTGGCGCGAAGCGATGGGGAATGCCGAGCTCGATTGCGAAGACCTGCTCGAACAGGGCGATTTCGGCTTCGAAAGCGGGCTTGCCGCAGCGCAGGCTTTGCTCGACCGCGAAAATCCCCCGACGGCGATCATCGCCAGCAGCGACCAAATGGCTCTGGCAGCGCTCGATGTGGCCAAGGAACGCGGCCTCCACGTCCCGCGCGATCTGTCGATCGTCAGTTTCGACAACACACCCATCGTGCGCTTCGCCACGCCGTCGCTCACTGCCGTCGACCAGCCGATTGCGCGCACTGCCGCACGGGCGGTCGAATTGCTGATCGATTTCAACAAGCATGGCGCGCCCCAGGCGCCGGTGGTGGTCGAAGGCGAGCTGATCGTCCGTGCCTCCACGGCCCGCGCGCCCACGCGTTCCCGCACTTGAGCCGGGACGCGGGCATAACCCAATCGCGCCGGTTCCTGTGGCTTTACGCGCTCGCGGTAGCCGGCGGCGCGGTATCCTACGTTCCGTTCCTCACCCTGCTGCTGCCTCTCAGAGCCAGCGACATGGCCAGCGCGGGCACGATCGATCTGCTAGCTTACGCCGCCTTCGCCGGGGCGATTGCCGCGAGTTGTGCCAATATCGGCTTCGGCTGGCTGAGCGATGTGACGCGCCGGCGCAAACCGTGGATCGTCGCCGGGATGCTCTCGTCGAGCCTGCTGTTGCTGTGCGTGCCCCTTGCGCAGGACCGGACCCAGCTGCTGATCGCGATCGTCGCGTGGCAATTGGCGGTGAACATGATGCTCGCGCCGCTGGCGGCCTGGGCCGGGGATGTCGTGCCCGACAATCAGAAAGGCTTTCTCGGCGGCCTGCTGGCCTTCGCGCCGACGCTGGGTGCGCTGTCGGGGGCCTTCGTGACCATCCCGGGGCTGGCCGGACCGGACCTGCGCCTTGGCCTCGTCGCGGGACTGGTCGTGGTGATGGTGCTGCCGGTGGTGGTGTTCGGCCGTCCGCGGGCGATGCCGCATCTGATGGCGGACAAGCCGGCAAGCCCGCATGGGCATCGCCGGGCGGCCCGCGACATGGTCGCCCGGATGTGGCTCGCCCGGCTGCTCGTCCAGATCGCCGAAGCGACCATGTTCGCCTATCTGCTGGTGTGGATATCGGGGATCGAGCCGGATTTCGGCGATAGTGACACTGCGCGGATCTTCGCGCTCGTGCTCGGCCTGTCGGTGCCGCTAGCCCTGCTTGCCGGCCGCTGGTCCGATATCCGCAGCCGTCCGATCCTGCCACTGGTGCTGGGTTCGGGGATCGGCAGCATCGGTCTTGCCATCATGGCCCTGTCAGGAGGGCTTGCCGGGGCGCTTTTCGGCTATGTCGTCTTCGGCTTGTCGACCAGCGTATTCCTGGCGCTGCATTCCAGCCAGACGCTGAGGTTTCTTCCCAAACCTGCACGGCGCGGCCGCGATCTCGGCTTTTTCAACCTCACCAACACGGTGCCCAGCCTGATCATGCCATGGCTGACGCTGGCCATGGTCCCGGTGTTCGGTTTCAGCGGGCTCTTCTGGGTTCTTGCCGGGCTCGCCGCGCTGGCAACGCTCCTGCTGGCAACCAGGCTGCGCGGTGAAAACGCCGCTTGATTTTACCGGATACGCGTGGCACCCCAGCCCGATTGATAACGTTCTCATTTGAACAAGGGAGCGGGAGGGATGGCTGGAATGAGAACGTTTTTACTAGCGACGGCTGCCGCAATCGGGCTGGCGGGATGCACCACGGTTCCCGCCCCTGCCGCGAGCGCACCGCCGGCGCAAACCGCGCCCGTCGCCGATGAAGATGCGCGCATTGCCGATCTCGTCGCGCGGATGAGCCTCGAGCGCAAGGTCGCGCAGCTGATCCAGCCGCAGATCGGGTCCTTCACTGCGGCAGACATGCGCCGCTATCGCTTCGGCAGCTATCTCAATGGCGGAAACCGCGGCCCCTATGGCGATGAATTCGCCCCGGCCTCGCAATGGCTGCGCCATGCCGATGAAATGTATCTCGCCTCGGTAGAGCCGCTCGCAGGCGGAGAACCCGTCATCCCGACCATGTGGGGCACCGATGCGGTGCACGGCCATACCAATGTCGTGGGGGCGACCATCTTTCCGCACAACATCGGCCTGGGCGCGGCGCGCGATCCCGATCTCGTCCGCCAGATCGGCGAAGCGACCGCCGTCGAGATCGAGGTGACCGGAATCGACTGGAATTTCTCGCCCACCGTCGCCGTCGCCCGCGACGACCGCTGGGGCCGGACCTATGAAAGCTATTCCGAAGATCCCGCCATCGTAGCCCCCCTTGGCGCAGCACTCGTCGAAGGTCTGCAGGGGCGGAAGGGCGAAGCCGACCGTCTCGGCGCCGGACACGTCATTGCCACCGCCAAGCATTTCTTTGGCGATGGCGGGACCGAGCAGGGGGTCGACCAGGGCGAGGTCACCGGGGACATCGAAGCGCTGAAGGCGATCCATGCCGCGCCATACCCCGCGACGATCGATGCGGGCGTCGAAGCGATCATGGCCAGCTTCAATTCGATCAACGGCGTCAAGATGCATGGCAACAAGATGCTGCTTACCGATGTCCTGCGCGGCGAGCTGGGCTTCGACGGGCTCGTGGTCGGCGACTGGAACGGCCACGGCCAGGTTGCCGGCTGCACCAATACCGATTGCCCCCAATCGCTGCTCGCCGGGCTCGACATCTACATGGTGCCCGACGACTGGAAGGGCCTGTACGAAACGCTGATCGCCCAGGTCCGGGATGGCACCATCCCGGTGCCGGTCCTCGACGAAGCCGTCAGCCGTATCCTCCGCGTCAAGATGCGCGCCGGCCTGCTGGACGAATTCGCCCAGCCGTCCGCGCGGCCCAATGCCGGCGAATACCATTTGCTGGGCTCGCCCGAGCACCGCGCGATCGCCCGCGAGGCGGTCGCCAAATCGCAGGTCCTGCTGAAGAACGACGGTGTGCTGCCGCTGGCCGAAGGCGCCGACATCCTCGTCGCCGGGAGCGCTGCCGACAGCATCGCGCAGGCCGCGGGCGGATGGACGCTCACCTGGCAGGGCGGGCTTGAACTCGCGAACGCAGAACATTTCCCCGGCGCGACCTCGATCTGGCAGGGGCTCAAGGACGCTGCCGCAGCGCGTGGCGGCAGTGCCACTCTGTCGGTCGATGGGACCTATGCCGCCAAACCCGACGCCGCGATCGTGGTCTTCGGCGAAGAACCCTATGCCGAATTCGCCGGCGACCGGAAGCACCTCGGCTTCTCCGACGAAGAGGGGCTCGGCCTGCTGCGCAAGTTCGCAGCCGAAGGCGTACCCACGGTCGCCGTGTTCCTGTCGGGCCGCCCGATGTGGATGAACCGCGAACTCAATTTGGCCGACGCCTTTGTCGCCAGCTGGCTTCCGGGCAGCGAGGGCGCGGGTGTTGCCGATGTCCTCACCGGCGCGGTGCCGGTCACGGGCAAACTCGGCTTCAGCTGGCCCGAACGCTGCGATTATGGCCCGCTCAACAGCCCCGAAGGCGCGCTTTTCCCGGTGGGCTACGGCCGTTCGCTGGCGGACACCGCGCCGCTGCGCAAGCTCGACGAGAATTGCGCTCCGCTCGAACAGGGGCCCGCGCTCGACTGGTATGTCAACGGCCGCCTCGCCGACGGCGTGCTGGCCAATACCGCGAGTGGCAAGCTCGACAATCTGCGCGGCGAAGCGGGCGGGATCACCGCCATGGGCCTCGACCGGAGCGCGCAGGAAGACGCGCGGAGCGTAACCTTCGCGCCGGGCGCCGCGCTCGAACTGTCGCAGGGCGGCGGCAACAGCGGCTACGGCTACCGCATCCTCTACGCCGTCACCGATCGGCCCGAGGCCCCCGTCACGCTCGCGGTCGGTTCGGGCGAACCGCTCGACATCACGCAGCAGCTGGCAGTCGCAGCGGGCAAGAGCTGGCGGGAGATGATCATCACCGGCGCTTGCACCACCGATCTCGGCCCGACGCTGACCTTCGCATCGCAGGGCGCTTTCGCGCTGAGCATCGGGACCATCGTGCGCGAGGAATTTGCAGACGGAACCGACTGTTCGTTCTGAGCAGGCCGGTCCAAACTCCCGGCGTGAGGCGGCACGCGCCTGAGACCGGGAGCCATAGAATACAAACCGGGCCCCACCAGGGTCGCACCGGGTCTTGGGAGGATAACTGACATGGCACTGGCACCCGACGCCGCAACGAGCGCAATTCCCGCTTCGATCGAGGACGACAGGCCGCCGGTCGACGCACCGGGCCTGCAGTATTTCGTATTCGGCCTGTTCTTCATCTTCGGCGGTATCACGTCGCTCAACGACGTGATCATCCCCAAGCTGAAGGAACTGTTCACGCTCAACTGGACCGAAGCGATGCTGGTCCAGTTCTGCTTCTTCGCCGCCTATGCGATTATCGGCATACCGGGCGCGAAACTGGTCAAGAAGATCGGCTACATGCGCGGCGCGGTCGCGGGCCTGCTTACCATGATGGCGGGCTGCCTGCTGTTCATCCCGGCCAGCCAGACAGCGACCTATGCGATCTTCCTGTTCGCGCTGTTCGTCCTCGCCAGCGGTGTGGTGATCGTCCAGGTCGTCGCGAACCCGCTGATCAGCCTGCTCGGCCCGCCCAGCACCACGCACAGCCGGCTGACCTTCGCGCAGGCGTTCAATTCGCTCGGCACCACCATTTTCCCGATCGTCGGGGCGGCGCTCATCCTTGGCAGCCTGGCCACGATCAGCGCCGACCAATTGTCCGGCGCCGACCTCCAGGCCTATCGCCAGGCGGAAAGCGAGGCGATCTGGCAGGGCTATCTCGGCCTGGCAGCGCTGATTGCGCTGGTCGCTCTCACGGTCTGGCTGTTCCGCAACCGCCTGCAGGGCGAAACGCACGAAGCCTCCGAAGGGCTCGCCGGGCTCGACCTGCTGAAGCGCGGCCGCTTCGGCTATGGCGCGCTGTGCATCTTCCTTTACGTCGGCGCCGAAGTGTCGATCGGCTCGGTAATCATCAATTACCTGTCCGGAGAACGCGTGCTGGGTCAGCCCGAAAGCGTGATCGGTTGGATGATCGGCCTGTATTGGGGCGGCGCGATGATCGGCCGGTTCATCGGATCGGTGTTCCTGCGCCTGTTCAGCCCGGGCAAGATCCTTGCCTTCAACGCCGCTGGCGCCATCGCACTGATCGTGATCTCGACCACCAGCAGCGGTTCCATCGCCGCTTACAGCTTGCTCGCCGTGGGTCTGATGAACTCGATCATGTTCCCGACGATCTTCTCGCTCGCCTGCGAAAAACTGGGCCCGCGCGCAGCAGACGGTTCGGGCATCATCAACGTGGCGATCTGCGGCGGCGCTATCGTTCCCCTCATCTACGGGGTCGTGGCCGATGCTACGGGCGGAGATCTGGCCGTGGCGATGATCATCCCGATCATCTGCTACGCAATCATCGCCGGGTTTGGCGTCTTTGCGAGGAAGCCCGCCAGCTAGGACTTGGCGGTCGGGAATGGCTTGAGGGCACGACATCGGCCTGGGCCTCCATCCCGGGCAGATGCAACAGGCGCTCCGAACTCGGTCGCAAGGTGACCGCCGTCAGCGGATTCGTCCGCGCCCACCCGAGACGCGGCGTGACGGTCAACGCCGCTTGGCGAACAAATCCACCAGTTCCTCGAACTTTTCGCGCTGGTCGGCCTCGTCGCCGCTGGCGATGGCTTCGGCTACGCAGCAGGCGGCATGATCCTTCAGGATCTGCGTTTCCACCTTGGCGAGCGCGGATTTTACCGCCTGCAGCTGATGGAGAATATCCATGCAGTAACGGTCATCCTCGATCATCTGCGCGAGGCCGCGCACCTGCCCCGCGATCCGGTTCAGCCGATTGATTTTTGCGGTCTTTGCGTCAGCCATGGCCCAAGTGTCCGATTGTCATACCCCATGGGGGTATATATAGCCGACATCGACGGATCAATCTTTTGCAAGGCTCCCCAATGCCCTCGCTTTCCCGACGACATCTAATCCGCAGCACCGCTGCCCTGGCTGCTGCCAGCGCGCTTCCGATGCCCGCCTGGGCCCGCGGCGCGTCTCTGACGCACGCGCGCAACGGCTTTGGCGAAGTGGCGGGCGAGGACATCGCGCTTGCCATCGGCAATCATCATTTCACGGCTGGCGGCCGCTCGGGACACGCCTTCGCCGTAAACGGCACCGTGCCGGGGCCACTGGTGCGCCTGCGCGAAGGCCAGACCGCGCGGCTGCATGTGACGAACAATCTGGACGAAGACAGCTCGATCCACTGGCACGGCCTGCTCGTGCCGTTCCAGTTCGACGGGGTGCCCGGCGTCAGCTTCCCCGGCATCAAGCCGGGCGAGACCTTCACCTACGAATACCCGATCCGCCAGAGCGGCACCTATTGGTGGCACTCGCACTCGGGCCTGCAGGAACAGGCGGGGCATTACGGCCCGATCATCATCGAGAGTGCGGAACCGGATCCGCGCTACGACCGCGATTACGTGGTGTTGCTGTCCGAGTTCACGCCGCTGCATCCGCACGAGATCATGCGCAAGCTGAAGGTCGGCGAGCATTACTTCCAGCGCCAGATGCAGACCGCGACCGAGGGCGACATGCCGGGCGAGATGCGGCGCATGTGGGGGCAGATGCGGATGAACCCGCGCGACATTTCCGATGTGACGGGCACCGCCTACACCTTCCTGATCAACGGGCACGGTCCGCAGGATGACCTGCAACTGGCGTTTCGCGCGGGCGAGCGCGTGCGCCTGCGGGTCATCAATGGATCGGCGATGACCTTCTTCAACGTTCGAATTCCCGGTGTGCCGATGACCGTCATCGCAGCCGACGGGCAGGACGTGGACGCAGTGCAGGTGGACGAATTCCAGATCGGCGTCGCCGAGACCTATGATGTGATCGTGTCCCCGTCGGACGGGAGCCACGCGATCGTAGCAGAGGCGATGGACCGCAGCGGGATGGGGATCGCCAGCCTGACAAGCCACAAGGGCCACCGCGCCACCCCGCCGCCGCTGCGGGAAATCCCGACGCTGACGATGGTCGATATGGGCATGATGGACCATTCCGGAATGAACGGAATGCAAGGCATGGACCACTCGATGCGGGACAAGTCGCTCGTGCCGGGCGATGTCGAGGTCGGGCCGGGCGTCGACATGATTGCGCCGATGCCGATGGACCGCATGGATTCCCCCGGTCTCGGCCTCGACGGGGTCGGCCACCGCGTGCTGCGCTACACCGATCTCAAGGCCAGGCGGATGAACCCGCATCGCAGCATAGACCGCGAGATGGAAATCCATCTTACCGGCAATATGGAACGCTACATGTGGTCGTTCGACGGCAAAAAATTTGCGGCCGTCACCGACGACCCGATCCGCTTCGGCTATGACGAGCGGGTCCGGGTGAAACTGGTCAACCAGACCATGATGGCGCACCCGATCCACCTGCACGGCCATTTCTTCGAACTGGTCAATGGCGCGGACCATATGCACCAGCCATTGAAGCACACGGTCATCGTCCAGCCCGGCGGCACCGCGACCTTCGACCTGACCGCGAACGAGCCGGGCGACTGGGCCTTCCACTGCCACCTGCTCTACCACATGCACGCAGGAATGATGCAAGTGGTGACAGTGCGGCCATTCCCCGAGGGAGGCACGTCATGATGCGCGTTGCAGTGCTTGCCGGGGCAATGGTGGCGGCTACTCCGCTTGCTGCGCAGGACCATTCGGCGCACGGCAAGAAGCCTGCCGCGCAGTCCGAGATGGATCACTGTGCGATGGGCCACCTGCCGCCCGAAAAATGCCCGCCCAAGATTGAGCAGGAACCCTCGCCGGAACCCGAGATCGATCATTGCGCGATGGGGCATCTTCCACCCGGGCAATGTCCGCCAAGCGAGCGCAACGACGACGACGCGCCCATGGCGGGCATGGACCATGGATCGCACGCAGCGATGACGGACAAGGCCGCACCCGGGGCCGCAGCCGAAGATGCGACCCCGCCCCGCGCACTGGAAGGACCGCGATACGCGGCCGATGCAGTCTGGGGCCGCGAAGCGATGGCCCCCGCACGCACGCAACTGGCTCGCGAAAACGGCGGCATGACCACCGGCACGATCCTGGTCGAACGGCTGGAAGCGCGGATCGCAACCGATGGCGGCGAAGACGGCTATGTGTGGGATGCACAAGCCTGGTATGGCGGCGACATCAATCGCTTCGTGCTCAAAACCGAAGGCGAAGGTGAATTCGGCGGCGCGTTGGAGGATGCCGAAATTCAAGCGCTCTACAGCCGCGCGATCGGCCCGTTCTTCGATCTGCAGGCGGGCGTGCGGCTCGACTTCGAGCCCGGCAGCCTCACGCATCTGGTGGTCGGTCTGCAGGGCCTCGCGCCCTACATGGTCCATCTCGACGGGGCGCTGTTCCTGTCGGACCGCGGCGATCTGACCGCGCGGGTCGAGGCCGAATACGATCAGAAGATCACCCAGCGTCTGATCCTGCAACCGCGCATCGAGGCGGGTTTTGCGGCGCAGGACATTCCGGAGCGCGAAATCGGCGCCGGGATTACCACGATCGAACCGGGGCTACGCCTGCGATACGAGATCCTGCGCGAATTCGCGCCCTATATCGGGATCGAATACGAAGCGAAGCTGGGCGAGACCGCCGACATTGCTCGGGCGAACAGACGAGACCCGGATGGCGTGAAGGCCGTCATCGGCCTGCGGGCATGGTTCTAGCTACCCATAATCCAACCATCACCGGTTCCGGGAAATCGCACTCTTCCCGCAAGGGGCACGGTTCGCGGCGAAATGCCGATCCTCAACGCCTTCGGAAGAGAGACTCCCATCCCAAGCCCACCACAATCCTGGGCGGAGGTCAGATCAGGATTGCGGTTGGGTCACGGTGAGGTTGTCCCAAGAGGAACCGGCCGCGAATGGTGCACCCGACATTGCTAAAACTTCTGTCGCAGGCAGTGTCGGGACGTCCCTAACCACTCTGTAAAATCAGGGATTTGTCTTCTACCGTGTTCACGGTTGATCGCCCCCGTTTGCCTGCATTTCGATCACCATGTGGGGTCGAAAGTTGGAACAATTTTATGGTGTGTATAACCTATGGCACTGACAGCATTGAAGGTGAAGAACGCCAAGCCCGGTCGTTACGTTGATGGCCGTGGCTTGTGTCTTTTTGTGAAGGAAAGCGGCTCCCGTAGTTGGGTCTTGCGGATGCAGCACAACGGCAGGCGGCGCGACTACGGATTGGGATCGGCGCTCGATGTGACGCTGACCGAAGCGCGTGACGCGGCGGCAGCTCTGCGCCGCCAGGTTCGCGCTGGGATCGATCCCGTTGCCGAGCGACGGAAGTCGCGCAAGGTGGTGCCCAGCTTCGAAACGGCAGCGCGCGAATGCTACGAGGCCTTGAAGGACGGCTGGAAGAACCAGAACTACCGCAACTGGATTTCCAGCATGGAAAACCATGTCTTCCCGCTGATCGGCAGGAAGCCCGTCGATCAGGTGGACAGCACCCACGTCGTCGAGGTGCTCACGCCCATCTGGCTCGACATCCCCGACACTGCTCGTAAAATCTTGCAGCGCATCGGTGCAGTGCTCGACTTTGCGCATATCAAGGGATGGCGGGAAGAAGAGGCCGCGTTGCGCTCAGTCCGCAAGGGCTTGCCGCGCCAGACCGACAAGGTCGAGCACTTCAAGGCCATGCCTTATGCTGGCATTCCGGCGTTCATGAAGGAGCTGGCGACCGCATCACCCACCACGGGCCGCGATGCCCTGCGTTTCACCATCTACAACGCCGTGCGGTCGAGCGAAACGCGCAAGGCCGTCTGGACTGAGATTGACCTCGACAAGGCGGTCTGGACAATCCCCGGCGAGCGCATGAAGGCAAAGGAAACGCATGTGGTGCCGCTCTCTAAGGCAGCGGTTTCCATTCTGCGTCGGCGCTGGAAACTGCGCACGAGCGACGATGGCCTCGTTTTCTCGAACAATGGCGACAAGCCCATCAGTGACATGACAATGACCAAGCTGTTGCGCGATGCCGGGATCAAGGGCGCGACCGTCCATGGCTTCCGCTCCGCCTTTACTGATTGGGCGGCGGAGAAGACCGACTTTCCGAAGGAAGTGGCAGACAAGGCATTGGCCCACAAGCTGAGCAACCAGGTCGAAGCCGCCTATCGCCGCACCGACTTCTTCGACAAGCGGCGCGACTTAATGGCTGTATGGGCGGAGTATTTGAATCCGGAATCATAACGGTCAAAGGTGCCACAAGTGCCAAGCTATGCACGGCCCCGACTTCGACTAGATTTGGCTATCAGGTTCGCTACGATCCCATTCTTAGGCTGCTTCGCGGGCTTTTCGGACACCGCAAGCCATTTCTGATATGGGACTATAGGGGGTTACAATGAAGTATTTTTGGACGGCAGGCCTAGTCCTAACGCTTGCGGCCTGTGGTCAAGCCCCGAACCCAGCGCCTGAAGATGTCGAAGTTGAAGCTGGCTCAGTTGGCGATGCTTTCGATCCTGCAACGGCTGAAATCTCGTTGGACGCTTCACCGCAAAGCGACACGCAAATCCGGTTCGTTGTGACAACCAATCTTCCAACTCCGGTAGAGGTTATGGCTGGGGTGGCTTTGGCGGGTCAGAAGCCTGACGACGTCTTCATAGGTCACAGCGAGCGAGTTACACTTGCGTCCCCTCGCACCGAATTTGTCCTCGATACCTCCAGCGCTCGCAACGCGTTGCCGAGCGGAGAATATGATGCAGAGGTGAGTTTCTACCCACGTTGGGGAGCGGAGAATGGAAATCCAGCCGCAAAGACCGCACCCGAACTCGAAGCTACGGACAGGATCACATTGGGCGGTTCGGGAGAGGATCGCGCAGACGCCGAGCGTAGGAATGAGCTGCAACGTTGGGTAATGGGCAATATCGGCATGAATGTGCCATGGAATCGAGAGAGCTTCGAGGCGCGGCTTGGGCCTGCGGAGAAGGGGCCTTCAACAATGTCGAGATTGCACGACGCCTATTATTTCCCGGATGCTGATATGACCTTCCTGGTCAATCGCCTTAAGAACGAAGTGACAGTGTGGCGCGTGGGCGATGTGACAGAGTGACAGGAGTCCGGTCGGCTTCTCTCTAAAGAGGGTTTCAATGCCACCGGTCTGAAACTCGCAGCTCGACGAACTTCTGCAAGCTGGCAGTGGTAACGCGCGTTGCCTTGCCGATCTTCACCGTTTCGAGTTCACCGCTGGAGATCAGTTCATAGAGCTTCGTGCGCCCAACGCCTATCATTCGGGCAGCGTCATTGATCCTGACGCAGATCGGCTCGACAGGTTGATGGCCGCTCATTCCGCCGGTTCCTCTTCACGATAGTGAGCGGGATCGGCAATCCAGCGATTGATGGCAGACTCGTGCCAGCCCGCGCCGTGGATGCTGATCTTGACCTGCGACGGGAACGTGCCCTCTGCGATCTTGCGATAAATAGTAGAGCGGGAAAGACCAGTGCGGTCGAGCACGGTCTTGAGGCGGATGATGCGTTCGGTATTCGACATAGGGCCTTCTCACTTTAACATTAGCAGCCCCTCTGCGGAACATAATGAGAACTTTTCTAAAAGGCGCAAGGGTCAGATCCAGTTGGGATTCGGGCAATTCTTCAACGATTTGCACGATTTGAACCGTCTATGGACGGTCCGAGACCTTTACGGACATACCGCTTCTTTGCCCATTGATTCTGAGAATTTTTTCGCTCGATGCGATCTTGCGGCTGGCACGCGCGAATTTGCGACGGCAGCGATGGATTTCCGCGCCATCTTTGCCGGATTTCGCGCAGTCGGCTTGGCTGCTGGGTTTGAATCTTTGCCAGAACGCTAAGTTCAGCTTAGTCTTTTGAGGTTATTTCAAACTAGACACAAGTTTACACAAGTGGCAAAACACTAAGCATGGCTACGCGTTTGGACAGCAAGCTAAACCAACTCCAGCAGGAGCTTCCGGAAGGACTTCTGGTCGATGCCGCTTGGCTGGAGGCCAATGGCTATTCGTCCGCGCTGCGCAGCCAGTATGTAAGTTCCGGCTGGCTGGATAGCCCAGCGCGACGGGTCTATCGCCGTTCACGCGGGCCTATGACCTGGCAGCAAGTCGTGATCTCGCTCCAGACCATGCTTGACCTTCCACTGACCGTTGGCGGTCGCACCGCGCTCGAACAGCAAGGCTATGCCCACTACCTTTCGGCAAACGTCCAGACGGTTCACCTTTACGGACCGACACGACCGCCAACCTGGCTGGGTGATTTGCCGCTCGAAGTGACATTCGCATGGCACAACAGCTTGCGCCTGTTTCCGACAGATGCCGACACGCCACCATTGCCAAGCCCCACCATGTATAGTGCCGCTGGCGCGCAATTGCCTGTTCGCTATTCGAGCAAGGAGCGCGCCGTTCTCGAATTGCTCGATGAACTGCCCAAGCATGAGAGCTTTCATCAGGTCGATGCCTTAATGGAAGGCTTGAGCGATCTCAGCCCTCGTCGCCTGCAAACTCTTCTCGAAGCCTGCTCCAGCGTAAAGGTGAAGCGGCTGTTCCTGTTCTTTGCCGACCGGCACGGCCATGCGTGGCGACCGAAACTCGACCTGGCCAAGATCGATTTGGGTTCCGGCAAACGGCTTCTGGTGAAGGGGGGTAGGCTCGATCCGCAATACGACATCACGGTACCTGCCGATCTTGGAGGGCAATAGGAAATGGCCTTCCAGGACGCCTATCGGCAGCAGGTTGCCCTCCTGATCCGTACCATCCCGTTCGTGGCGCAAGAGCAGTGCTTCGCGCTCAAGGGCGGCACGGCGATCAACCTCTTCGTGCGCGACTTGCCGCGCCTCTCGGTGGACATCGACCTGACCTACTTGCCGGTCGAGGATCGCGCTCCATCACTCGCAGCTATCGACGCGGCGATGCTGCGGATCAAGGAGCGGATCGAAGCCGGCATACCGGGCGCAGCGGTCGCGCCATCGCGCTCCGCAGGCGACAACATTGTCACCAAACTTATCGTCCGCTCCGAAGGCGTCCAGATCAAGATCGAGGTCACGCCTGTCTTGCGCGGCACCGTCTACGACCCCGTGGTGATGAGCGTCGTGCCTACAGTCGAAGACACATTCGGCTTCGCCGAGATGCACGTTGTTTCCTTCGCCGACCTCTATGCGGGGAAGATCGTGGCGGCGCTGGATCGCCAGCACCCGCGCGACCTGTTCGACGTGCGAGACTTGCTGGAGAACGAAGGGATAAGCGACGAACTGCGGCGCGCATTCCTCGTCTACCTTATCAGCCACAATCGCCCGATGGCCGAAGTGCTCGCTCCGACCCGCAAACCGCTGGCCGAGGAATTCGAACGTGGCTTTATCGGCATGACAAAAGAGAATGTCGAGCTTGTCGATCTTGAGGGTACGCGCGAGGCAATCGTCGCCACGATGGTTGGCGAGATGCCAGACGTGCACCGCAAGTTCCTAATCGGCTTCAAGCGGGGTGAACTGGACTGGGAGCTTCTCGAAATACCGGAAGCCAGCCACTTGCCCGCAGTCTTGTGGAAACAGCAGAATCTGGAGAAGATGCTGCCTGAGAAACGACACGAGTTGATCGAGGCTCTGGAGAAAGTGTTGCTCGGCTGACCGAATGTTCGCTTGGCGAAAATCAGCGTGACCTCTCATCCGCAAAATGGCAGGCAGTGCATATGTCGATTGTCTGGAAAATCATCCGTATTATCGGGCTTTACGTCGTCTCTTTCTTTGTTTGCGTAATAATCGCAGCAATCGCATTGGATAGTCTGCCCGATGCGCTTGAAGTTTTTTTCGCCCTTCTCGCGCCCATCGCGTTTGTCTGGTGGTATGAAAAGCGTCGAAGTGCGCGAGTGGCTGAGACGGCCGCCCCTGAAAAGCTACGATCTCTCCCATTGTCGCGCGAAGTAGGAGAGACTCCGAATTCCAGACCCGGTCAGCCAGATCAGTTTGATTCCGACTTCGGAAAAGTTGCGCAAATTGCAGCGGAAACAGTGCGCCGATCTACAGAACTACAGCGCCGGTCGGACCAAGAAGAGAAGCTTTCGCGTCAAGCAGAGAGTCCGAGGCAGGGTCCATCGGAAAGATCGCAAGGTCATTACCAAGGCTGGGTACCTAAGGGCCAGCCCATCACTATCGCAGGTCGCACAATCAATGGGATGATCTACGTCGGCAAACCCCCGCGCATTGACTCATCCTATTATGGCGAGAGCTGTCGAGCCTACATCGATCCATCGTTATCCGTCTCGCGGGTCGGGTCGGACAAGAATGGCGATAACATGTCATATTGGCCGGGGTATTCGAGCATTCCTGCCGTTTGCAGAGCCACCTACCTTGATTGGCTGGCGGGTGGGCGACAAGACGGGGCAATCAACCCCGGATACATGTTCCTGTTCTTCTATGGTTTGGAGCGGCGCTTTCTGATCGACCAGCCCTTGCAGGAAGAAAGAAGACAAATTCTGACAGAAGTCAGGCGACTAAAAAATCTATTCTCAGAAAGCCATTCCGCCCAAAGATATCTCGGCGAATTCCTCGATGTAGCTGGTGTAGCTGGCATGGGCGAATTCGATTTCGATGACCCTACGCTAAAACAAAGAATTTTGGAGAACAGGGGGTGGGATTTACCATTCTCCTTGAAATTCTCTATCGGTGGTCTGATTGCAAAGGGTCACGCACTCGATGCGGAATGGATTTACCTATGGCTTTCTTGTCATCCCGAGCGCCGGATTCGTACACCGGCGCAGCGCTGCGCAAACGAGTTTAAAGAGTTATTCAAGCTCAAATTTCATGCGCTCTACCCCGATGGTCTAAAAATCCAACAGCCCCAAAGCGCGCTGGCTGACAGATACAAAGCGGCATCCGGTGAATTTGAAGGGCCATTGACGCCAACACTCAATGGAGAGCCCGTTCCGGATATTTCTGACCTCATAAAGCCGGTCTTAGTTGCTCAGAAGATCGCAGATGAGGCAATGGATGAACTCGATAAATTCAGCCGATATCTTGGACGAAATCCAGATGGGCGGGGAACCATCGAAGCGCAGGCACTACTACCTGCCGAGCTTTGGAATCTTTTCCCTTCGGGCGAGTTGGAAGAACTCAAAGCGTGGGCGCAAGCGCAAATTGCAGCTGGCGGATTGGTTCTAGCGGTTGATGTGATCTCACGACTGGAAGGAGCAGCCCCTGAAAAACTAGGCAAGCGGAACTTGACTGGCGCAGCAGATGCACTCGCCCGGATTGGCTTCGGTATGGCTCCCGACCCGAGATTTTCACTGCGTGGGCCGAAGTTCGACGAACCCGTCGTGATCTTCGAACTGGGCGAGCCGGTCGAACAGCTTGAAGATGTATCCCAGGCCTATCGGACCGAATTGTTGGAACTCGCGCTGGCGACCTTCGTCGCACATGCCGACAGCAAAATTGTGGAAGCCGAACGCAGGGCACTTCGTGAAAAGATCGAAGCGGTTAGCGGCCTGACTGAGCTTGAGAGAAAGCGTCTCTACGCCAACCTCGAATGGTATCTCGATGTTCCGCCAGACATGTCATGGCTGCGGAGCAAGTTGAAAGACGCAGACGCTGAACATCATCTGGCCCTGCGTGCTGCGGTTGTCGCGATAGCCCACGCTGACAGCGTGATTCAGTCTGAAGAAGTGGCTTGCATCGAGAAGATCTACAAGGCTCTGGGGATCGATGCTGGCTTCGTTTACGCCGACCTTCATGCTGGCGACGTGCCAGACGGCCCGGTTCGCGTCAAAGCCGCCGAAGCTGAAGCACTAGGCGAACAAATACCGGACGAGCCGAAACCCAAAGCCGCTTCGCTCGATGCAGCGCGTATTGCCGCTATTCGAAATGACACCGAGCGCGTTTCAAGCGTACTGGGCGAGATTTTTTCGACCGACGAAGACGGGAGCGACGAGGCCACCGCAGCACATGCTCTTCCATCATCAATGGCTGGCCTCGATCCCAAGCACGCGATGCTTGTGGAGCAGATAATCCAGCGCGAACACTGGACTGACGAAGAGTTTGACGAGATCGCAGGTAAGCAAGGGCTCATGCCCTCTGGCGCGCTTGAGGTAGTCAATGAGTGGGCTTTCGATAAATTCGATCAAGCATTGCTCGATGAATATGACGGATATGACGTATCGCCGGACATCGCCGATACGTTGAGAGCCGAGATGGCGAAGGGGGATTAATTCATGTCGAGACTGAAGCCGCGCGAACGCGACGCTATTGTTCAGGCGCTACGCGCGGGGGTTGTTCCCAAATTGGGACTTCGGCACATTCAGGTCGGACGAGCGCGTGAGATCGAAGAACTCGTCAAGGACATGGACCGGATCGCCGATGGCGGTTCAGCCATTCGTTTCATCATCGGCGAGTATGGCTCCGGCAAGACCTTCTTCATGAACCTGATCCGGCTTGTGGCGCTCGAAAAGGGACTGGTCGTCATGTTTGCCGACCTTGCCCCGGATCGGCGCATCCACGCGACCGGCGGGCAAGCACGGGGCCTCTACGCAGAGATGGCGCGAAACCTTGCCACCCGTACCAAGCCGGATGGCGGTGCATTGCCAAGTGTTGTCGAGCGGTTTGTCAGCCAGGCCCAGCACGATGCCGAGGCTCAAGAGCGATCGACAGATGACATCATTCGCCAGCGCCTTGCCCATTTCGAAGAACTGACTGGAGGCTTCGACTTCGCGCAGGTGATCCGCCGGTATTGGGAGGGGCACGAAACCGGCGATGAAGAGCTGAAATCGGCAGCGATCAGATGGCTGCGCGGCGAATTTGCAACCAAAACCGATGCTCGCAAGGCTCTGGGTGTTCGCACAATCGTCAATGACGCCAGCGTCTACGATCACCTCAAACTGATGTCGGCATTTGTCTGTGAAGCGGGCTACAAGGGCCTGCTCGTCGGCCTTGACGAGATGGTCAACCTCTACAAGCTGACTTCATCGCAAGCCCGCAATGCCAACTATGAGCAAATCCTGCGTATCCTGAACGACGTTCTGCAAGGGAGCGCTGAGAACCTTGGGTTCCTCTTGGGAGGAACGCCGGAATTCCTCATGAATACGCGGCGCGGCCTCTACAGCTATGAGGCCCTGCAATCTCGCCTCGCAGAGAACACCTTTGCGCGTGACGGACTGGTCGATCTTTCCGGGCCAGTCATTCGATTGGCCAGCCTTACACCTGAAGACCTGTTCGTGCTCCTAGCCAACATTCGCGCCGTCATGCAGGGCGATGAAGCAATCCTACCAGACGACGCCTTGGAAGCGTTCATGATACACTGCTCGGAAAGGATCGGGGAGGCCTATTTCAGAACCCCCCGGAACACAGTCACGGCTTTTGTAAATCTTCTGGCGGTGCTCGAACAAAACCCAGGCGTCGAATGGTCGGACCTCATCGAAGAGCTCGACGTGGCGGAAGATTCTGGTGACGACATGAGCGACGTGGATGAGAGCGTTGGCGCTGTCCCTGAGAGCGACGAGCTAGCCAGCTTCCGACTGTGAGCACGGCGTTCGACAAGCTGGCTCGACCAATCCAGAAATGGGTTCGTCAGCAAGGCTGGAAGGAATTGCGCGACATTCAAGCGCGCGCCACGCACGTGCTTATGGACGGCAATCGTGACCTGATTGTCGCTGCCAGCACTGCCGGAGGTAAGACTGAAGCCGCATTTCTCCCACTACTGTCCCAGGTGCTCGATGAACCCAGTGAGGACTCCGGATTTGATGTTCTGTATGTCGCGCCGCTGAAAGCGCTCATCACCGATCAGGCGCGGCGACTTGAAGACATTTGTCGCGACACAGACTTGCCTATCACGCCGTGGCATGGCGACGTTTCGTCATCGGTGAAGGCTAAGGCTACCAAGCGACCGAGGGGCGTGCTGCTAATCACCCCGGAGTCTCTTGAAGCGCTATTCATTCGACGCGGATTGGAGATTCCGAGACTGTTTGGCGCAACGCGCGCAGTCATTCTCGATGAATTGCATTCGGTCCTCGACAGTGAGCGCGGAATCCAGATGCGTTCGCTTCTCACGCGCCTCGAAATTGCTCTAAAGAGACCTATTCGCCGGGTTGGTTTGTCGGCCACACTCGGAGATATGGAGCTTGCGAAGGCTTATCTTCGTCCTGACAGCCCAAGTGAAGTCGAACAGGTCATTGCCGAGGGCGGATCAGCCGAATTGCAGCTTCAGCTCCGTGGCTACGTTGCTGGCGACAAGGACGATGAAGGCCCTTCAGCGACGGATGCCATTGCGCAGCACCTATTCGAACACCTGAGAGGCAGCGACAATCTTGTCTTTGGCGGTGCGCGTCAGGCAGTTGAAATCTACTCAGATCGGTTGCGCGCACTTTGCGAAAAGGAACACCTGCCGCAGGAGTTTTACCCTCACCACGCCAGCCTGTCGCGCGAGCATCGAGACTTCGTCGAACGTCGCCTGAAAGATGGTACTGCGCCGACGACTGCCATCTGCACTTCCACGCTGGAATTGGGAATCGATATTGGCGATGTAACCTGCGTCGGCCAGATTGGCGCACCGTTCAGCGTCGCATCACTCAGGCAAAGGCTTGGCCGATCAGGGCGGCGACCTGGCAAGCCAGCTATCCTTCGACAATACGCAGTTGAGGCGAAGCTCACGCCGACGAGCAATTTCTCGGACCGTCTTCGCCTAGGCATGGTGCGGGCCATTTCGATGATCGAATTGCTTTTGGAAGGCTGGTGCGAACCGCCGCAACGCGAGGCCCTTCACCTTTCGACACTCGTTCACCAAATCCTCTCGGTAATCTCCGAGCGAGGCGGAATACGTGCGCAGCAACTCTACGGGATTCTCTGCCAGATCGGGCCATTCCGCCAGGTCGATACCCAGCTGTTCCTGGATGTCTTGCGAGCACTCGGGCAACCCGAGGTCGCGCTCATTGAGCAAGCCAGCGATGGCCTTCTATTGCTCGGTGCCAATGGCGAGAAGCTGGTCGAGCACTATAGCTTCTACGCCGTATTTCAGACGCCCGAGGAATACCGGCTGATTTCCGGCGGTAAGGAGCTTGGGACACTTCCCATCGACAACATGATCGCGCCGGGAATGCTTCTCATTTTTTCCGGCAGGCGCTGGCTGGTGCAGGAAGTTCTCGACCGGGATCGTGTCATCATGGTTGCACCGGCGAAAGCCGGAGTGCCGCCCATCTTTGGGGGCGACCCTGGCAACATCCATGACCGGGTGATCGAGCGAATGTTCGATGTTATAGAAGGCCAAAAGCGCCCGATCTATCTTGATCCGACTGCGCTAGAGCTACTCGACGAGGCACGCAGCAACTACGGCCAACTGCAATTTGCCCCCGGAAGGATTGCGCAGCTCAGCGACAATGCCGCTGTCATAGCGACCAAAACAGGTTCCGTTCGGACAACGACCTTGGCACTCGCCCTTCGCGCGAGCGGCTTCACCGTGCAGACTCACGACGGCTTTCTGGAAGTGTTCGGGAAGGACGAAAGTCCGGAGTTGATCGACGCACTTTCTGCTCTCGCAGATGGCAAAGAGATGGACCTATTTGCTCATTCACCAAACCTTTTGTTCGAGAAGTTCCATCCGCATTTGACAGAGGAGTTGCTGCAAAAGGACGCTTTGTCTGCGCACCTTGATGCGAGTGGATTGGCTGAGTTGACCCGCTCGATTCTAGGACGGGATTAGCGTGCCAATTGCCGTTCGGGCCGCGCTGCTATCCATCATTCGATTGCTCCGCTTCAAACGCCCGTTTCCCCTTGCGCCGGAACAGCACCAGCGCCTGCGCTCCGTCAGGCCCGCGCAGCTTGGCCGCGACGGTGAGGAACGCGCCGTAGAGAGCGGCGCGATCATCGTCGGTCAGCTCGACCAGATCGGCCTTTGCGACCAGGCCGCCTAGCTCGATCAGTTGCCGGGTCCGCTCGCGCCGTTTCACTTGCCATTCGCGCATGTCAGTTCGCGCCTTTGCTGCCTCAAGCCGATGCCGCGCCGCTATCGAGCGGGAGAGTGCCTTCCGGCTGTTTGCTAGCTGCGCTCGAAGTGTCCCGTGACTTTCCCTGAAAGAATGCGGCGCCGCGCTTGCGCCAGCCCTCCCCGATTGCCTTGTCGGTATTCGCCGCAGCATCGAGCAGCGCGCCTGCGAGGACATCGGCATCGAGCGTGTCGGCACCGGTTGCTGTGACCAGCGCGCCGAGGTCGCGCACGCGGCGTTCTTTGAGCTGTTTGGCCTTGTCGGCAAGTGCCTTCAGCTCCGAATCAAAATCGCGGGGTTTGCGCATGTGTTGTCTCCATCGTTGGTGTGATGGAGCCATGATAATCGTGCTTGTAATCCAATGCAGTAAGGTCGCCGGGACAATGTGAAACCGCCTAGTCCCGATCAGGATTTTATCATGAGAGGGCGCGCTTATACGTCGTGCCGACGCAGGCTTTGCGGTGTAACTGGATTGCCGTCATGGCAATCTTTCACTTCAGCGCAAAGGTCATCGGAAGGTCGAGCGGACGCAGTGCCGTTGCGGCGGCAGCCTATCGTGCAGGCGAGAGATTGCATGATGAACGCATCGACAGAACCCATGATTTCACCAACAAGGCAGGCGTTCTTCATTCCGAAGTGATGTTGCCCAAAGGTGCGCCTGAAGCCTTCGCCGATCGGGCCACTTTGTGGAACGCGGTCGAGGCCGCCGAAAAGCGCAAGGATGCCCAGCTCGCCCGAGAGGTCGAGTTTGCCCTGCCCCGCGAGTTGGCGAAGAAGGACAACATCAGGCTGGCACGCGAGTTCGTCAAAGCCGAGTTCGTCGAGAAGGGTATGATTGCCGATCTCAATGTTCATTGGGATATTGGCGAAGACGGCAAGGCCAAGCCGCACACGCATGTCATGCTCACCATGCGCGAGGTCACCAAGGACGGTTTTGGCGCAAAGGTTCGCGACTGGAACAAGACCGCGCTGATCGAGCAGTGGCGCGAGCGTTGGGCCGATCATGTGAACCGCGCGCTTGCGACACGCGACATAGACGCGCGGATGGATCACCGCAGCCTCGAAGCCCAAGGGATAGCGCTGGAGCCGCAGGACAAGATCGGCCCCGCCGCATCACGCATTGGCGGGCGCGGGCTGGAAGCCGAGAGGATCGAAGAGCACCGCGCCATTGCCCAACGCAATGGCGAACGGATCATTGCAACTCCGGGTTTGGCACTGGATGCGATCACGCACCAGCAGGCGACGTTCACCAGGCGCGATCTCGCCGCCTTCGTTCACCGGCACAGCGACGGCAAAGAACAATTCGACGCGGCCTACAATGCGGTGCGAGGTTCGTCCGATTTGATATCCCTGGGCAAGGATGGACGCGGGCAGGATCGCTTCACGTCACGCGCAATGATCGAGGCCGAACAGCGCCTGCATCGCGCCGCCGACACGATGGCACAGCGCACGGGTCACGCCGTCAATGATGTGCAACGAAATGCCGCCTTCGCGAACGCTTCAGGGCGCGGCCTGGTGCTGTCCGGCGAGCAGAAATCCGCCTTCGAGCATGTGACCAAGAGCAAGGGACTTGCCGTGGTCGTCGGCTACGCCGGGACCGGCAAAAGCGCGATGCTGGGCGTGGCGCGCGAGGCCTGGGAAAGTGCGGGCTCCACAGTACGCGGCGCAGCGCTGTCCGGCATCGCCGCCGAGGGGCTGGAGAACGGCTCCGGCATCGCGTCGCGCACTATCGCCAGCCTTGAGCACCAATGGGGCAAGGGACGCGAGTTGCTCACTTCCCGCGACGTGCTCGTCATCGACGAAGCGGGCATGGTCGGCACGCGCCAGATGGAGCGCGTACTGTCCCATGCTGCCAAAGCCGGTGCGAAGGTAGTCCTGGTCGGCGACCAGCAGCAACTTCAGGCCATCGAGGCAGGCGCGGCCTTCCGGGCGATCCAGGAACGCCACGGCGGCGTCGAGATCAGCGAAGTCCGCCGTCAGCTATCGGCTTGGCAGCAGGATGCGACCAGGCACCTCGCCACAGGCCGCACCGGCGAAGCGATCCGCAGCCATGAGGAACGCGGCATGGTCCATGCCGCCGACACGCGCGAAGCGGCCCGCGCGGCCTTGATCGACCGTTGGGATCAGGAGCGGCGGGCCAGCCCAGACGAAAGCCAGATCATCCTCACCCACACCAATGACGAGGTGCGCGAGCTGAACCAGATGGCGCGCGAGAAGATGCGCGAGGCTGGCGCGCTAGGTGCCGATGCCACGATCAAGTCGGCACGCGGCGAACGCCAGTTTGCATCGGGCGACCGCATCATTTTCCTGCGCAACGAGCGTGGGCTTGGGGTCAAGAACGGGACACTTGGCACGGTCGCAATGGCCAGCGTGCAGAGCATGGCCGTGCGCACCGATGATGGCCGCGAGGTCGCCTTCGAGACCAAGAACTATGGCCATATCGATCATGGCTACGCGGCCACGATCCACAAGGCGCAGGGCATGACGGTGGATCGTGCCCATGCGCTCGCCACTCCCGGCATGGACAGCCACTCGGCCTATGTCGCCATGTCGCGCCATCGCGAAGGGCTGGCGCTGCACTATGGGCGCGATGACTTTGCCGACCAGTCGAAGCTCGTCCGCACGCTCAGCCGTGAGCGCGGGAAGGATATGGCGGGCGATTACAAGCCCGAGCAGGCTTTCGCCGAACTGCGGGGCATCACCTTCCGCGAGCGGATCGTAAAGATGGTGCGGCAGGTGCCCGAACGCGCCAAATCGATCTTCGGAAACTTCCGTCCGCAGGCACGCCAGCTTGAGCCGCTTCCAGCACAAACGAACACGCAGAACAACCAGCGCCGTGCGGTCGAACGCTACGCCCGCGCGCTTGGCGATATCGGGACGATGCAGGCCCAGGGCTTGCCCGTCCTGCCGCACCAGAAGGACGCGCTGGAGAGGGCCGGAATGGCGCTCGAGGCGATCCGGCCCCATGCCGTCACCGACCTCGCCAAAGCGCTGGAGCGGCGTCCTGAACTGATTGCAGAGGCCGCAGGCGGGCGCAGCCAGGAAGTCTTGCGCGCCATGCAGCACGAAGCCGCCGTGCGCACCGATCCGGCGCTACGAACCGAGCGCTTTGTCAGCGACTGGCTGGGGCTGGCCGCTGCGCGCAAGCAGCTTGAGCAGCAAGGCGACCGCGCCGGCGCTGCCCGCGTATCGGCAAAGCAGAACGAGCTGGCGAAGTCGCTTGAACGCGATCCCCAGGTCGAAGGCCTGCTGCGTGGCAAGACCCGCGAACTTGGCATCGATCCGAAGCCGGAACGCAGCATCGCCAACGAACTCACCGCAACCCTCGCTCGCGAGCGCACCCGCGCCTTCGACATGGGCATTTAGGAGAACCGACATGGAAGACGACCACATCGACGAAGTGCAACTGGACCTCGAAGTGGAGGAGCCGCCAACCGCGCAGCCAGAAGCGGCGCAAGGATCCGATCCGGCAACGGAAGCCTTCGCCCGCCTAGAAGGCGAAATGACGATGGTGCGCCATACGGTCCAAAATATGGCGAGGGAACGAGCCGACATCTTGATCCCCGACTACACCTCCACCCTCGGCCAGATGGCCGATCAGTTGGCAAAGGTCTCCAAGACTTTGAGCACAATCGGCACCAAGCCTGCCATCGAGCTGACTCCGGAAGACATTGCAGTTCAGATCAAGCGCGCCTCGCTCGACATGCTGCGCGACAGCAGCGACCTGTTTCGCCAGGGCCGCGAAGACCTAGACAATGCAACCGGTCGGCTCGCTGCGATTGTAGGACGCGTCCGCACGGAGGCCGAGCAGAAGCGCCAGACCTGGCGCTTTGCTGGCATCGGGTTGGCTGCCGGTATGCTGCTTTGGTCGATCCTGCCCGGCACCATTGCCCGCGCCATGCCCGAAAGATGGCATTGGCCCGAAAGTATGGCTCGCAAGGCGGTTGGCGAACCGACCATCGTGGAAGCGGGCATCCGGTTGATCCGGTCTCAGAACCCCGAAGCCTGGGAGGAACTGGCTACAGCGCAGCTCATTCTGAGCGCAAACCGAGAAGCCTTGGATCGCTGCCATGAGCGGGCACGGAAAGCGGAAAAGTCTGTCAGTTGTTCAATTCAGATCAAGCCATGAAGGTTTGTGCTGGCACCAAGGTCGGATAGAACGACAAATCCTTGTTTGGCCAGCTTTGGTGCTTGTCGTGAAGTGAGATATACCGGGCCAACAAGATAAGCATGAGTTAATTTCTTCGACGCAGCCTATGATCCCTTTCACATTCGACCAGCTACGCCGTGTAATAGACGCGAGGCGAGGCACAACCAAACAAGATACGCTAGCTCGGCTTGGGGAGGCTCTGCTCTTTGTGCAAAGCGTTGAAGCCTCGTTTCGCTTTGTGATGACATTCGTCATACAGAAAGGGCAGGAAGGACTTGATCTCGAAAAGTGGGAAGCGCAGTCGAAAGCTGAACGGGAAAAAACTATTGGCTATTTCCTGAATCAACTCCGGTTCCGTGTTGACGTCGAACCTCAAATCGATTCCCGCCTTTCGACGTTTCTCAATATCCGCAATCAGATGGTTCATCGACTCGAAGAGGTACCAGGCTGGGGTCTTGAAGACGAAGCTTCGTTGAGAATCTCGAATGACTTCCTAACGGAGGTCTTTGCAAACTGCTTTTTCGTCTATTTCTGGCTGTCCGGAGTCACAAAGAGCTGGGCGACACAGGCAGGCTTCACAACGCAGTATGATGATCACGAAGTTATGAAGATCATCGACGAGCATTTCGTCCCACTCGCGGAGTGGTCGCTCGCCGCCAAGGAGACCGTACCGAGATCGGACTGAGATGTTATGCCAGATTTCCTTCAAACCAGCCCTCTGTATCAACTCTCCGATGTGCGTCGCAATAAGGCGATGCTGCCTACCGACCGGGGTGTTTACGGGTTTTACTTCGGGATGGCGCCAGGGATCGCCCCAATCGATGGAGCCTTTTGTCGCGGAAAGCTTAGCCTTCTCTATATAGGCACCGCAGGTGCTGACCGCGCGAGGCGCGGTACGTTGCGCAACAGGCTGGGTCAGAACCACCTTGGCGGGAACGAGCGTCGTTCGACGATCTGTCTGACACTGGCTTCACTATTACCCGACGTCGCTGGACCTAGCGTTCTGCGTATCGAAAAGGGCAAGGCCAAATTCCACACTTCTCCTCAAGGAGCAGCGCGGCTCCGCAACTGGATGGATGAGAATATTTACGCCTGCTGGATCACCGATCCTCGACCGGCTGAAGCCGAACAGGACTTGGTCAAAAGTTACAGGACGCCCCTGAACATCGACTTCTCCACCCATCCTTTCGCCCCCACGTTGAGTGAGTTGCGAAACAATCGACGGGCAGCGGCGAGAGCGCTGACCGCTTGAGGGCGTTGATTTGCCATTCAGCCAGGTATCGGATGTACCAAGTACGATCGCGTCGTGTGCGGGCGATGCCCAGATTCGCGTGGATTCGCTGCTCTGCAGGTGCCTTCTGAAGAGGGCAAGTGCGGCTACCGAGCGTCCCGGAGTGCCCCAGAATGTGCTGGAAAAGCCCGCACATTGTGTGGGGTCAATCGTAGGAACTACTTCTGCGATTTTCTAGAAAGTAGAGCAATCACAACGCCCTAAGGCAGTTGACTGGCGCACCCGACAGGATTCGAACCTGTGGCCTCTGCCTTCGGAGCCGGTACAGAACGGGTACGCCAGACTACGAAATACTACTCTAAACTACTGTTTTGTATAGATTTAGATTGAACTCGGATTTCGCTGGCGTACCCAAATCTACGCCCCGGTTTTCCTCCGAGTGATGACACCACAGTTACTCAAAAACGGGGCTCTGGAAACGGAGATCGCCGTGGTCAAATTAACGAAGCGCACTGTCGAGGCAGCCAAGTCTCAGGTGAAAGACTACATCATTTGGGATGAAGAGCTACCCGGTTTTGGGCTCCGAGTATACCGGTCGGGCAAGCGCAGCTATGTAATCCAGTATCGACAGAGGGGACGCGCGAGGCGGCTCACGCTTGGATTGCACGGCGTGTGGACAGCGGAACTGGCTCGCCGAGAAGCGAAGGCTCAGTTGGGACGTGTCGCGGGAGGCGACGATCCGGCAGAGGAGCGCCTTGAAGATCATCGTGCGATCACGATGAAGGGCCTCTGCAAGCGCTACATTCAGGACCTCGATGATGGCCTGATTCTCGGCAAGGGGGGCGCCCGAAGAAGCAATCGACCATCGATACCGATATCGGTCGGATCAAGAGACACATCATTCCCCTGATCGGAACCCGGCGCGTCAAGGATCTGACCAGAGCGGATATGGTCAAGATCATGCGCGACATCATGGCGGGTCGGTCGAGGATCATTGTCAAAACCAAGAAGCTACGGGGAAAGTCCATCGTGAGGGGCGGTCCTGGCACTGCTACCCGGACCCTGGGCCTCATTGGTGGGATACTCTCATACGCCATTGATCTGGGGATCATCGAACACAATCCCGCGCACGGCATCAAGAAGCCGAAATACAAAGTGCGCGAGCGGCGGTTGACCGAAGCTGAGTACGGCATTTTGGGGAACATGTTGCGAGATGCGCAGGCGCAAGAAAAGTTCTGCCCGACAACGGACATCATCCGTCAGATTGCGCTAACAGGGTGCCGACGCGGCGAGATCATCAATCTCAAATGGTCCGACGTGGACCTGGATGGCAGTTGCCTGCGGCTTTCTGAAAGCAAGGAAGGCAGATCGATCCGGCCCATCGGCCTGCCTGTTGTCGAATTTCTCGAGACACAGCGTAACACTGCCACGGGTAGCTATGTGTTCCCGGGTTACGGCGATGACACCGCTTTTGGCGGCTTCCCAAATCACTGGAACGCCTTGTTTAGCGGCTCACCATTGGAGGGGGTCACAGCCCATGTCTTGCGTCATAGCTTTGCGAGCATCGGCAATGATCTCGGATTCACCGAAATTACAATCGCCGCGCTGCTAGGGCACGCCAAGGGTTCGATCACCAGCAGATATATCCACGTGCTGGACGCGACGTTGGTCACTGCCGCCGACATGATTGCGGGGTATGTCAGCGCTTTGCTCAATGGCACGAACTTCCAGCGAGGCAGCTTTGCACTGGACCGCACTGCACGAAAGAGCGCCATGAGCGAATTCATCGCCGAGCGCGCAGCTGGATCATGAAATAGGTTCCGATGCAAACCTGCCAGCACACTCTTACTGCAAACGCGATTCAAGCCCCCTCCCCAGAAATGGGGATGGCTAACCCTGTGGATAAAACTGTGGGCTCTTCGGACTATCAGGAACCGCTGGACTCGGACGATCAGGAACCGAAAGCTCGGACTATCGGGAACCGAAACCACCTTCAAACATCTGGCATTGTTGGAAAATATGGCCCCTTAACTATGCTAACAAACAATCCTGTCGGATTGTTGCTAACGCGGCAGACTGCGCGCGGCTCCTCAGCGCTTTGGGATGCGCCGTCGCCGCGCACCTCGCGACTTGGCGGGTGCAAGAATCTCAAGCGCTTGCTAGGAATTGAGCGATGAAGACCGACCTCGATCATCTGCCCCCGCAAAAACAACGCGAGCTTGAACGCGTAGTGCAGCTGATCTTCGAAGAATTTGATGATTCCTTCGCGCTAGCCAAGCATGACTGGAAGAAGGCCGGGCGCATCCTGAAGGTCATTCTCTACGGCAGCTATGCGCGCGGCACCTGGGTCGACGAACCACACACTGCAAAGGGCTACCAGTCGGATTACGACCTTTTGGTGATCGTCAATGACAGCAGACTGACCGACCGAGTGAAGTACTGGTCCAAGCTCGATGACCGGTTGATGCGCGAGTATGGTGTAACCGGGACGATCAAGACGCCGGTCAACTTCATCGTCCACACGCTTCAGGAAGTGAACGATGGCCTTGCGCATGGGCGCTACTTCTTCATGGATGTGAAGCAGGACGGGGTCGCGCTTTACCAGTCTGACGACACCGAGCTGCACACGCCCAAGCCGAAAACGCCCGAACAGGCGCTTGCGATGGCGCAGGAATATTTCGATGAGTGGTTCAAGTCATCGATGCGCAAGTTCAAGCTTACGCAAGATGCGGTGGATCAGGAGTTTTTCAAAGAAGCTGCATTTCTAATGCATCAAGCGACCGAGAGCTTGTACCACTGCGTGCTGCTGGTCTGCACCTTCTACACGCCACACGTGCACAATCTCGGCTTCCTGCGCACCCAGGCTGAGCGGATCGATGCGCGCCTTACCTATGTCTGGCCGCGCGACACACGGCAGGACCGCGCGCGCTTCGAGAAGCTCAAAGAAGCCTACGTCAAAGCGCGCTATTCGAAGCACTACCGCATCACCAAAGAAGAGCTCGAATGGCTCGGTGAGCAAGTCGAGGAGCTAGGCCGCGTCGTGCATGAGCTGTGTTCGGAGCGGCTTGAAAAGCTCAAGGCTTAGTTGAACGCCACAAATTAAACAGTCACGAAGCTCCACCCCCCACGTGCAAGAGTGCGCTAGCTTTTTCGTTTTCTGCTTTTCGCCTTCGTAACTTGCGCAGGCTTTTTAGCATTTCCTGACTTGGAACTGGCAAGTTTCTCACCGCCCAGCACGAACGTTGGTTCCCAAGGGGTGACCAGCGCATTCACGATCTCACGCGAGAGATTAACCAGTTCACGCATCTCTCGCTTGTTTGCGAACGCACCTTGGTGGACGATGGCGTTGCGCTTCTTGTTCAGTCGCTCGGAGCGCTTTTTGAGTTTGCCGAGCGCCTTCTTTCGCGTCTCGTCTTGCTCAGCAGGTATGATCAAACGGCCAAATTTTCCATCGATGCCATTGGCCCATCTTAGCAGGGAATCTACGAACTCCGGCGAGAATTCGCTTTCACTTTCGAAGCGCTTTCTTATCGCGATGTTGGCGGCAATCTCGGCGGCAGTAGCAGCTCTTACGATTGCTGTGGACCATTCCTTCCGGCGTTCGATAATCCCTTCGATCTTCTTCCACTGAGTCTGAAGCTTCTCGAGATCTTCGCGATCATCATAAGGTGTCTTGCCCATGTGTTGCTGATCGCATGCGCGTCACGGAATGAACAGTGCTAGAAAGCTTGCATGAGCGAAAGAGGAACCAAGATCACCTTTGGTGGGCGTCAAGCGCGCGCCCTCTGCAACATGAGCCATTCGGCGCGTCTCGACTTTATCGCCGAGGGCCTGCCGGTTGTACTTCAAAGTGCGCGGGGCTTTTGGCGAGCGGCGGAAACGCTTAAGGAGCGACCGCGCGAGGCGGCAGTGCTCGCGGGCTTCGCGGAGGAAGAGTCAGCGAAGGCCCTTATCCTCATCGATCTAGGCTCTGTTGACAAACTGATTGGTCTAGAGGCGAGCGGCGGCGATATGTATGAAGCCGAGGTAGCTTGCTGATGTTTTGTCGTATCGGGTTGCGAGACGGCGTGAGCATTTGAGCTTCGCGAAGCACCGTTCGATGCGGTTTCGCAACGCGTAGGTGACGGTGTCGTGGGGTATTGGCTCTTTGCGGTTGGCCTTGGCCGGGATCACCGGCGTTCCGCCACGTAGCGCAATGGTGCTTCGGATATGGTCGCTGCCATAGCGCACGAAGGCAGCTACCCTCCGACCAATAACAACTCATAGTCGCAATCGGCTGGGACAGCATTCCGCAAGGTGACCGCATTTGTCGGCACAACGCCTCCACCAATTGATAGCGGAGTGCCGAATGCAATCTCTTTGGATCCGTCTATTGTTATTCCTGTCTGAGTTATGGCAACATCTGTGGCTTCCGAAAAGACAGCAAGATAGACCGCCTCCCCTCCGCCTGCGAATACCAGACAACCACTTCGGATCGCATATTCTCCGGTGAATAAAGCAGCGTAAGGGGTTTCTCGGTCTTCAACCCGGCGTCCGATAAAAACCGATTCTGCCTGCGCTACTTTTTGATTTTCTTGAAGCACTGGGGAAGTGTCCGGTGTCACTTCGGTAGAGCATCCGGCAACCAGGATGAAGATCGGAATGAGCCCAGCAATTCTCATTGTGTGACAATCGTAATGAGCTGTTGATCATCGACATAATCGATGGGCATATGGATCATTTTGCAATCCGGACCGACATCGGGATATGAAGAATTCCCTTCCATAAACGGCAGGCACGGACGCTCATCGCCGCTAAAATTCACCTCACCTTTAGCGTTCCGGGTCGGATCGTGGATTGTTGCAGCAGTGACGATACCTGCAGCTTTGATGCCTCCGGCAGTGGTCGGCTCGGTGAATACGGCGCCTCCGCTATCACCTGATACTGCGTAGATGAATGCACTCGACAAGCCGGTTTCGATCCAACCTTTTATGCCGTTGAACGTGTAGTAGCCGTGCGTAATCTGGCCGCATGTTAGACCAGTCGAGCGCCCGGATTTGCACAAGACCTGTCCAACTTTCTGGTCATAATATCCCCACGTCCCTTTCACTGCGTAATAACCTTCAGCAGATTGAGATGCGATAATGTTCTTGCTAGAGTCGAGAGTATGATCGTCGCTCGGCCTAAAGCCTTTAAAATCAATTTTGCCAGGACCATTATCAAACCACACCCAAGCGCCGTTATTTAAACCATCGGTCCGATGAAATTGGTAATCGTATTTCGTGCCTGGCCCTATCCATTCTTTTTCGAACGTGAGAGACACCCAATGCGGGACGCCAGAGCGCTGATAATATATCCTCGGATTGTTAGCGCAGTGTGCGGCTGTGAGTATGATTGGACGATTTAGGTTGTCTTTTGCGTTGAAAGCGAACGAGCAGACGTATCGCGAAGCATCCGCAGTCGAGTCTGAGAATGACCAACCACCGTATACTCCGTCTCCAGATTGCATACCTGTTGCCTGCATCTGGCTCGGAACAGAGCCCTTCTTGATTTGGACAAAGCTCATCAAATCTTGCGGCAAGGCCTGCCGGATTAGTCCGACTCCACTATCCAAGCTCGTTTCGATGACGAGACTGTCATTTTTGTGCTCATAATAAGATACGTAGTTGATGTTTAACGGCAAAAGCGCTTGAATTACCCGGTCGATGCGAACTTCGATTTCTGCTTCAGAAAATTTCACCTTCTTGGTTTGCAGATAACGTCTCATTTGTGGTGAGACCATCTTCCGCAGCGCTTGAGCGTCTGTGTTGTCTTTGACGGCGACGACTATCTTGTAAACCGGTGAATGTTCGATCCATATACCGCCAAAACCGTCCGGGTTGCTACTTTTCAACTGAGTCGCAAAAGCACTTACTTCCTCTTCCAGCGAGATGCGTTCATCGGCCTCAGACTGGGATAAGCCATATAGGTCCATAAGGTAAGCGACACCTGCGCTTACGTCGCTGGTAGCTGCTGACACTGGTGGCGGTGGAGCCTCCTGCGCTGCTAACGAACTGGTTGTCAAAAGCAACGATAATACTGCGACAGGCTTCAACATATTACGCTTCCCTTTTCCCTATTTGAGCTAGGGTCGACTGTTCGGAGCGGATGTCAAGTGGGAACGAGTTATTTTTCTATTCACATTGGTTGAAACTATTGTGATTGTAGCGACCGGTAATCCGCTAGGCTCTGTTGACAAACTGATTGGTCCAGAGGCGAGCGGCGGCGATATGTATGAAGCCGAGGTAGCTTGCTGATGTTTTGTCGTATCGGGTTGCGAGACGGCGTGAGCATTTGAGCTTCGCGAAGCACCGTTCGATGCGGTTTCGCAACGCGTAGGTGACGGTGTCGTGGGGTATTGGCTCTTTGCGGTTGGCCTTGGCCGGGATCACCGGCGTTCCGCCACGTAGCGCAATGGTGCTTCGGATATGGTCGCTGTCGTAGCCCCGGTCAGCCAAGAACACGCGAGCCGTCGGTAGGTCATCATCCACCAGAGCATCGAAGCCTTTGAAGTCGGAGACCTCGCCGCCAGTTACTTCCGCCCGGACAGGGAGGCCGTGAGCGTTGGTAATGAGGTGAATTTTGGACGTGAAGCCACCTTTTGAACGGCCAAAACCCTGTCTTTGAGTCCCCCTTTTGCGCCCGCTGCCAAGTGGTGCGCGCGGATAACAGTGCTGTCGATCATCTGGACGCTGTCTGGCACCGCGCCGCTGTCATTGAGGGCATCGAGCACCAACTCCCACAGCCCTAACAAGGTCCAGCGCCGAAACTGGCGATAGACGCTCGACCACTTGCCGAACTCTTCAGGCAGATCACGCCAGGCAGCACCAGTGCGAGCAATCCAGAAAATGCCATCCAGAACAAGCCGGTGGTTGGAGGCAGGCCGACCGCCTTGCCCACGCACCGCCATCAAAAAGGGTTCAAAGAATGCCCACTCCGCATCCTCCATCAGCAACCGCGCCAAGATAACCTCCGCAAAAGCTATCTTGAATCACAACTCAGCCCGTTTGTGAATCCAGTTTGTCAACAGGGCCTAGTCCGATGCCCTAAGCCTGAGGTGGGTAAGCGCATTGGGAGGATCGTGAAGAAGACGCTCTACGATCATCTTTCTCGTATGATATATGCGAAAGCTCAGTCGTGGCTGCCTGCCAATGTCGCGCAGCTGCAAGAGTATATCGATCACGAAAGGCAAGGGCACTATCTCGAAGGTGGCATGAGCGAATACATCGTTCCCAACTGGTCGCTCTATCAGCGTGAGAGCACCATGTATGCCGACATCGAGGTCCATGAAGAGGCATTCCGCAGTGGAATGATCCCAATCGCTGGTCCGACTCTACAATGATGATGCGACCCATTGCATTGGACCTCGTCGAAGCACTTGAGGCTCTGGGGGTACTAACACGCTCGGGCCTTCAGGCGACCAGTGAAGTTTGGAGCAGTGTCGATTTTGTGAACGATGAGGGACCAGTGGAAGCGCGTGAGCTGACAAAACAACTTGCCGCCCGACTGGACTCGGAAGGCTTGATCTCAGATTGCGGCACCGAGCAGCATGCTCGGCTATTATTCAATCACTGGCAGCTTCCGATGTACAACATGGACTTAGACTTGATCCATGTACCGTTGGAACAACTTGAGGCTGAACGCGACGCCGCCTTCTGGAACGAGGTCGGCGGCTACTGAGCGGCAAACACCGCGCGCTACCATCAGAATTGAATGTCCGCAGGCGTCCGATTTATGATGGCTTTTACGATGGCAAGATAAAAGCACCGCCGTCGGTCGGGGTACATGTGGTTGGTATTGCTAGGCAAATTGCGACGGCGCTCGAGACTGCGCTGCGGCGGTTCTGCTGGAAAGCCCTTTGTTCTCAATGCAAAGTGCGATGGCGCTTCCCTCAATCAAGCTCATTTCGAAATTTCGGCGCATCGGTTTATCGGTCCACATCTGTCCGCGCAGACGCAGTCGCATTCAATTGGAAGATGCTTGGCTGAGCTTCGGGACAACAGCGTAGAAACGGAGGCCTCAGAGTAAGAATGTCATGTGGCGCAATTGGCCTGAATCGACTGATAATTGATGTCGATGGCGGGCTGACCTGCTCCCCTCCATGTCCCCGAGGTCGGTCCGTCATCACCCGAACGATTAAAGGACCGACCGGCATGCCGACAGCAGAAACGAGCGACAAACGGCCCAAGCAAAGACGCCTGTCCGCCATTGAACCGGTCGCGATGCGTGTGCCCGAAGCATGCCGCTACCTCGGGATAGGTCGCAGCACCCTCTACGTGCTCATCGGCGAAGGCGAGATCGAATTCATCAAGCTAGGAAGTGCCACGCTTGTGCTTACCAGAAGCCTGAGAAACTTGGTCGAGCGCAGACGTGCAGTTCTAACCCGAAATACGAACATGGAAACGTGAAATGAGAGCCTCAATTAGAAGCTGGCTTCCCCTCGATCCAGGGCACAGCGCAGTCGCGGGCCTTGGCGTGGGCAGCGTCGAGAGCAGGTCCCATACAGAGGATTTCGGTAATGCGCCGCGCGGTCTTGGTGAAGTGGAGAGCCTCGGCTCCCGAAAGTGCGCGACCGAGGACGTCGAGCTCGCGGTAGGAAAGCCATTTCTTAAGCACTTGATATCCGCCTAGTGTATATTCCCAGACGTTCTCTGGAATACTCTCCCACATAGCACCCGCGTTGATTTCAACGTCAACTGCGCGCGTACCGATCAGTTCGAGCAACGCGTCAGGCTCTAGATCATGACGATCCGCGAGATGCGCAAGAGCATCACGCTCAGCTTCGGTCCATGCGCGTTCCGTGGTTTTGCCAACGCCGGGCATCACAAGACGAGTGCCGTTTTCGCGGCGCTGGCTGTAGCCCCAGCCAGTCGTCACTTCGAACGACTTGCCACGTGGCGGCGCGATTACTGAAAGGCCCGCCAGCAATGAGCCTCGGGTCACACCGTCGATTTCGACTTCTGCATCAAGCAGAGCCGAGAGCCGTGAGCCCAGCTCGGCAGACATTCTGAAAGCCTCTACATCTCCGGGAAACGGTATGCGCGGCCAATCGATTCTCAGGGCATCGATATAGTCAATTTCGTACGACGGTGCGTTAAGTGTTGCGAGGATGTGATCGAACAGCTGATCACTTGAGATGCCTCGATCCGCCAATTCTTTCTTGAGCGATTTTGCAATGTTCGGTTCGAGGTTGTGGCTGTCTTGCCGTACAGTAGCCGGAAAGATTGCGACGTTGCTTTCTACCAAGTGATGGTCGCCAAGGACGCTAATCGACTGTGGGTTGTAGAATATGCCCATGCGATTGCGCTCACCAGCCGTCAGGAAACGATTGTCGAAACTCGTGTTGCCAAAAAATTCGGGCCGCTTTTCGTCGATCAATTTTGTGTCTGGATCCCAGTATGCCCAACGCACGTCGAAAGGTCGATAAGCGTACCTGACGACTTCTCCCAGTGCGTGCTTTCGGTCCATCAGCATCTTTCGAGTTTCCGAAGGATCGTATCGTGACGAAGCATTCATCAATGCTGGGAATGCTGTTTTCAATTCCGAATTGGAGACATTGGTGTCGAAGTATTGTTCGATGCGCTTTTCCAGAGCTTCACGATCGACATCGACAAGAAACTCATCGCGGCTTGTTTTTACGCCGGCAAAGTTCACTGGCAGCAATTCAGGCAAGCGCGGCCACTCGAAATAAGCTTCGTCGACATCGGAAGGCATGAATTGAAGCCTCATCGGCAACGATGGCGTGAGCTTTTCGTATAAAATCACAGGGTCCGCCTCGGCTGTCGCCGTCAGCGTCTCACGCTTCGCAGTTCCCCATAAGTCCCGATACGATATTGTTTCCGAGGGGCTGTGGTCCTTCTTCCGCACCAGTGTCGCGATTGCGGTGCCAACCTGTATGCCTGCAGGATTGGCGGGCGTGGAAAAAATCGACGGGTCAGGCAGTCCCTCAGGCGTTTTCTTGCCGGTTTTGTATTTGTCACCATTTAGGCAATCGACGGTGATGCTGTCGAAAACGTCGAGGTAGCGCTCGCGCATTCCAGGGCAACTCAAGCTATCGAGCCAGCTATAGTTCGAAATGAATGAGATCACGCCTTCACCGGTCTTTTCCGCAATGCGACTTTCGGCCATGCGAAAGAACCGGACATAGAGTTCGTTCAGACCTTGCCCTTGCGGCGGCGCGACCTTTTTTACCTGGCGGTAGGCATTTGAAAGGGCGCGCTCTTCGGCATTGTCTGAAATCCCTGCAAAGCCATCATATGGAGGGTTACCAAGGATAACGAGGATCGGGCTTGCTTGCTTAATCGCATCGGCGGAAGCGCGTTCAGCCTCCAGCTCGGGGAACGGCAACGGCTTGTTCGTGTGTGGCTCCCACCCAGTCAGCGCATTGGTCAAATAGATCGCCGGGCGAGAATCTCCCGCTAGCGGAGCATCCATTTCAGCAAGCGTTATACCAGCTTGCATGTGCGCAACGACAAACGGAGCGGGCATAATCTCGAAACCGAAGACGCGGTTCTTTGCTGCATCACGCAGCCGGTCCGCTAACGCGCTGCCAAGTCCGTGATTTTCAAGGTTCGCGCGAATTCGTCTCAGAACTGCATTTACGAAGCCACCCGTACCGCAGCACGGGTCGAGCACATACACGCGCTCGTCGGCAAGCCCATCGGCGATGCCCAGTTCCTCGCGCAGCGCATAGTCTACTCTTGCCACCATGTAGTCGACGACCTCAGCGGGAGTATACCAGACGCCGAATTGCTTCCTAAGCTTCGGGTCGAAGGCCTTTAGGAAGGGCTCGTAGAAATACTGGACAGCCTCTCCGTCATCGAACCGCTTGAGAAATTCAGCAGCGTCGATCCGGTTTAGTGTATGGCCCGTCCAGTCCAGCACCTCGACTAGATCGAGTTGCTTGATGTGCTGCGGTGCAGTCAGCTGCTGGAAAAGGGTCTGAATGAATGGGACGTGCAAACTCCAGCCCGCCGAACGCCAATCAAATTGCGCCGGTTTCCGCGGCACGGTCCGTGCCCAGATCACCCAAGCCGAGAACAGCCCGTAGAAGAGCGTCTGGACAAGTGTCGAACGAAAGAAATGATCGCCTTTCTCGCCCTCAAAGGTGATGCCGAGGGCATCTTCAAGCGCTGTCCGCACAGTCTTGAGCGCGGGTAACTCGCCCGCCATTTCCACGCGGTCCAGAGCATCGCGCGCGTATGACGCTATGAACCACGCCACGTCTTTCGGCTGTACCAGCGCCACATTCTGGGTAAGCGCGCGCTTAAGGTATTCGACGAAGGCGAGCCCAACGTTCTTTGCCGACGCAGCCGGTGTTTTAACCAGCGCCCAAAAGTCAGCCGGATTTTCGGCTAGTTCGAACGCTTCAAGCCGTGTGGCCTGTCCATTTATATCTTCTCCGACGAGCTGAAACGCTCGAAGATTGGTAACCAATACGAGCCGATACGCATCAAAGTATTTGCTCAGCTGGGTGGGTGTCGAGGTAAAGAGGCTGGCATCGTCGACCCCCTTGACCTCGATTACGCCGCGTTCCGGTAGCTGGCCCTTGCGGGGCTCTCCTTTTTGAAGCTGACTTGCAGCGAACAGCCCGAAGTCGGGGCTGCCTGCACCGGTGTTTGCCAATTGGGAAAGCGGCAAGACTTTCGGGCTTAGCGATGCGCCGATCCGTTCCAGCAAGGTGCTGAGTGCCGGATAATATGCAGTTTCCGGCGTTCCGGCCCCAAGGGCCCGAACCTTACGGACCGCCTCGAAAAACTCTTCGGCAATTTCAATCGGATCGAGCGCCACACATCCCCCTTCACTTTCGTCCTCGACTAGCGCAACCGGTGCGCAAGCGCGACTGCGGAATCATCGTTGTGCTCGCATTCGTGCGGTGCAATGGAGACGTGCAGCAGATTTGACTACTTGACTGCATCACCTGCGGTCACTTCTTGTTCTTGGATCGGCAGAACATGTAGATCAGCACCAATCAACTAGTTTAAATCGAGGAAATTGGGGGGAAAAGGATGTATAAGCCAGGAGGCACAATCGCCGCAGCGCTGGAGAAAATCCAACGTAAGTCATATGTGCTTCCGGCAATCCAGCGCGAATTCGTCTGGAAACCTGAGCAGATTGAGCGCCTGTTCGACAGCCTGATGCAAGGCTACCCGTTTGGCACTTTCCTCTTCTGGACGGTCAAACCGGAAACGAGCGGCAGCTTCAAATTCTACGATTTCGTTCTGCACTACCACCAGCGCGATGCCGCCCATTGTCCCGAGTTGCCAACATTGCACGATCAGACGGTCACAGCCGTTCTCGACGGTCAACAGCGACTGACTGCGCTCAATATTGGGCTCCGTGGTTCGATGGCGATGAAATTACCGAGCAAGTGGTGGACGAACCCCGACGCCTTCCCGAAAAGGACGCTCCGCCTTAATTTGCTTGCGTCATTGGAGCCTGACGAGGACGGGATTGTCTACGATTTTCGGTTCATGGACGATGCTCAAGTCGAGCGCAGCGAAGAGGCGTTCTGGTACAATGTGCCCGACGTCATGGCCGTCAACGACGTGACCGACCTTAATGACTGGCTGGTCGATGCCGGTCTCACAGGGGACCCCTTCAAATCCGCCTTCAGGATGTTGACTAAACTCTATCACGTCGTGAAGACCAACCAATTGATGTACTACTACGAAGAGGAAGCTCAGGACGTTGAACGGGTCCTAAACATCTTCATTCGGCTCAATTCTGGTGGAACAATTCTTTCTTATTCCGACCTATTGCTCAGCATCGCGGTCGCGCAATGGAAGAAAGTCGATGCCCGTTCAGAGATTCACAGTCTGGTCGATGAGATCAACCGGATTGGCACCGGTTTCACGCTGAGCCAGGATTTCGTTCTGAAAGCCGGACTAATGCTGTCTGACATCGCTAGTGTCGGCTTCAAGGTCGAGAACTTCACTCAAGCCAACATGGAGAGGCTTGAAGCCAATTGGCCGCAAATTCGCGCTGCCTTGGTCCGGACTGTGGAGCTGGCCGCGAGCTTCGGTCTGAATGGCCAGACACTTCGCGCGGACAGCGCCCTACTTCCCATTGCCTATTATCTATATCACCGGAAAGCCCCGGCGAACTATGCAGTTAGCAATCAGTTCGCCGCCGACCGTGCCGTTATCCACTCCTGGCTCATACGTTCATTGCTTAAAGCATCCGGCATTTGGGGAAGCGGCCTCGACACATTCCTCACCGCCTTGCGAGAAGTGATACAGCAGAAGGGCGAAGAGTCATTTCCGGCGCGGGAACTCGAACTGGTCATGGACGCGCGTGGCAAGTCGCTTACGTTCTCGCCAGCCGAGGTCGAAGACATGTTGTCGATGCAATACGGAGACAAACGCATGTTTGCGCTGCTGTCGATGCTGTTTCCCTTCGTCAATCTGCGCAACCAATTTCACATGGACCATGTCTTTCCGATCTCACGGTTCACGACAGCCAAGCTGCGCAAAGCTGGCTTCGCTGAGGATAGGATCGAGGACCTCGCTCGGATGGCGAACGAATTGCCCAACTTGCAGTTGCTCGAAGGCACCACCAATACCGAGAAACGCGATGCCTTGCCCGCGAAGTGGCTTTCGAGCCATTATCCCAATGCCGGTGATCGGGCGCACTATTGTGCGATGCATGAACTTGGGGACATTCCCGACACGCTCGAAGATTTCGAGCAGTTTCATACCGACCGCCGCGAACGTCTTCGGGCGCGGATCAATGACGTTCTGGCGGTGCAAAAAGACGGAACGACCGGACAGGCTCAAATTTGAAGCTTACGCGAATTGCCGCCGTGAGGCGCACACTACAGGTACTCAACTAAGGCTGAGGTGCCCAATCGACCTCTTTCACTGAGTCTATTCGGACAAATCTGGCATCTTTCGATTCACTCGCAATGACAAACGTCATGGGCTGCGGCACATCTACGATCACCAACCCATGCACTTGCGGAACTTCAGGCAATTTGTTGCGCTTGGCGAGATCGGCGGCATGTTGCCGCACATATGCAACCCGGTTGAGGTGCCGCAGGAGGTTGTCTGGCTTACCATTTGGCAATGTTAGCCCGCGATATTCAGACAAGCGTCTCGCCGTCTCGGAAAGCGTCCGGCACAGTTTGATATCCTTAGCTTCGATAACCCAAGCATGTTTCCCATCCGGAGAAAAAGCGAGCACATCAATGTCACCCAAGCGCTTCAATCCATCCGTGGCCTTGTGGTTCAGACAAGCAGATGGCTTCACTGACGCCGCCGCTAAAAGCCCTTGCGCTTGCACCGCTGCCGCCACTCTCTCATTGAACTCCATGCCGGACCGTTCGCCCGCATGGCCAACATAACTGCGCATTGCCTTGCTGACCCAGAAGTTGCCTTGAAGTCCGCCTGCTGACGCTCCGGCCACATTGTGCCGTGCAGCGCGTTCAACGATGCCGGGCGCTATCGCGAGCAAGGGATTGTCATCCGGCGTCATTGCTACCAGCGGTCGTCCGATGATCGAGAAACGACGGTCGAACCTGCTGATGTCGAAGTCGAGCTTGCCAGCACCTTCAGGAATATCGTCCCACCCATCCCGACAAGGTAAGGTTAGCCGGTCAATCAGTGGGGCGAAATCGGGAGCACCTTCGATCTCCATTGCCGACAACCGAGCAAGCAACTCTGACCGGGGTATTTCAAATGCCGATTTCTGCAACTCGATGCCAATTCTGACGAGAAATTCCCCCAACTGGACGAATATCTCTGCTGGCACGCCATACTCCGCTTGAAGTGCATTCAGGAACTGCGGATCGGGCGTACCCGGAGCTGGATCGCGTGCTTCGTAGAGCCTGTCATATGCATCGCTTTGATCGGCCCGAGCCTGTGAATGCAGCAAGCGCACCGTCGAGCCGAGAGCGGCTTCCCCAAACTCATGATCATGCAGCAGATGTCCGGTTGGGCTGATCCGAAGCTCTGCCTTGATCTGCCCTCCGCGCAGCGCAGGAATAAGATCAGAAACTGCGAAAATTTGAAGAGCGAGCGCCTGCAATTCGTCGAAGTCGATTGTTCCCAATTCGTAGCCGCCATCGAGCGTGGCTTGCGATCCGGCGATTTCGGTCAGGATTGAACAGGCGCGGATGGTGGCGTTGATATGGTTGCGTTGCTCGAAGCTTGCCTTCTGGTCTCCATCCACGCCGTGAATAACACGTAACGCGCGCGCGCTGGTTTCCCAGCTGCGCTGTTCAGCGAGCGCGATCTGATATTGCTCAAGTGCGGTCAGGACGACCGATTCACGATTGTACCTGCTGATTGTCTGACATAGCGATGCCAGCAATTCAGCCTGCAACCTACTTAGAAAATCGAAGCAGTCGTCCTGGCCTTCGATGATCTGCCCCGGCTTCGCACCGGGCACAGAGAGCGCCGAACCGCATTTGACAAGTGCTGCGGCTGAAAGCGGCACATGCCGATAACGTTCATTGACCAGTCCGTGCGCCCGCAAAATCTCGATAGGGCGCTCTGCAATCAGCGCATGTCGCCAGCGAAGATCCAAGGAACCTACAACGCGCCGGACTTGTTCTAAGGCGTCTTCCGTTGTGACCTCAGTGCCCCGAAGTTCAGCGATGCATCGCAGCAGCGTAGTAGCGAGGATGATTTCTGCAAAATTGTCTGAACGCCGCAGCCCATGATGCCACTTTGCGGCGATATGCAATTCGGCGGATTGACCTTCGGTCATTATGCAATAGGAAATTGCGTCACGCACCTCTTGGTCCGCAACGGTATCAGTTAAATGATCTGCGTCCGGTTGCTCGATATGTAATGTAATGAGAAGAGGTCGGTCTCCCTTTGGCAAGATTGCGCCTGATTGGGGTGCCGCAACGATTTCCACCCAGCGAAGGATGGTGCGCCAGTTCTCGTATTCGTCGTAAGTTCGTGGGCCGGTTACGTCGCGCGACACCCACACTGGCCACTCTCCTGACAGAACAACGCCAAGCAATTCCCCACGCTGTACGGCATCTATGCAGGCATAAACTGGTTCAAGTCGTTCAAAATGTGATCGTGGATCAACTCGCATCACCCGGCGAACAGTACCCTCAGGGAATGGCACAGCGCGGCGGTCACTGGCTTGAGCCGATTCCACTCGCGCCGAGAAAAGTCGATCTGAACCGAAGTTGATGACACACGGCGGAACTAACTCCACCTCATCTTCTGGGACGAGCGCATGATCGCTCTCTTTCCACCACTGGAACAGATTCAGAAAGCCACTTGGGTTTTGCAGCTCAAAACCCATGCCATGCACGATCCGATCAATTAGCCATATGCGGCGGAGATCGGGTAGCTTGGCATCGTCTAGCGAGCCAAGAGTGATGGCTTCAACTGGCTGCATATACTGAAACTGCCAGCCTCGTAGATCGAGCGGCACCTCGAATTCGAGCATGCGACCCTGACCCCAGCCACCGAGCAACAGGATGGTCATGCCGTCCTTGAAGCCCGGATTCTTCCGTGCTGCGTCACGGGCAAAACGGGCACCCTCGAACACGGTTTCGAAGAATTTCTCTCCGTATTCAGTCATCCCACTAAAACCCTGAGCGGCCCAGGTCTGGAAGCCGTCCATGGACAGCACAAAATGCACAAAGTGCCCGCGCGAGACTTCAGTCACTTTTTGACGGACGACTTCATTTCCTGCGAAAGAGTCGGGCCCTTCTGTCAAGTTTTCAAAGCCACCAGCACGTAGCCTGACGGCCTCCTCTGCCAGCATATTACGTTGCAGCCTTCTGGCCATGCCGTGCGTCGCCGCCTCGTTGATGAGGTGGCCACGAGCGGCAACAGTAATCGAGCCTGGGGCAATCAGCGTGATGCCGTCTGCGTCGGCCAGCAGCGGCTTGAAGTCGACCAGCGCATTGCCGATGGGTTGATCAGCAATTGAGGGTGCGGGTTCATCCGGCAGCACGAAAGGCGTCAACAGCAGTGCATCGGGAATGATCTCCTCGACCTCCTGCCATGACAATTTCATTCTGGTTGCGCTGTCATTTAAGCGACGCTGGCTTGGCAATTTGAGCTTATGGGCAGGCTGCCCGGAACCGGGAACCCAGCGCTCCAGCTCCGCTCGGCGAATGATCACGTCGCCAATCAGTAACAACGCCTGTGCACCTGCAAGCACATCTAGCTTTGGCTGGCCGTCTGGAAGTTCTGCGAATGCCTCCAGCACGACTTCAGTGTGAAAGGCAGGATTTTCCCACGTGGATTGAAAAGTCAGAAATTCACCATCGCGGGTAACTACCGGCGCAACGAAGAAGTCCTCGATAGGGTCTTCCAGCCGAGTGACGTCTGCTTTCTTTAGCGAGACATTGAGCAGCATCGCCAGTTTTTCCCGATTGAGCTTCTCTTTGCCATCGGCAAAAGCGGCAATCAGTCGCATGGCCCAATCTAGTCGAATTGTGTTGGCATGAAATTCGGGCGTAGCCTGCAAACCAGCCAGCAATGAGAGTGTGTGCTTACGATCAATGCGGGTCAGCCATGCCTGCAATTTTGGGTGCTTCTCGCAGATTTCGCGCGGGAACGATGGAGGACGCATGCTCTCAAGCAGCGCTTCGATGTCGAAATCTGCGCTATCCAAGGGAAGGGCGTCGCCAGCATTTTCAGGTCGAGTCATACAGCCACTTGTTGTTTATGTTTTGTTCGTCGCGCAAGTTTCTTTTGCACAGCACACTTTCGTCCTTGCAAACCGCCGAGCGAGTCGGGGGGCTGCCCTTGCGGGCGACCTGCTCTATCCGCTGCGCGGACCGGGCCTGTAGTCCCGGCCCATTTGGGTGACGATCAGGAGCAGCTTCAGATTGAGCGGGAGATTCTGGAGGACGCGCTCTGTCCCACACATCTTGCGATGTGCTCCTGAGGGCGCGGCGTTCTCGAGCTAACCCGCAGGCACTCTTGCCTCTCTTATTGCCGGACGCCCGCTGGCCCACAGGTCCGCGCGCAGGACGTTCGTCGGCTTCGCGCCGCGCAAGGGTGCCGTCGTTTGTCCGGATCGCGGGTGCGATCCTTGCGCGGGAACGCCAAGGGCTTCGCCCTCTCGTTCCCGAAACCGTAAATAGACGCCCCCGTGTTGCGGGCTGTGCCCGCCGGCCCGCGCCAGGGCAGCGATTTCCGGTTTTCCCTCCCCCTCCCATCCTCGCCGGAAGGCAGGCGGCATGGCAAAGCTATGCGCGCCGGACGAGTGTGCGGCAGTGGATACGGATGAATTTGCGTGTGAAGGACTTGGTGTGTTGCACATTCTGGAATAAGCGCCACGCCAGTCATCGCCGGATGGCGCGAGACCGGCGGCCCCGAGCTCACCAATACACAGCTCTGAATTAAAGGACTGACACGTTTGCTTGGTGCCGACACGCCGTGCGGGACGAAGCCGATAAGACGACTAACGATTATAAAAGTGGTGCACCCGACTGGATTCGAACCAGTGGCCTTCGCCTTCGGAGGGCGACGCTCTATCCAGCTGAGCTACGGGTGCTTAGTGCTTACTCGGTGCTTACTCGGAAGGAAGTGCGATGTGAACCCAATTCGCAGTGCCAGAATAAGCCTCTGTAACTTAACAGTAATCTCCAAAATATCTTGGTATTCTTAGCCTTGACACCTGCCTTCGGAGGGCAGCGCTCTATCCAGCTGAGCTACGGGTGCTTCCGATGCCTTTCGGCGAGCGGGGCGCTTAGCAAAGCGCGGTCGCGCTCGCCAGCCTTAAAACGCCAGCCTCGAATCAAGCGCGGCGCTCGCGATGCGCGCGTTAGGCTTTTCGCAAGACTGGCTTCGTACCTTCCACGGTCATGAGCGCGATGCCCCACGAATTCGACCTGGCCCACGCCACCATGCTGCCGCCCGCCGACAAGGGACCGCGCGCGGCGCCCAATATCGGCATTCTCGCCGCCCAGTGGGAAGCGGTGCACGAAGCGGCTGCTGCAGTGGGCAATCTGGCCCAGCTCGGGCGCGAGTCGGTGACACCCGAAATCGAGCAGCTGCCGCACCGCGCGGCCGAGCAGGGTGGCTGGCACTATGAAATGGTGGCACACGGGATCGAAGACCTCGCCGCCGTGATGCAGCCCGGTTTGCGCGCGCTGCTGTCGCTCACGGCGCAGGGCCAGGATACGACGGCTGCCGCGCTGACGCTGTGGCGCGAGTTCCACACCGCGCGGACGGCTATCCTCGACCTCATCGACGCTGGCTGAACGCTCCGCCCCGCCAGTATCGACTGCGCTGCCCGGATAGCCGGCTCAGCAGATAGCCCCTTGACCATGTTCGCTCTCTGTTCCAGTTCGGGGGCATGACGGATTCGGTAACCACAGCGGAAACGGCGGCAGTTGTCGCACGCGGCATTGCCCGACTTTTTGCTCGCAACGACATCTGGTGCCTCGCGGAAATGCCGCTGCGGAACGGCCGGCGGGCGGACCTGATGGGTATCGATCCGAAAGGCCGCGTGGTCATCGTCGAGATCAAGGTCCAGCGCGGCGATCTGCTGGGTGACGGGAAATGGCCCGACTATCTCGACTATTGCGACCGCTTCTACTGGGGCGTGCCGCCGGGGCTCGATCGCAGCCCGCTGGAAGGCGAAGGCTATCGCCCCGATTGCTGCGGCATCATCGTTGCCGATGGCTATGACGGCGAGATCATCCGCCCTGCGCCGCTCCACCCGCTGGCCGCCCCGCGCCGCAAGGTCGAGGTCGAACGGCTTGCGCGTACTGCACTGCGCCGCGCGACCGTTGGGCTGGACCCGCAATGCGCGCCCTGGGGCACACCCGACTAGCACTTCGCCTGTTCCCCCGCAGCCCGCGGCAGACTAAGGTCTGCAGATGATGTCGGCCGCCATCCTCCTTTCCGTTCTCGCAATGACTGCGATCGTGGCGCTGCGCTATCTCGCCGCGAGCGGGATCTTCGCTGCAGTCACGCAGCGCGTGCGGCCCGGCTATCACGCCAGGCTCGGACCGCAGATCCGCCGGGAAATCGGCTGGTCGCTCGCCTCGGCGGCGATTTACGGCATTCCCGCGGGCGTGGTCGCCTGGGGGTGGCAGGAGCGCGGCTGGACGCAGATCTATACCGGGTGGAGCGACTATCCGCTGTGGTACCTGCCGCTCGCGCCGCTGCTGTTCCTGCTGGCGCATGACACATGGTTCTACTGGACCCACCGGCTGATGCACCGGCCAGCGTGGTTTCGCACGATGCATGCCGTCCATCATGCAAGCCGCCCGCCGACCGCCTGGGCGGCAATGAGCTTCCACCCATGGGAGGCGATTACCGGAGCGGTGGTGATCCCCGCACTGGTCTTTCTCATCCCGATCCATGTCGCCATGCTCGGCTCGGTATTGCTGGTGATGACGGTGATGGGCGTCACCAATCACATGGGCTGGGAGATGTTTCCCCGCCGGCTGGTTCACTCGGCGTTAGGCGGCTGGCTGATAACCGCCAGCCACCACCAGCGTCATCATGAAGAGTACAGATGCAATTACGGCCTCTATTTCCGCTTCTGGGATCGCTTGTGCGGCACGGATCGCGGGCTCAGCCCCAACGCCTGAACCGCAGGGCGGCGCTCGCGCTGCTGCCGCTGGGTGCAGCGCTGGCAGCCGCGACACCGCCGCAGCCCAAAACCGGCGCGACGATTACCGTAACGGTGACCGAACTGCGCAATGCCAAGGGCGTGGTGCGCGCCTGCATGACCACCGACGAAGACCAGTTTCCGCGCTGCCGCGGCGTGCCTGGGGCGCATGGGGCAACGGCGCCGGCGCATGATGGCAGCGTGTCCTTCACCTTCACCAACGTCAAACCGGGGCGCTACGCCGTTGCGCTGCTTCATGACGAGAACGCCAATGGCAAGGCCGACCGCGCGCTGGGCATGATGCCGCGTGAAGGCTTCGGCTTCTCGCGCGATGCCAAGGTGCGCATGGGCCCGCCCAGTTTCGCCGACGCGGCGGTCGATATCGGCGCGGAAGATCGCGGGCTCACCATCCGGATGCGCTATATGCTTTGAGGTCCCGCGCGCTGGTCATATCCGCAGGCAATACGCTTTACGATATGTTTACCACGCGCGCCGCATACCCCTGCAGAATGAGTAAAATGCGGGGACTACGCAGTGATTGACAGGCTAGGCGGCTATTTTGGCTCGCGCGATGCGGAGGAGGACTTCGACGACGACTATGTCGAGGAGTCCGACGCCGAGCTCGATCCGCCGCCCTCGCCGGTCGGACAGGACGAGCGCCGCATGCAGGTGCGCGCCTACAACCACTGGGCCAGCCTCCTCGGCGATCTCGACTTTCCGCATATTGCTGACCTCCACCCCGAACAGCTGGGCGATTTCGGCCCCTATTCGGTGCTGCTCGACCTGGCGGACAATGTCGACGATCCGATGGTCCGCTTCGTCGGCGCCGAACTGGCGTATGAATGCGATTTCGACGGCGGTCCCGCGCTGCTGTCGCAAGTACCCGGACGTTCGGTACTGAGCCGGATCACCGACCATTACATGCAGATCCTCGCCAACCAGGCGCCGATCGGCTTCGAGGCCGAATTCATCGATGCGAGCGGCGTACCGGTGCTCTATCGCGGGATCCTGCTGCCCTATTCGAGCAACAACCAGACGATCGATTTCATCTACGGCGTGATCAACTGGAAGGAAATGGCCGACCAGCAAACCGCCGACGAGCTCTTGCTGGCGATCGACCGGTCGCTCGGGAGCGCACCGGACTACGGCAACACCGTCGAAACCGCCGAAACGCTGACGACCAATGCGCGCGCCGAATATGGCGAAGACGTGCTCGAACTCGGGAACGCAGAGATGATGGAAAGCCATGGACACGGCGCATTGCCGCAGCCCGCATTCGGTTCGCTCGATGACGAACCGGAAGAGGTCGCGGTGGAAGCAAGCGCCCGCCCCGCTCCGTCCGGCCCGCGCCTCGATGCGCTCGGCAATCCGCTGGGCAGCCCGATTGCCGACGACATTGGGCCGGGCGACGATGGCCCCGAGTTCGACAACAGCATCAAGACCGCCGCCGATTACGGCCTGCCCGAATGGGACGAAGAGGAAGAAGGCGAGGACGATGTTGCCGATGTCGTCAATCCACTGGCCGATGAAGAGACATCGAGCAGCCTGATCTCGCTGGTAAGCCGCGGCGAGCGGGCCAAGAAGAGCGTCGACCTGACGGGCGACGAGGCTGCGCCGCCCATACCGCAGGCCTTCCATGGCGAAGACGCGGCGTTCCCGCCGCCCATGCCCACCGCCTACGAGGCTCCCGCTGGGCACTGGCTCGAGCCGATGGCCGAGACGGACGAGGGAGAACCCGAGGGAGACGACACCGAATTCGCGATCGTCGCTGGCGGGGAAGTGGACGATTACGAGCCGGCATTCGCGGACCAGCCGCTATACGACGAGCCGGATGTACCCACCGCACCGCTAGACGAAGCCATCGGCTACGCTGCCGAAGAAGGGCCTCGCGACGAGGCTCAGGCCGAAGCGCCGGTCGAGGAGGATAGGGCCGCCCCCGAAGGCCTATACGACAGCCTCGCCGCAGCGCGCGAAATGGCGCAGGCCGCGCAGAGCACCGAAGATCGCAGCCGCAAGACGCTGTATGCCGCGGTTGGCCGCGCCTATGATTTCAGCCTCGAGGCACAGCACAACCCCGCCGAATTCGACGAGTTGCTGGCGAGCAACAGCCTGACCTATCAGGACCGCGCGCCGATGACCCCGGTGGTCAAGCTCGTCTTCGGCGCCGATTACGATAAGACCCGCCTCACCGAATACGCCGCCGTGCTGACGCATGCCCACCGCGTGGGTGTCGAACGCGGCACGCTCGCCACTTTCCTGCGCGAGGCCGAAGGCGGCCTCAAGGGCATCGTCAATGAAGAACGCCGCCTGCGCAAGGAAGAGCAGGGCAAGCCGGTCGAGGACAAGAAGGCAGTCCGCGCCGGTCTTGCACGCAAGCTGCGCGCACTCGACTCGCTGTCGCTCGACGAGCTGGGCGGGGACGGCGCCGAATTCGCGCTGGTCATGGTCCGCCGCACGCCCGACGGCGACGTGGAAGTGATCGGCGAAGTGCCCGAGGATGTGCCGCTGGTCGAACGCGCCGCGCGCAAGCTGCTCGGCTAGAAACCCGCTCCGGACAAAAGGCTTGTCGCCCCCGCGCTGCACCGGCTAGCGCGGGGGCGATGCCGTTTCTGCCTACCGCGCCCGTCCGTATCCAGCCCTATTTCGGTTATCGGAACCGCAGCCGCCTGCGCCTTACCGCGCGGGCCTTGCGATCCCGCGTGGGCAAGTTCGAGAAACGCGGCAAATGGCGCGCGGCGAAGACCATGCTGGGGCAGTTCGCCAGCCACGAAGTCGCCGAATTCCCGGTCGAGCTCGAAATTGCGCGGCCGGGCGAGGCAAGCCAGCGCCACCAGGGGCTGACCGATGGCGAGGGCTTCGTCCATTTCGATATCCGGCTCGATCCCGAGTGGGAATATGATGTGCACCCCGCCTGGGAGACGGTGGTCATCCACTGGCAGGCCAATGGCGCGGACCAGTGCCTCGATGCGCATGTCCTCGCGCCTGGAGACGACACCGGCCTCGCGGTGATTTCGGACATTGACGATACGATCATCGAAACCGGGATCACCGGCGATTTTCGCGCCGTGCTGCGCAACTGGCGGCGCGTCCTCATGGAAATGCCGGCCGAACGGATTCTCGTGCCCGGGGCGGATGTATTCTACAACGCGCTCGGCGGCGGCAAGGTGCTGGCCGATGGCAGCGGCCATGCCGGGACACGCCAGCCGGCCACCCACCGCCCGTTCTTCTATGTCTCGTCGAGCCCGTGGAACCTGTTCAGCTATCTCGTGACCTATATCCGCGGGCGCGGCCTGCCACTGGGCCCGATCGCGCTGCGTGACTGGGGCCTCAACCGCGATACCTTCGGTTCCTCGAGCCACGGCGCGCACAAACGGGCCGCGATCGACGGCATCCTCGCCACCTACCCAGACATGAAGTTCGCGCTGATCGGCGACGACAGCCAGGGCGACCTGACCGCCTTTGCCGATGTCGCGCTGGAGAACCCGGGCCGGGTCCGTGCGATCTTCATTCGCAAGGTCGGCGAGCGGATGACTCCCGACGAACTAACCGCGAAGGCCAATCTCGAGGCGGCAAAAGTGCCATTATGGCACGGAAACAGCTATGATACCGGGCACAATTTCCTCGCTTCGATCGGCCTGCTCGCCGATGATGAGGCCAAGGCGATCGTCGATACGGTCGAAGCAACGGACCCGGAACTGGCATGAGGCGCACTATGAAAATCCTGCTCGGACTGGTGGTCGTCCTCCTGCTCGCAAGCGGCGCCTTCTTATGGGCGGTCCGCAGCAATGGTCCGGCCGTGCTCGACGGGATCGACCGCGTGACCGGCGGATCGCGCGGGATCACGCTGGTGTCGGATGCGCGTTACGGCGAGCATCCCGCGCAGAAGCTGCGCATCTACGCGCCCGCCGGGGCCGATACACCGCTCCCGATCCTGATCTTCGTCCATGGCGGCAGCTGGAGCTGGGGCGATCCGGACGATTACAGTTTCATCGCCCGCGCGCTGGCACCCGAAGGCTTCCTAGTCGTGCTGGCGGGCTATCGCCTCGCCGAGGACGGGCGCTATCCCGCCATGCTCGAAGATACCGCTGCGGCAATCCGCGAAACCGCGCGGCTGGCGTCGCAATATGGCGGTGATCCGACGCGCATCGTCGTCGCCGGGCATTCGGCGGGGGCCTATAATGTCGTGCAGGTCGCGCTGGAGGAGAAATGGCTCGCGGGCAGCGGTGTGAAGCTCAGCGGCGCAGTTGGCCTCGCGGGGCCCTACGACTTCTTCCCCTATGATAAACCATCGAGCCGCGAAGCATTCGGGTCGGTTGGCGCGGGAAGCGAGACGCAGCCGGTCAATCATGTGCGCGCCGGGGCCCCGCCCATGCTGCTGATCCACGGCGAGGACGACACGCTGGTCAAACCGCGCAACACCCGCGCGCTGGCAGCGGCGCTGAAACAAGCGGGCAGCGCGGTCGAAACGCGCTTTCACGCGGGCTTCGATCACAATGCGCCGCTGATCTCGCTGGCGAGTCCCTGGCGCGGGTCGCGCGATATCGACGAAGCAATCCTCGCCTTCGCGCGGCGGGTGACCGATCTTTCATTTCCGGTTCAGGCCGAAAGGCCTTAGGCTGCGCGCCGATGCGCCTGCTCACCCGCCTCATTGCCTTCCTTGCTGCCGCCATGCTCGCGGCACAGCCGGTCGCCGCGCAAAGCATCCTGCGCGATGCCGAGACCGAGGCTTTCCTCGACGAGATTTCCGCGCCGCTGATCGAGGCGGCCGGGCTCGAACCCGACAATGTCGACATCATCCTGATAAATGATCCGTCGATCAACGCCTTCGTCGCGGGCGGCCAGGCGGTGTATATTCATTCGGGGCTGATCGACGCCGCCGATAGCGCCGAGGAAGTGCAAGGCGTCATCGCGCACGAGCTCGGTCATATCACCGGGGGTCACATCCTTCGTTATGGCGAGGGCGCCGCCGCTGCAACGAAGATATCGCTGCTGTCGATGATCGCCGGAATCGGCGCCGCGCTGGCGGGCGCGGGCGATGCCGCAATGGGTATCATGATGGCGGGACAACAGGCCGCAATGGGCAAGTTCCTGGCCTTCAGCCGGACGCAGGAATCGTCCGCCGATTTCGCCGGGGCGGAATATCTCTCGAAATCGGGGATCTCGGGGCGCGGTTCGCTGGCCTTCTTCGGCAAGCTGCTCAATCAGGAGTATCGCTACGGCTATAGCCAGAGCGACGAAGCGGGGTTCTACCGCACGCACCCGCTTTCGGGCGACCGCATCGCCGCGCTGCGCGAGGTCTATGAAAAGGACCCCGCCTGGGAACGTCCGCGCGATGCGCGCAACCAGGCCAATTTCGAGCGCGTGAAAGCGAAGCTCGTGGGCTATCTCGCCAAGCCCTCGGCCACCTTGCGCGACTATCCTGAAACCGATGCTACGGTCCCTGCGCTCTACGCGCGCGCCTATGCCTATCACCAGAACGCGCGGGTCGACCTCGCGCTCGGCGCAACCGATCAGCTGCTCGCCATTGACCCCGACGATCCGTACTTTCTCGAGCTCAAGGGGCAGGTCCTGCTCGAATCGGGACGGCCCGAGGAATCGCTCGAGCCGCTGCGCCGCGCGACTGCGCTGACCAATTCCGAACCGCTGATCGCCAGCCTGTTCGGCCATGCGCTGATCGCCACCGAAGACCGCGACAATTACGAAGAGGCCGAACGCGTGCTGCGCGCCGCCGTGGGGCGCGACCGTCGCAATCCCTTTGCCTGGTACCAGCTCGGCGTGGTCTATGCCGCGCGCGGCGACACGGCGCGCGCGCGCCTGGCGACTGCCGAACAGCAGGTCATGAGCGGCCAGTATGGCCTGGCGCTACGCAGCGCGCAGGCTGCCGAGGGCGGTCTCGACCGGGGCACACCCGACTGGATCCGCGCGCAGGACATCGGCATGCAAGCGCGTGCACTGCTCGAGCGGCAATGCGAAATGGAGCGCGGTCGCAATTGCGCACCAGGCTGAGAAAACCGAGGGATCCGATGAAAAACAACCTGCTGACCGCGCTGATCGCGCTGGTGTTCGGCTTCGCCGGGGCCGGCCTGTGGTCGCTCTCGGGGCTGGGGCATGGCCATACGCGCGATTACTTGCTCGCCAATCCGCAGATCCTTCCCGAAATGTCCGAAGCCTATCAGCGCAGCGAAGCCGAGGACCGGCTGGCGCAGGTCTCTGGCGAAGTGAAAGAGCCTTTCCAGGGCGCGGTTCTGGGCAATCCGCAAGGCACGAGGGTGCTGGTCAAGTTCACCGATTACGGCTGCACCTATTGCCGCCAGTCGATCGCCGGGATCGATCGCCTGATCGCCGCCGACCCCGAACTCAAGGTGGTGGTCCGCGAATGGCCGATCTTCGACGGCAGCGAACAGGCCGCGCGCATGGCGCTGGCTGCTGCGGCACAGGGAAAGTATCCTGCGTTCTACCACGCGATGTTCGACCAGGGTCCGCCGAGCGATGCGAATGTCGCCCGCGCGGCGCAGATCGCGGGGCTCGACATAGCCGCCGCGGAAGAATTTGCTGCATCCGACGCTGCCACCGGCGAACTCGCGCGCAACATGGCCTTCGCCCGCTCGCTGCAATTCACCGGAACACCCAGCTGGATAGCGGGCGACGAGGTCATCCAGGGGCTGGTGCCCGAACAGCGCCTCGCCGACGCGCTCGCGGCGGAGGGCTAGGCGCTCACTCCGCTTCCATTGCCTTGGCGTACATCGAGGCGAGCGGCCGTTCCATCACCCGGCGGACCATCGGTTCGAAGAATTCGAGCGGTTCGCTGTCATAGGCGGGGTCGAAGGCGGCCTGGTCGTATTTCTCGCAGAAGGTCCGGCACGCTTCGAAATGCGGGTGGTCGGCGAACTTGTCGCGCGCGTTCTGGTCCATGCCGAGGAAGTGGAAATAGTAATAGCCCTGGAAAGCGCCGTGGTTCTGGCAGATCCAGTGGATTTCGTCGGTGACGAAGGGCTTGATGATCGAGGCGGCCACTTCGGGGTGGTTATAGCTGCCCAGCGTATCGCCGATATCATGCAGCAGCGCCATGACCACATATTGCTCGCCCCGTCCGTCGCGATGCGCGCGAGTCGCGGTCTGCAGCGAATGTTCGAGCCGGTCGACGGGAAAGCCGCCGAAATCGCCATGGAGCAGCTTGAGGTGATCGAGGACGCGATCGGGCAGGCCCTTGGCGAAGGCGCGATACTCGCCGCCGATGATTGCCCAATCCTCTGCCGTGCCCTCGCGCATTTCGCGGAACTTGGCGCGTTCGGCTTCCGGATGTTCGATATTTTCCTGCACGCCCATCGCGTCTCTCCCTCGCTTCGGCTGTCGATGACACTGTAGCGACTGGCGCAGTTCGTCGCAATTGCGCTAGAGGGCATGGCCCATGGCAGTCTTGCCCATTCGCCCAACGCCGTTCTTCGCCAATAAGAACCAGGCGTTCTGGAACCTCCAGCTGGCCGGCTGGGGCGGGGCCACCATGCTGCGCGTCATGTCCGCGCTGGCCAATGGCCAACCGCCCGACCGGCTGGTCATCATCCTGATTGCCACGATCACCGGTTTCTCGCTCAGCCTGATCCTCGCGGTGGTCTATGGCAAGCTGATCCGCCAGCGCCCGATCGTGACCTGGGGCGCGACTGCGATGGTGCTGGTCCTCGCGGTGGGCATCTATGCCTTCATCGACAGCTGGGTGCTCGACGTGGCGGGCGCGGCGTCGTCGAATACCAGCTTCGCCAATCTGTTCGTGGGCATCTACTTCTTCGACCTGACGCTGCTCGGCGCGTGGTCGGCGCTCTATTACGCGATCAATTTCTTCCTCCAGGTCGAGGAACAGGCCGACCGGCTCGAACGGCTCGAAGCGCAGGCGACCAGCGCGCAGCTGGCCATGCTGCGCTACCAGCTCAACCCGCACTTCCTGTTCAACACGCTCAATTCGATCAGCACGCTGGTCCTGCTCAAGCAGAGCGAGACCGCCAATGCCATGCTCACCCGCCTGTCGAGCTTCCTGCGCCACACGCTGGTGACTCAGCCGGGCGGCAAGGTAACCGTGGCGCAGGAGGTCGAGACACTGCAGCTCTATCTCGGGATCGAGCAGATGCGCTTCGAGGAACGGCTGCGCTCGAGCTTTCGCGTCGAGCCCGAGGCGGCCAGCGCGCGGCTGCCCGCGATGCTGCTTCAGCCATTGGTCGAAAACGCGATCAAATACGGCGTCAGCCCGCAGGAGGAAGGCGCGGATATCTTCATCGTCGCGCAGATCGTCGGCCCGCGGCTGCGCGTAACCGTGTCGGACACGGGCCCGGGCATGACGATGAACAATATCGAGGCCGGCCTGCCCGCGGTCCGCCCGACGCATGCGCGCCGCGATTCGACCGGAGTCGGCCTCGCCAATATTCGCGACCGGCTGGCGCAGGCCTATGGCGAGGAACACCGCTTCGAAATCCGCTCCCCCGAAAGCGGCGGCTTTTCCGTGCTCATCGAATTACCCTTCGAAAGCGAAGAGGACCCCGCGTTAAGCGCGGCGCAAGCCGCACCCGCGCAGGCGGCCCCGCTTAAGAAACCCGCGGCTTCCCCGGCCGTTGTACCTACACACTCACCCTCGAAAGCACCCCAGACGACATGACCATCCGGACCCTTCTAGTCGACGACGAAAAGCTCGCCATCCAGGGCCTCCAGCTGCGGCTCGAACCGTTCGAGGACGTCGAGATCATCGGCACCTGCCAGAACGGCCGCGAGGCGATTCGCGCCATCAAGACGCAGAAGCCCGATCTCGTCTTCCTCGATATCCAGATGCCCGGCTTCGACGGCTTCTCGGTCGTCCAGGGGGTGATGGAGATTGACCCGCCGCTGTTCGTCTTCGTCACCGCATTCCAGGAACACGCGATCCGCGCATTCGAGGCGAATGCGGTCAATTACCTGATGAAGCCGGTCGACGAGGACAAGCTGGCCGATACAATCGAGCGCGTACGCCAGCGCCTGGCCGAGAAGAAATCGACCGAAGAGGCGGAGAAACTGAAGAGCGTGCTTTCCGAAGTCGCCCCCGAAGCCGCCGAAACGCTCGCGGGCGAGGATGCCGAGGCGGCCAGCCGGTTCGAGAAGCTCATCAACATCAAGGACCGCGGCCAGATTTTCCGCGTCGAGGTCGAAACGATCGAGCATATCGAAGCCGCGGGCGATTACATGTGCATTTATACCGGCGACAATTCGCTGATCCTACGGGAAACAATGAAGGATCTCGAACGCCGTCTCGACCCGCGCAAGTTCCAGCGCGTGCATCGCTCGACCATCGTCAATCTCGACCAGGTGCGGCAGGTGAAACCGCATACCAATGGCGAATGCTTCCTCGTGCTCGATTCGGGCGCCGAGGTGAAGGTGAGCCGCAGCTATCGCGACGTCGTCGCCCGGTTCGTGCACTGAGGATCGGCGCACACGTCTTGGCGTGAGCACGCCCGGTGCCGCGCAGAGCCGCGTCGAGCACCAGCGCGCCTCGCCCGGCCCGTTTCAGGAGCGATTTCATGACTATCACCCTTCCCGGCTTCGAGCTCGACCGGTTCGTGCGCGAAACGCTGGCCGAGGATCTTGGCGATGGGCTGCCGGGCGGCGGCCGCGATGTCACCAGCGAGAGCGTCATCCCCGCCGAGGCGCGGTTTGCTGGGGCCATGGACACGCGCGATGCGATCCATGTCGCCGGTCTGCCGATTGCCGCCGCCTTCTTCCGTGCGCTCGACCCGGACATGGACATCGAGATACTCGTCGAGGAAGGCGCCCAGGTCCCTGCGGGCACCGATCTGATGCGGCTCGAGGGCAATGCCCGCGCCATGCTCACTGCTCACTGCCGAGCGCAGCGCGCTCAACACCGTGCAGCACCTCTCGGGCATCGCGACCATGGTCGCGGACTATGTCGCAGCGATGGACAATCCCGACTGCACCCTGCTCGATACGCGCAAGACCATCCCCGGCCTGCGTCATCTGGAAAAATATGCGGTGCGCATGGGCGGCGCGGCGAACCACCGCATGGGTCTGTGGGACGCGGCGATGATCAAGGACAATCATGTCCTCGTTGCCGGATCGGTGGGCGAGGCGGTCCGCCGCGCGGTCGCGGCCGGGGTGGAGGAAATCATCTGCGAGGTCGACCGGATCGACCAGATCGAGCCCGCGCTTGCCGCCGGGGCAACTCGCCTGCTGCTCGACAATATGGAACCGCCGACCTTGCGCGAAGCGGTGGCGCTGGTCGCCGGACGCGTGCCGACCGAAGCCAGCGGGGGGATCAACCTCGAGACGATCCGCGCCAAGGCTGCCACCGGGGTCGATTACGTCTCGGTCGGGCGCCTCACGCAGAGTGCGCCCGCCGCCGATATCGGTCTGGACTTTACGCCGCTGTAAATTCGGATATTCCTGCGCTTCAGGAACATAGCGAGGGGGTCGCATGAAACCGGCATCAATCAGGAAGTTCGACTGGCTCTATCTCGGATCGGTCGCGATCGGACTGCTCGGGGTGGCGCTCAACTATGGCGCGATCGCCAGCCTCACAGAAGCCGATCTGGCAGGCCAGGGCTATGCCGACATGGGCGCGGGCGTATTGATCGCCGGTGTGTTGTTCGGCATCGCGATCAGCCTCGCGCTGTGGTTCATGATCTCCGTCCTGCGGATCGGGCTGGCCAAGTGGCTGCTTGTCGTCCTCTCCGCGTGGTCGGTAGTGACCTCGGGGGTCGCCATCGTCACCAATTTCGACGCGACGATGGTCTGGGGGCTCGTCAGCACGGTGATGACGGTGCTGGCCATCTGGTTTCTCTTCCAGCCCGATGCCACCGCGTGGTTTGCCGAAAAGAAGGGCGGAAACGGAGCCGAATAGGTCCGCCTTTCGCACGCGGCGGTCGCTATACGCGCCGCAATGTAATACATCCATTCCGGCTTTTGCGGGGTTTCTAAGGGGAAATTGGGGTGAAACCAGGTTCGATCAAACTGTTCGATGTGTTGTTCCCGCTTGCGGCACTGCTGGTGCTCGTCTCGGCGGTTCTGAGTTTCGGAAACCTCGAGGAACGCGCGCTCATCGATTTTGGCGGCGAGGGCGGCGGAGCACGGGGTATGGCGATCTGGATGGTGATCGCGTCGCTGTTCATTTTCGCACTGCTCGCCAGCATCGTCTGGGCCACCATTTCGCTCTTGCGCATGGGGATGGTACGCTACCTGCTGGCGCTGGTCGTGCTCTACGCCCTGTTCCAGAACTATCTCGCCTTCGCGGCGCTGGGGCCGCACCTCGCCGGTTTTGTCGACCTTGCGGCAAGCCTTGTGGCGGGGGCGGCCGTGATCGTGCTGTTTCGTGCCGACGCACGGCAGTGGTTTGCGGAAGATCCCCGCGACCGTGTCGCTCCTTAGGCGGCTGTCGCTACTGCCGCTCGTCGGCATGCTGGCCCATGCCGCTCCGCTGGCGGCGCAGCACTATCAATGCAACCTCCCGCGCGCAGTGCAGGCACCACAAGTCCGGCCCGATGCGGCACCGCGTCCGCTCCCGGTCACCGGCTATACGCTGGCGCTGAGCTGGAGCCCCGAATTCTGCAAGCCGCGCAAGGGGCAGCCGCGCCATGCACGCCAATGCAGCGGGCGGGCGGGCATGTTCGGCCTCGTGGTGCACGGACTGTGGCCCGACAGCGGGCGTAGCTGGCCGCAATGGTGCTCCGCCCAGCGACAACCGCAACCGCGCGAGGTCGCTGCCAATATGTGCATCTCGCCCTCCGCAGCGCTGATCGTGCGCCAATGGGCCAAGCACGGCAGCTGCATGGCCCGGAACCCCGCGACTTACTTCAAGGTCACCCGCATTCTGTGGGAGGGACTGCGCATCCCCGATTACGACCGCGTCAGCCGCGAGGACGATCTGACTGCAGGCACCATCCGCACGCGCTTTGTCGATGCCAATCCCGGCTGGGTGCATGAAGCGGTGGGAGTAAAGCTCAACGCGCGCGGCTGGCTGGAAGAATTGCGGCTGTGTTACGACAAGCGCTTTATGCCGAAAGCCTGCGATCGGACCCGCTTTGGCGCACGCGACGAAGCCCCCGCGAAGATCTGGCGGGGCCTCTAGCGAGTTTCGCTTTGCGGCTGCCTTCAACGGGCGAGGGCAATCGGAGCGGCGCCTAAATCGGGCGCCCCCCTCCGCCAGGAGAGCTCTCATCCGGTCGATTTCAGACGAGGGGTAGCTGCCTTCAGATCACCGCCGGTCGCTGAAAAACGCGCGCAAGAGTTCTGCCGCGCGCGCTTCTCCCATGCCCGAGTAGACCTCGGGCCGGTGCAGGCATTGCGGCTGATCGAACACGCGTGCGCCGTGTTCGACCGCGCCGCCCTTGGGGTCGCTGGCTGCGTAATAGAGCTTGCCGATCCGCGCATGGACGATCGCGCCCGCGCACATCGCGCAGGGTTCCAGCGTCACCCACAATTCGCAATCGGTCAGCCGCTCCTCGCCCAGCGCCTCGGCGGCGAGCCGGATCGCCAGCACCTCGGCATGGGCGGTCGGGTCACGCGTCTCGCGCGGGGCATTGTGCGCTTCCGCCAGGATTTCCCCGCCGCGGGTTATCACGGCGCCGACGGGCACTTCGCCCGCTGCAGCAGACTGCACGGCAAGCTCGAGCGCGCGCTCCATGGGTTGCGGAAGGGTCCAACTGGCCATATCGGCAAGGCGCTAGCCCCCGGTGGGCGCGGGTGCAACGTGCTTGACGATTCGCAAGCTCGCCGCTATGCGCGCCGCTTTCCGGGACAAACACGAGCCCCCGCCCCGCAGCAGCGGCCAAGGGAACTCGCCCAGCCATTTGAACGAGAGACGTATCATGTCGCGCATTTGCGAACTCACCGGCAAGGGCCGCCAGGTCGGTCACAATGTGAGCCACGCCAACAACAAGACCAAGCGGGTCTTCCTGCCGAACCTGCAGAACGTGACGCTGATGAGCGAGAAGCTCGATCGCAGCTTCAAGTTCCGCGTATCGACCCAGGGTCTGCGTTCGGTCGAGCACAATGGCGGTCTCGACAACTGGCTGCTCAAGACTAGCGACGAGAAGCTCTCGGCCAACGCGCTTAAGGTGAAGCGCGAGCTGAAGAAGGCGAATCTCGCTGCCGCGTAAGCCGTCAGCGCTTCGGCGCCAAGGCATCTACGCTGGATCGAAAGGCGCGCGAGGCTACTCGCGCGCCTTTTCGCGTTGGTCCCAGCGCAATTTGAGCAGCAGTGTCCGCTGTAGCGCCATGAAGTTGTCGTCCGAGATCAGCCAGACATGCCGTCCATCGGCATCGTCGGTGATGGTCATGCCCTCGTAATTGTCCTGCGGGATCGCAGTACCGAATTCGGCCAGCAGGCGGGCAGGGATCCTGCCATCGGCGGTGCGCCGGTCGATATCGATTACCGCGATCGCGGTTTCGAATCCGGGCGGAATGCTCAGGGCAAGGCGGCGCAGCAGGATCAGCGCCCGCCCGTCCTCCAGCGGCGTGGCATCGACGGGCCGGTAGCCCCCGGGAATGTCCACGCGCACGCTTTCGGGCTCGGCATCCTCGATCGGATCGGTGGCAAAAAGGAGCGCGACATGGCGCGAGTCGCGCCAGCGCAGCGGACGCTCCTCGATCACGAGGAACCGGCCATCGGCAAAACGGACCAGTGCCTCGGCCCCCGAATTTCCGCCCCAGTCGCGCATCAGCGGCGGACTCACTTCCTCGTCGACCCTCAAATCAGCATGGAAGCGAATGATCGATTTGCGAAATTCATAGCCGCCCCAGACGGTCCCGCTAGCGGGATCGATCGCGAGGGATTCGAGATCGCGTCCTTCCTTCCCGCCCGCCTGATCGTCTCCAAAACGCTCGAGCACGCCGGGCAAGCTGCTGCGATCGGGGCGTTCGAACACCAGCCTGCGCCCAGTGTCGCTGCCCGCCAGGAAGCGATCTCCATCAAGCGTCACCAATGCCGAGAAGCCGCCGAACTGTTTGCGGTGACCGGTCATTTCCCATGCACCCGCAAGGGTGAAGGGGCCCGTGCGGGTCGATTCGAATGCGATGGCAGTGGCTGTGGCCAGCCGCCGAAAGTCGCGCGGGGGTTCAGGCGTGCGTAGCCACGTGCCAGGAGCGATCATGCCAGCCAGCAGGACGGCAAGGAGAAGACGCGAGCGGCGCATGGATGTCGGCCCTCTCGTTCGCCACACTGCGCGCGTCAAGCGCTCAGCGCATCGGCCCGGTGAACAACAGCGGGTCGAGCCGCGCATTGCGCCATTTGAGGCTCCAGTGGAGATGCGGGCCGGTGGCGCGGCCGGATGAGCCGATGTCGCCGATATGCTGGCCCTGCAGGACCACTTCGCCCTCGCTTACGTAAAGCCGCGCGCTGTGCAGGAATGCGCTGTTGAGCCCTTGGCCGTGGTCGATGATCAGCAGCTTGCCTTCCAGGCTGAAATCATCCGCTGCGAGCACCACCACGCCATCGGCGGGGGCGACATAGGGGGTGCCGGCACCGCCCGTGGCGATATCGATCCCCGAGTGATAGCTGCCCGGTTCGCCGCGATAGATACGCTGCGACCCGAACCGGCCCGAAATGCGCCCCTTGACGGGCCAGACGAAGTCCTGCCGCCAGCCTTGCGCCCCGGTTTCTTCCAGCCGGGCATTCCAGATCGCATCGAGTTCGGGCTGGCGGCGCCGCATGAAGGATGCGGACGTAGCGCCCGGGCGCCGCGCCACATTGACGTGTTCGATGTCCCAGCCGCGTGGTGCGATCGCCAGCGGGCTATCGATCGTGCCCCCGTCAACCAGTTTGGCAGTCAACGTCATCGCAGCGGGGGCATCGCGGTCGAAGGCGGCGAAGAACCTGCCCTCATCGTCGAACGCCAGCTCATCCTCGCCGAGCATGGCTTCGCTGGCACCGCCGGGAACCGTGCCCCTTATCCAACCGCCCTGTTCGAGCGCACCATCGAAGGTGAACACCGCGGGGCGTGAGGGAGTCGGCGTGACCGTAGGCGTCGGACCTGGCGTCGGCGTCGTGCGGACCGGCTGCACCACTTCGGTCGTCCGCGATGGCGGAGCGGGCTCCGGCGTGGCGGCGGGAACGCATGCGGTCCCGAGAAGCACGAGCGGCGCGACCCGCATCCAGTTCACGGGGCCAGTCGCTCGGTCGCGAGCTGGGCGCTGGCGTAGGCTTCCTGGTGCTGGACCGACCAATAGCGCAGCTCGTCGAGAGGAATCGGCACCCCGCTCATCGCGCAAAAGACATGGTTGCCCGCGCGTAGCACGCGAAAGCCGGAAGGGCCGTATTGCAGCTTCGCCTCGCCTTTCGGCGGGCCCGAATTCTTGTTCATCAGCATGGTGCAATTCCTAGCAGGTCCGGCCTAACCGAACAAATCATCCTGCTTGGGCGGGGTTCCGGATTTGCGCGGTTTGCGACGCGGCGCGGGAGGCGGGGTATCGCCGCCGATGCCCACCTCGAGCTCACCGTCGCGGAACTTGAGCGTAAGTGACGCCTCCTGCGCCGCCGCCGCCCGGTCGGTGATGGTCCGCCCGTCGGGTCCGGTGACGCGCACATAGCCGCGTGCAAGGGGACGGTCGGGATGAAGCTGCTCGGCCAGCCGTGCCAGCGCCGCCAGCCGCTCGCGCCGCTCGGCCAGCGGGCGCTCGACCAGCGCGGGCGCCAGCTTCTGCCCGGCCAGCGCGCGGCGTGCCTCGCGCAGATTGCGATCGAGCGTAGCGGGCGACAGTCGCAGATTGCCAAGCCGCTCGCGTCCCTGTGCCGCGCGGTCGCGCAGGCCGCGGCGCAGGCGTTCGGCGAGATCGTCGAGCCGCTGGGCCTGCGGTTGCAGCAAGGCCTCGCGGGTCGGCAGGCGCTGGACGCGCGCTTCCAGCCGCTCGCGCCCCAGCTGCACCGGGCGCAGGATCGCGCGTTCCTTGCGCCCTTCGAAATCCTTCAGCGTGGCGGCGAGTTCGGCGCGCACCGGCACGGCGATCTCGGCCGCGGCGGTGGGTGTCGGCGCACGGCGGTCGGCGGCATAGTCCGCCAGCGTGGTATCGGTCTCGTGCCCGACCGCGCTGATTGTCGGGATCTGGCAGTCGGCGATGGCGCGCACGACCTCTTCCTCGTTGAAGCTCCACAGATCCTCGATCGACCCGCCGCCGCGCGCGACGATGACGAGGTCCGGGCGATCGGGATGGCCTTCGGGCATGGCTGCGAAGCCGCGCACCGCACCCGCGACCTGCGCGGCCGCGCCCTGCCCCTGTACCAGCACCGGCCAGACCACGACCCGGGTGGGAAAACGATCCGCCAGCCGGTGGAGGATATCGCGAATCACCGCGCCGGTGGGCGAGGTGACCACACCGATGGTGCGCGGCAGGAAGGGGAGCGGCTGTTTGCGCCCCGCATCGAACAATCCTTCCGCCGCCAGCCGCGCGCGGGTCTTCTCGAGCAGCGCCAGCAGCGCACCTTCGCCCGCCAGTTCCATCCGCTCGATCACGATCTGGTATTTCGAGCGGCCCGGATAGGTGGTGAGCTTGCCCGAGGCGACCACTTCCAGCCCGTCCTCGGGGGCGAAGGGCAGACGCTCGGTATTGCCGCGCCACATCACCCCGTCGATCACCGCCTTTTCGTCCTTGAGCGCGCAATAGAGATGCCCGCTGGCGGCGCGCTTCACGCCCGACAGCTCGCCGCGCAGGCGGACGAAGCCGAAGCGGTCCTCGACCGTGCGTTTGAGCGCCTGGGATATTTCGCTCACCGTCAACGGCTCGGCGTTGTCGCCCGTGCGGCCCTTCGCTACCAAGCTCGCATCATCTGCAGTGGACGGGAAGTGGTCGGCCATGAATATCCTTTTGCTCGGGTCGGGCGGGCGTGAACATGCGTTAGCGTGGAAACTGGCGCAATCGCCGCTGTGCGACAAGCTGTGGGCGGCACCGGGCAACCCGGGCATCGCACACCATGCCGAATGCACCGCGCTCGACGCGGGCGACCACGAGGCGGTGGTCGAATTCGTGCGCAAGAACGACATCGGTCTTGTCGTGATCGGTCCCGAAGCGCCGCTGGTCGATGGGCTGGCAGACAGCCTGCGCGCCGCGGGGGTGGACACGTTCGGCCCGTCCAAACAGGCCGCACAGCTCGAAGGCAGCAAGGGCTTCACCAAGGAATTGTGCCGCCGCGCCAATATCCCCACTGCACGCTACGAGCGCTGTACTTCGCTCGAAGCGGCCTGGGGCGCGCTTAAGAAGTTCGACCCACCCTTCGTGCTCAAGGCCGACGGTCTTGCCGCGGGCAAAGGCGTGGTCATCGCCGAAACACGCGAAGAGGCGCAGCATGCGCTCGACGAAATGTTCGATGGCAAGTTCGGCAGCGCGGGCAGCGAAGTGGTGATCGAGCAGTTCCTGATGGGCGAGGAGGCCAGCTTCTTCGCGCTGACCGATGGCACGGCGATCGTCCCCATCGGCACGGCGCAGGATCACAAGCGCGTGGGCGCAGGCGACACCGGACCGAACACCGGCGGCATGGGCGCCTATTCGCCCGCCCCGGTGCTGAGCGAAGCGCTACAGGCACAGGTCATGCGCGAGATCGTCGAGCCGACCGTGCGCACAATGGCCGCCGAGGGTACGCCCTATTCGGGTGTGCTCTATGCCGGGCTGATGCTGACCAAGGACGGCCCGCAGCTGATCGAGTACAACGCGCGCTTCGGCGACCCCGAATGCCAGGTGCTGATGATGCGGCTCGAAAGCGATCTGGTCGAACTGATGCAGGCCTGCGCGCAAGGACGGTTGGGCGACATCGCCGAGCCGGTGCTATCCAGCGATTTCGCGCTGACCGTGGTGATGGCGGCGGACGGCTATCCCGGCACGCCCAAGAAGGGCGGCACGATCGATCTGGGCGAGGCCGAGGCCGCCGGCGCCAAGGTCTTCCACGCCGGCACCGCGCTGAAAGGCGAGACGCTGACCAGCAGCGGCGGCCGCGTGCTCAACGTCACCGCGCGCGGAGCAAGCGCGACCGAAGCGCAGGCAAAAGCCTATGAAGCGGTCGACGCGATCACCTTCCCCGACGGCTTCTGCCGCCGCGACATCGGCCAACGTGAGGTGCGGCGGGAACGCGGGTAATTCGGTTTGTGATCGTGGATGCTATACCTCCACAGGCTTGGATTGCCTTGCCTCTGGCCGTTTCCGCCCTTGCACCCGCGGCATATGTCTGGCGCTATTTCACCCACGGCCTGAAACCGCGTGATATTACACTACCGCCGGAAGACTTGAGCTGGAAGTCCGGGCGCCACTTGCTGTTCTGCTTGGCTTCTCTGACGGGATTGCTAGCCATCGGTGGGTTTGCCTTCACTGAGTGGGCGGAGGATTTCGCCCGATCCGAATGGCTGGCACCCGCCTTGCTCGGAGCTGTAGGCAGCTATGCCTTGGGGACTGTGGTCCCAGGCTGGCGGAATGGCGAGATCCGCCCGCTCATTCGCGGATCATCCAGATCCTACTCGCGGGCCGAACAACCCAGGCGATATTGGGCGTCGCTCATCTGGAACGGCGCCATCGGATTGGCGCTCACTGTCGGTTCCCTTGGAATAGTCTACGGCAACACCAAACCTGCGTGCGACTATAATGGCGACGAGGAGGAACTCTTCGAAGCCGTGGCGACCTGCAACGCGATGCTGGCCGATCACGATCTCGACGTTGAAAAGCGGGCGGACTTGCTCGGAGATCGAGGCCGCGTCCATCACCGGCTCGGCAATAATCACCTCGCCTTGCTGGACTATTCCAAAGCGATCGAGCTTGAGCCTGGTGACTCTTATGCGCTTTTCAACCGTGCACTTATTCACCGCGAGTTGCGTGACTTGCCAAACGCAATCGAAGATCTGGATGCCTCCCTTGCCATTCGGCCAGAGAATGACAGAGCTTACCTAGAGAGAGGCCTCGCAAACCTCGATCTCGGTCGGTTTGAAGAGGCTGTCGAGGATTTCACGCTCTTGCACAACCGCGTTCCGGATCATCCTTACGCGCTTGCCAATCGCGGCCTCGCCTATGCTTGGATGGATGACGAGCTAAATGCGCAAAATGATTTCGACCGTGTGGGCAAGAACCAGCCCGGGTGGGTCGTCGTACTGCATGGCAAGGCAGTTCTTGCTCGTAATAGGCAGAAACACCGGGAATCTATCGATTATCTATCCCAAGCATTGGAGATCGATCCGGATGACTATTTCGCTCTTCGCCTACGCGCAGATGCATATTGGGAGATCGGCGAGAACGACCTTGCGCGCGATGATGACGATCGATCTATTGCGCTTGAAGCCGGAAACTAGCGGGACGCCAGCCTCATTCGGACTGACTCCAGTGTGTACCTCAGACCACTAGGGCATCTCGGGCGTTCGGCTGTGCCTCGCTCAACTTTAACGCAGCGCGACTTGCCGCGAGAAGCACCGCCCCGGCTCGGTAGCCGGCGCGGTGCGAGGGCGTGCCGGATTGCTCAGCCCAGCTTCTCGGCAACCAGCGCCTTAAGGTCGGCTTCGCTGCGCGCGCCGTAGTGCGAGATGATCTCGGCGGCGCAGATGGCGCCCATGCGCAGGCAGGTTTCGAGCGTCTCGCCGCGCGCATGGCCAGTGAGGAAGCCCGCTGCGAAGAGATCGCCCGCGCCGGTGGTGTCGACGACCTTGTCGATCGGTTCGGCGGCAACCTGGGCGCGCGCGCCGTTGGCGATACCCACGGCGCCCTTGGCGCTGCGCGTGGCGACCAGCACGGGGACCTTGCCCTGCAGCATGGCGAGCCCTGCCTCGAAATCCTCTTCGCCGGTCAGCGTTGCGAGTTCGCTTTCATTGACGAAGAGAATATCGATCTGCCCTTCCTCGATCAGCGCGCGGAAATCGTCGCCATGGCGGTCGATGACGAAGCTCTCGCTGGCAGTGAAGGCGACCTTGCGGCCCGCATTGCGTGCCACCTCGATCGCGCGGCGCATTGCGCGGCGCGGTTCTTCCGGGTCCCACAGATACCCTTCGAGATAGAGGATGCCCGCGCTGGCGATCAGTTCGTCGTCGAGCGCGGCGGGAGGGAGGAACTGGCTTGCCCCGAGGAAGGTGTTCATCGTCCGCTCGCCATCGGGGGTGACGAAGATGAGGCAGCGCGCGGTCGAGGGCTGGCCTTCGCGCGCCGGCGTGTCGAAATCGATCCCCACCGCACGGATATCGTGGCTGAAGACGTCGCCCAGCTGGTCGGTCGCGACCTGCCCGACGAATGCGCATTGCGCGCCCAGCGCCGACATGCCCGCGAGCGTATTGGCGGCCGATCCCCCGGAAATCTCCTTTGCCGGCCCCATCGCCTCGTACAGTCTCCGGGCGCCGTCTTCGTCGACCAGCGTCATCCCGCCCTTGTTGAGGTCGAGTTCGGCGATCAGCTCTTCTTCGCAGGGGGCCATCACATCGACGATGGCATTGCCGATGGCGATTACGTCGTAACGGGGTTCGGTCATGGGTACTCCGGGGAGGGGATAATCGGTGTGTCGGGCGCGGTTAGCGGCTCGTCGGGGTTTGGCCAAGGGCGGCGTTGACTTGCCCCATAACGGCGCGCATCCCCGGGCTCCGATGATGTCGCTTCCCCGTGCCCTTGCCCTTGCCGCCGGTCAGCTTGGCGATCCGGCAATCCTCAGGGTGCTGGGCAAGACCGCGCTGCTGACTTTGGCGATCTTCGCGGTCGGCGGTGCGGGGCTCTATCTCGTGGTCGAACGCGCGATCGACAGTGTGACCAGCGCCGACACCTCGGGCCTGGGCGCGCTGCTCGCGGCGCTGGGGATGATCCTGGCCGGCTGGTTCCTGTTCCGGGTGGTGGCGCTGTTCGTGCTGCAGTTCTTCGCCGAGGATGTGGTGCGCGCAGTCGAGGCTCGGCATTATCCGCAGGCGCGTCACAGCCTGCGCGACCTGCCGCTCGCCGAAGAAGTCGGCAATGCGCTGCGCTCGCTCCTGCGCACGGTGCTCGCCAATGCCGCGGCGCTGCCGATCGCAGGTCTCTTGCTGGTCACGGGGATTGGCGCGGCGGCGGTCTTCTGGACGGTCAACGCCTATCTCGTCGGGCGCGAACTGCACGACATGGTGTGGCTGCGGCACCGCGCCGATCCGGCCGAGCTGGCCCCGATCGGCGGACTCACGCGTTTCCTGGTCGGCGGCGTGGTGGTGGCGCTACTCGCGATACCTTTCCTCAACCTCCTTGCCCCGATAATGGGCGCTGCCTGCGCCACCCACCTCGTTCACCGCGCCCGTGAGAAAGACCTCGATGCGTAAGTTCGCCCTGCTGCTGTTGCCCCTGCTCGGAGCCTGCACCACCGTACCCGTTGCGCCGGGTCCGCCAGGTGCTCCGGCCTCGCGTCCCGGGGCCACACCGCCGCCGCAAGAGGTGCGCGTCGCGCCCGCCACCCCGTCGTTCCGCGCCCCGCGCGTGATGAATGTGCCCGGGCTGGAGAGCGTGATCGGACGCAATGAAACCGCGCTCGCCAATCTGTTCGGTGCCCCGCGGCTGACGGTGAAGGAAGGCGATGCCAAGAAGCTGCAATTCGTCGGCGAGGCCTGCGTGCTCGATGTCTATCTCTACCCGCTCGAGCCGCGCGGCGAACCCAGCGCCACCTATGTCGATGCCCGCCGCGCCAGCGACGGCCTCGACGTGGACCGCGCGGCCTGCGTGCGCGCACTGCGCCGCTAACCCCGTCTTAAGCAAGCCGGGATAGGCTTGCCGGACCAGGATTATATGGGAGCTGGTCCAGATGAGCGTGCATTTCGGCGAATTGGCCAAGAGAGTCGGCGCGGACGGGGTCATTACCCCCGAGGAAGTGCTGACGCTGCGGCGCGAGGCATGGCCCGACGGGCGGATCTCGCAGACCGAGGCCGAAGCGATCTTCGCGCTCAATCGCGAACTGACGACGAAGAGCACCGAATGGGTCGATTTCTTCGTCGAGGCGCTGGGCGAATATGTCATCAACCAGCGCGCGCCTACAGGCTATGTCGATCCCGAAAATGCCAGCTGGCTGATGATGCAGATCGATGCCGACGGGCAATTCGGCAGCATGGCCGAGATCGAGCTGCTGGTGCGCGTTTTCGAACGCGCGCAGAACGTCCCGGCAGCGCTTAAGGATTACGCGATCTCGCAAATGGAGCTCGCCGCGCTCGAGGGCACCGGGCCAACGCGCGACGGCGGCACGCTCGAGGCGGGCAATGTCAACGCGACCGAGGCCCGGCTGCTGCGCCGCGCGATCTTCGCGCCTGCCAGTGAACGCCCCGCAGCCGTCGGGCGCAAGGAAGCCGACATGCTGTTTCGCCTCAAGGACGCCACGCTGGGCGGTGACAATGCGCCTGAATGGAAGCAATTGTTCGTCCAGGGCATCGCCAACTACCTGCAGGGCTACAGCAATCCCGATGCGCAGATCAGCCGCGAGCGCGCCGCCGAGCTGCAGGCCTTCATGACAGATACGCGCAGCAGCGTGGGCGGGTTTCTCGGCCGGATGGCCAAGGCTTCGCCCAACGCATTCGGCAAGGTGTTCGGACGCAAGGAAGAAGCGCCGACGCGTGCCGAGGGCGTAGCCGCGGCGCATGAGGTGCCGCATAGCGAGCGCGAATGGCTCGACGCGCGGATCGATGCGGATGGCCGGGTCGACGAATACGAGCGCGCGCTGCTCGACTTCCTCGCCGAGGAGTGACCAGCCGATCGTGCGCGGCTAGACCATGAAGCTTTCGCCGCAGCCACACGCCCCCTTGGCGTTGGGATTTTCGAACACGAAGCCCGCGGTGAAATCGTCCTCCACCCAGTCCATCGTGCTCCCGATCAGGTAGAGCACGCTGGCGCTGTCGATGAAGAACAGCCCGCCGGGGGTCTCGATCTTCTCGTCGAACTTCGCTTCCTCGGTGACATAATCGACCGAATAGGCGAGGCCCGAGCAGCCTCGCCGCGGGGTCGACAATTTGACCCCGATGGCGTCTTCGGGCGCCTTGGCCATCAGATCGGCGACGCGCTGTTCGGCGGCCTTGGTCAGGACGACCGCTGCCTTGGGCGCGGCGCGGGTCTTGGTATCGCTCATCACAGCATCCCCAGTTCGAGGCGTGCCTCGTCGGTCATCTTGTCCGGGCCCCAGGGTGGGTCCCACACCAGATTCACCTCGGCATCGCGAACGCCGGGCACGCTGGCGGCGCGCAATTCGACTTCGCCGGGCATGGTTTCGGCGACCGGGCAATGCGGCGTCGTCAGCGTCATGGTGACGGTCACATCGCTCTCGTCATCGACCTCGACGCCGTAGATCAGGCCCAGATCGTAGATGTTGACCGGGATTTCCGGGTCGAAGATTTCCTTGAGCGCAGCGATCACCGCTTCGTAGAGATCACCGCCCGGCGCGCCTGTGGGCACGTTTTCGGGCTTTTTCTGCAGGAAGCCTTCGAGATAGTCGCGCTTGCGCTCCATCGTCGCGCGCGGCGTTTCTTCCGCATCGACGGCGTCCTCGACACGGGCGCGCGGCGGCTTGGTAGCCAGCGCATCCGCAGGGGAGGGCGCGGCAATGAAATCACTGTTCTGATCGTCGTTCATCCGAAGATCCTCTGAGTCCGTTCGATGCCGCGCATCAGCGCAGCGATGTCGCTTTCGTCCGAGTAGAGCCCGAAGCTGGCACGGGCGGTGGCGGGGACGCCGAGATGGTCCATCAGCGGCTGCGCACAATGGTGCCCGGCCCGGATCGCGACATTCTCTTCGTCCAATATGGTGCCAAGATCGTGCGGGTGAACCCCCTCGATCGCGAAACTGACGATGCCGGCGCTTTCTTCGGGGCCGAACAGCGTCACCGAATTGAGGGTGCGCAATGCGTCGCGCAACTGCCTGGCAAGCGCGGCCTCATGCGTAAACAGGCGATCGGGACCAAGCGCGGCGACATAGTCGATCGCCGCATGCAGCGCGATCGCCTCGGTGATCATCGGTGTGCCCGCTTCGAACCGCTGCGGCGGCGGCGCATAGGTGGTCTTGTCGAAGGTGACACGGTCGATCATCGCCCCGCCGCCCTGCCACGGGGGCATGGCATCGAGGATGTCCTGGCGCGCCCACAGCACGCCGATCCCGGTCGGGCCGTAGAGCTTGTGTCCCGAGAAGGCGTAGAAATCGCAATCGAGCGCGGCCATGTCGAGCGCCATGCGCGGCGCCGCCTGGCACCCGTCGAGCAGCAGTTTCGCGCCCACCGAATGCGCCAGATCGGCCGCGGCGCGGGCATCGAGCACGCTGCCGAGCACATTCGAGACATGCGCCAGCGCGACGAGCTTGGTCCGCGGGGTCAGCAACGCTTCGAGCGCGCCCAGATCGATCCGGCCATCCCCAGTCAGCGGGCAGACGTCGATCTGCGCACCGGTGCGTTCGGCGACCATCTGCCAGGGCACGATATTCGAATGATGCTCGAGCGTGGAGAGGACGATACGGTCGCCTTCGCCGATATGGGTCATGCCCCAGCTCGCTGCGACGAGATTGATCGCCTCGGTCGCGCCGCGCACGAACACCACTTCATGTTCGCTGGCAGCGCCCATGTAAGCGGCGACGCGGCGCCGCGCGGCTTCGTAGCCAAGCGTCATCTGCGCGCTGCGGCCATAGACCCCGCGGTGGACGGTGGCGTAATCCGCGCCCAGCGCGCGGGCCATCGCATCGATCACCGCCTGCGGCTTCTGCGCCGTCGCGGCGGTATCGAGATAATGCCACGGCTGGGCATCGCCCGTCACCATGCCGGGGAATTCGGCCCTGATGTCATTGGGCCGCAAAAGGGTGGCAGCCTCGCTCACAGCGCCCGGTCGACCTTGTCGAGCGCGACCTTCAGCATCGCCTCGCGCGTTTCGTCATCCTCGAGCGCGACCAGCGCGTCACCGAGGAAGGCCTGGACCAGCAGGCGCCGGGCAAGATCGGGCGAGACTCCGCGTGCGGCCATGTAGAAACGCGCGGTTTCATCGAGCTGGCCAACGCTGGCGCCATGCGCGCATTTGACATCATCGGCAAAGATTTCGAGCTGCGGCACCACGTTCACGGTTGCGCCCTTCTCGAGCAGCAGCCCCTTGAAGTCCTGCGCCGCATCGGTCTTCTGCGCATCGCGCACGACATCGATATTGCCGAGGAAATTGCCCGTACCGTGGCCCCAGTGAACCGCGCGAACGGTCTGGTTGCTGGTTGCCTCGGGTTCGGCATGGATCGTGCGGGTGACGAATTCGCGCACGGTTTCGCGGCCGCCGACGGTAATCCCGCCCAGTTCGAAATGCGCGCCCTTGTGCAGCGTCACCTCGATTTCGAGCCGGGCATATTCGGCCGCGGCAAGCACCGCGAAGATCTCGCAGGTCGCGCCTTCGCGCACGGTCACGCGCCACCGGTGCAGTTCGGTCGGCCTGGTGTCGCCGCCATCGGCAATCAGGAGCGTTTCGTGAACGGTCTCGCCTGGCGAGACATCGATCGTGCGCCAGTCGTCCAGCGCTTCGCCCTGAAGCCGTTCGACCGCGGAATAACGCCACGCTTCATCGCGGCGGGTGGGGAGTTCGGCTGCCTCAGGCATGCGCAGTCTCGGCGGACATGATCGCGTCATAGCCTTCGTTTTCAAGCTCGACCGCCAGTTCGGGGCCACCGGTCCGGACGATACGGCCCTGCGACAGGATCGACACCTTGTCGGGCTTCACCACTTCGAGCAGGCGCTGGTAGTGCGTGATCAGCAGAACGCCCTTGGCCGGGTCGCGCATGATCGCGTTGATGCCATCGCCGACCACGCGCAGCGCATCGATGTCGAGACCGCTATCGGTTTCGTCGAGCACGGCGAATTGCGGGTCGAGAATGCCCATCTGGACCATTTCGGCACGCTTCTTCTCGCCCCCCGAGAAGCCGACATTGACGTGCCGCTTGAGCATTTCGGGGTCGAGCTTGAGCAGCGCCGCCTTGTCCTTGGCCAGCTTGAGGAATTCGCCGCCGGTCAGCGGTTCTTCACCCCGCGCCCGGCGCTGCGAATTCAGCGCTTCGCGCAGGAACTGCAGGTTCGAGACTCCGGGAATCTCGACCGGGTACTGGAAGCCGAGGAACAGGCCGGCAGCGGCGCGTTCATGCGGTTCCAGCGCGAGCAAATCCTGTCCCATAAATTCGACCGAACCTTCGGTCACCTCGTAGCCCGGCCGTCCGCCCAGCACATAGGCCAGCGTCGACTTGCCCGCACCATTGGGGCCCATGATCGCATGAACCTCGCCAGCGGGGATTTCGAGCGTGAGCCCGTTGAGGATTGTCTTGCCGTCGATTTCGGCGTGGAGATTGTGGATTTTCAGCATATTACTTCCTGTCGTCGCGACGGGCCGGGCGGGTGCGCCGGGGCGTCGGGCCGTATTTCGATTGGTGTTCGCGGCGCGCGCTTTCCTTGTCGCGGTAGCGCGCATTCATCGCAGCAAAGATCGGCTGCATCGCTGCCTCGACATCGTCGAGGATCGTCGCCGCGGGCAGCCGCAGCACTTCCATACCGACCGCAGCAAGGCTCTTGTCGCGGCGCTTGGCCAGCGTGTCGTTCTGGCCTTCCTCATCGATCGCGACTGCCAGCCCGAGCGGGTGGGACACGAAATCGAGGATCGCCGAGCCGACCACGGTGTGGCGGGTGAATTTAAACTTGCCGAAGTCTTCCTTGGCGAAACGCGCGGCGAGCGCCTTGTGCGCGGGTGTCGCATGCCGCCGCAAATGGCGCGCGTGTTCGTGAATCTTGTCGAGCCGCTTCTCGGAGATTTCCCACCCGCGGCCCTTCTTCTTGAGCGCGGGAGCGGCATCGCCCGGCGAAGGCGTGCGGATCTGGAGGGTCTTGCGTTCGGTCACCCCACGCTCCCCTCGAGCGAGATCGCCAGCAGCTTCTGCGCTTCGACGGCGAATTCCATGGGCAATTCCTTCAGCACGTCCTTGGCGAAGCCGTTGACGATCAGCGCCATCGCTTCCTCGTCATCCAAGCCGCGCTGCTGTGCGTAGAACATCTGGTCGTCGCTGATCTTGCTGGTGGTCGCCTCATGCTCGATCTGCGCGCTGGGGTTCTTCACCTCGATATAGGGCACGGTGTGCGCCCCGCTCCGGTCGCCGATCAGCAGCGAATCGCATTCGGTGCGATTGCGTACGCCATCGGCATTGGCAGCCACGCGGACCATGCCGCGATAGGTGTTGTTCGACTTGCCCGCCGAAATGCCCTTGGAGATGATCGTCGAGCGGCTGCCCTTGCCGTTGTGGATCATCTTGGTGCCGGTATCGGCCTGCTGGTAATTGTTGGTCACCGCGACCGAGTAGAATTCGCCCACGCTGTCTTCGCCGTTGAGCACGCAGCTGGGATATTTCCATGTCACCGCACTGCCGGTTTCGACCTGCGTCCAGCTGATCTTGCTGCGCGCACCCTGGCACAGGCCGCGCTTGGTGACGAAATTGTAGATCCCGCCCTTGCCCTCGGCATTGCCGGGATACCAGTTCTGTACGGTCGAATATTTGATCTCGGCGTCTTCGAGCGCGACCAGCTCGACCACTGCGGCATGAAGCTGGTTCTCGTCGCGCATCGGCGCGGTGCAGCCTTCGAGGTAGCTGACATAGCTGCCCTTTTCGGCGATGATCAGCGTGCGTTCGAACTGGCCGGTGTTCTCCGCATTGATACGGAAATAGGTGCTGAGCTCCATCGGGCAGCGCACGCCTTCGGGCACATAGACGAAGGTGCCGTCCGAGAAGACCGCGCTGTTCAAGGTGGCAAAGTAATTGTCGTGCTGCGGGACGATCTTGCCGAGCCATTTGCGCACCATTTCGGGATATTCGCGAATCGCCTCGCTGATCGACAGGAAGATGACGCCCGCCCGCTTCAGCTCCTCGCGGAAGCTGGTGGCAACGCTGACACTGTCGAACACGGCATCGACCGCGACCTTCTTGGCGCCCTTCACGCCGGCGAGCACTTCCTGCTCGCCGAGCGGGATGCCGAGCTTGTCGTAAACGCGCTTAATCTCGGGGTCGAGCTCATCGAGCGACTCGAGTTCGACCTTCTTCTTCGGCGCCGCGTAATAATAGGCGTTCTGGTAATCGATCGCCGGATAGCCGATCTTCGCCCAGTCGGGCTCTACCATCTCCTGCCACAGGCGGAACGCTTTCAGCCGCCAGTCGAGCATCCACTCGGGCTCGCCCTTCTTGGCGCTGATGAAGCGGACCGTGTCTTCGGTCAGGCCCTTTTCGGCAAACTCGGTCTCGATGTCCGACGACCAGCCGTGTTCGTACTCGGCGGCCTTTTCGGCAGCTTCGCGCGCTTCGCGGTCCTGGATGTCCAATTCTTCGCTCATGCAATCTCTCTTGTCCGTGCCAGCTGGGTCAGCGGGATCGCCGCCAGCGCGCCGCGCACCGCTTCGTTCACGACCGGCCAGTGCGGTTTGACCGAGCAATCATGCTCGACCGAACACTGGACGCCTTCGACGCAGGCGGTCAGCGCGATTGGTCCTTCAACCGCCTCGACAATATCGGCGACGGTGATCGCCGCAGCCGGGCGTGCCAGTTGCAGCCCGCCGCCAGCGCCGCGGCTCGACCGCAGCAGACCCGCGGCCGACAGCTTGCTCACCAGCTTTTGCACCGTGGGCACCGGGAGGCCGGTTTCCGCCGCCAGTTCGGCCGCGCTGGTCTTGCCCCCACCGCAATGACGCGATGCGGCGCACATGGCGACGACGGCATAATCAGCAAGGTTTGACAGGCGCATAGTTAAATCGGACCAATTCGTTCCGATTGGCCAATTAGGAGCCAAGCTCCCCCATTTCAACGGGAAAGACCTAGTTGCGAGTCGTTAGCATTCAGGCGTCGTGGAGCGGGCTGCGGCCGAGCTGTTCCGCTTCGCCCGAGCCGAACAGATTGACCGAGCCATAGCCATCGGGGCCGAGCATGTCGTTGATCGGCGATCCCGCCGCTGGCTGGAGCCGCTTGGGGGTGCGCCCGGTGAAGAAGCGGATTTCCTTGATGAGATGCGCCTGGTCGTAAAACGCCTCGCGGATCTCGGCTTCGATCTCTTCGGGCAATTGCGGCATCGCCAGCAAGGTGGCGGCGCGGACCGCGCGATAGCGGCGCACCAGCCGCACGGGCGACTGGCCGAAGAATTGCGCCACCAGCCGCTGTGCCTGGCGTTTCGAATAGGGCAGCTGTTCGTACAGCTCTTCGAGTTCGGGCTTGAACGAGCTCGACAGCCATTCGAGCGTCCGGTCGATCACCGTCAGGTGCTGTTCGGGAAGCTTCGACAGCCCGCGCCGGACGACATCGGTCATCGCGTCGAGCAATTCCCGATCCCCCAGTTCGCCCGCCCGCCAGCGCCCACCCAGCGCGGCAAAGGCCTGCGCGGGCGAATCATCGAGGACCATTTCTGGTTGCAGGAAACAATCGTGGTAGTCGTGCACCGACAGGCTCGACAGGGCCGCCCAGCCGCGGAAATTGAGCGAGACGCCGAACAGGGTCGCCGGCCCGCTAACGCTGAAATTGCGCGCCTGGCACAGCGGCGCAAGGAAGAAGGCATCGCTGGTTTCGGCTACTTCGCCGCCGTCGAACTGCATCCGGCCCACGCCGCGCCCGAAGACGACCATCTGCCCCGAATAGGCGGGCAGAACATCGTCCAGCCGATCATCCGGGCTGCGCCAGATATAGAGCGAGTTGAGATAGGGCGCGAGATCCGACGGCGCCGCTACGAACTCGAAAGAGTGTGACACATCGTCACCTGGCAGACCCGACAAACCCCTGTTCCGTCCCTACTTCGGCCAAAGAATTGTAAAAATACGCCAAATTTACCATGACCGCAATGCTGCCGAGAACAAATATTCGTCAGGCAGATGGGCGTAGGCAGAAAAAAAGGGGGCGACCCCTCAAGGTCCCCCCTTTTGAAGTCGAGAACTCGTTGCAAAATCGCTCCGAGCCCTTCGGGTCGCAAGAGCGTGTTACGCCGAGTCTGTATCAATTGATTGTATGCAAGCGACAGCCCGTGGGCTGACAGAATTTTTCTTCGTTTTCCGCGCGAACGCAGGTCGACCGGATGGACGGTTCACGGCTCGACAGCGCGTGGCCGGCACGGCATGGCGCGCGGCATGTTGTTCGATCTGGCCCGCCCCGCCCTCTTCGCGCTCGACCCCGAACGCGCCCATCGCTTGACGGTCAGGGCGCTGACCCTTGCGCCGCGCATGCGCCCGGCACAAACCGGTCCGCTGGCGATCGATGTCGCTGGACTGACCTTTCCCAATCCGCTCGGCATGGCAGCGGGCTTCGACAAGGATGCCGAGGTCCCCGACCAATTGCTCGGCCTTGGCTTCGGTTTTGCCGAGGTCGGCTCGATTACCCCGCGCCCGCAGGCTGGCAATCCCCAGCCGCGCCTGTTCCGCCTGGTCGAGGATCGCGCCATCATCAACCGGATGGGCTTCAACAACGGCGGCGCAGAAGTGGCGCGCGACCGGTTGCAGCGCCGCGCAGACCGTCCGGGCATCGTCGGGGTCAATGTGGGTGCCAATAAGGACAGCGAGGACCGCATCGCCGACTATGTGGCGATGACGCGCACTATGGCGCCGCTGGCCTCCTATCTCGCGGTCAATATCTCCAGCCCGAACACGCCCGGCCTGCGCGCCTTGCAGGACGAGAGTGCGCTGGCAGGGCTGCTCGACGCGGTCATCGAGGCGCGCGGGCCCAGCGGGCCGCCGGTGTTTCTCAAGGTCGCACCCGATCTCGAACCGGCAGATATCGACGCGATCGCGCGAATCGCGATCGAGCGACAGCTAGGCGCGTTGATCGTCTCGAATACGACTATCTCGCGCCCTCGGTTGGCTTCGCCCCATGCAGGCGAGGCGGGCGGATTGTCGGGTGCGCCCCTGCGTGATCTCGCGCAGCAGCGGCTGCGCGACTTCCGCACGGCCACCGGCGGGTCGATTCCACTGGTCGGGGTGGGCGGGATTGCCAGCGCGGAGGACGCCTGGGCGCGTATCCGGGCAGGCGCGAGCCTCGTCCAGCTCTACAGCGCGATGGTCTACGGCGGGCCGGGCCTGCCGCGGCGGATCCTGCGCGGGCTCGAAGAGCTTATGCGGCTTGATGGATTCGCTTCGATTGCCGAAGCGGTCGGAAGTGAATAGCGTCGCCGCGATGAACAAGGTCTTCTCCGCTTCGCTGCTGGCGCTCACGCTCGCTGGCTGTTCCGCCACCCCGCCTCTCGCTTCTTCGCCCGCCGAACCGGTTCCGGCCTTCGCGGGTGCGGTCTCGGCAGCGGATCCGCGCGCGCAGGCGGCGGGCGAAGCCATGCTCGCGCGCGGCGGGAGTGCGACTGATGCAGCGATCGCCGTGATGCTGGCGCTGACGGTGGTCGAACCGCAAAGCTCGGGGATCGGCGGCGGCGGCTTCATGGTCCGGGGCGCCGCCGATGGCACGGTAGGCACATTCGACGGCCGCGAAACCGCGCCGGCAGGCGCCACACCCGAATGGTTCTTCAACGAAGACGGCACGCTGCCCCCACGCGGCGAATCGGTGCGCAGCGGGCTTTCGGTGGGGGTCCCAGGTAGTATCGCGCTGGCGGCCAAGGCACATGCCGCGCATGGCACGCTGGCCTGGGCCGAGCTGTTCGAACCCGCCATCCGCCTGGCCCGCGAAGGCTTCGACATGAATGCGCGCCTCAACGGCATGCTCGAGAGCGCAAGGAACCGCTCGGCGCATAGTGCCGAGGCACGGGCGCTGTTCTTCGATGCACAGGGCAATCCGCTGCCGGTCGGCACGCGGGTCGCCAACGAGCGGCTGGCGCAAACCTTCGAGACCATCGCTGCGGCGGGACCATCGGCGTTCTACAGCGGACCTTTGTCGCACGAAATCGCCGCGACCGTCGCGGCAGACACGCCGCGCGAAGGCGCGATGACCTATGCGGACATCACTGGTTACGAAGCCAAGCTGCGCGATGCCGTGTGCGGCACCTATCGCGCCTATCGCGTGTGCACGATGGGCCCGCCCACTTCGGGCGGTGTCGCGGTACTACAGATGCTCGGCCAGCTCGAACGGTTCGACCTTGCCGAACTGGGCCTGCGCAATCCGGTCACCTGGCATCTGTTCGTCGAATCGCAGCGGCTCGCCTATGCTGATCGCGAACTTTACCTGGCGGATAGCGATTACGTTTCGGTACCCGTCGCGGGGCTGGTCGAGCCCGGCTATCTCGCCGCGCGCAGCGCGCTGATCGGCGAGGGGAGCACGCTTTCCGAAGTCACCGCCGGCGTGCCCACGGGCGCACCGGTCGCGCTGGCCGATGGTGACGAACCCGAGGAATATGGCACCTCGCATTTCGCCGTGGTCGATGCCGAGCGCACCATGATCAGCTACACCTCGACCATCGAGGGGGCTTTCGGGTCCGGCCTGGTGGCAGGCGGCTTTTTCCTCAATAACGAGCTCACCGATTTCAGCCGCTCGCCGACCGTGGACGGCAAGCTTGTCGCGAACCGGGTTGAAGGGGGCAAGCGCCCGCGCAGCTCGATGGCGCCGGTGGTGGTCTGGGACCCCGCGGGCGAACCCTTCCTCGCAGTGGGCGCAGCAGGTGGCAGCACCATCCCGGTACAGACCGCGCGCAGCATCATCGGAGCGATCGATTTCGGCCTGTCGGCGGAAGAGATACTCGGCCTTCCCTTTATCATGGCCTTTGGCGAGCGCCTCCTGCTCGAGCAAGGCACCTGGCTCGAAGAGCAGGCCGCGGCCTTCAAGGCGCTGGGCCACACCGACGTGCTGGTCCGCGAGGCACCGGTCAAAGGCGGCGCGGTCCTGCGTGGTCCCTCGGGCTGGGTCAGCGCGCGCGATCCGCGCCTTGCCGGACAGATCGAGATTCCGTGACCCCGCCGGGTCGCTTGCCGTGTGGCGGGAGGCAGCCTAAGTCCTCGCCAAGAATTGGGTTACAACAAGAACAAGATCGCTGAGGAGCCTGCCGTGCTGTCGGACATCGATTCCGCCAACAATCTCGTCGAACTCTTCCTCAAACGCGCGGACGAGAAGGGCGACTTGCCCTTCCTCGGGGCGAAGAAGGATGGCAGCTGGCAGACGATCAGCTGGCGTGAAACCGCGGAACGGGTCTGCCTGCTTGCGGAGAATTTGCGCGGACTGGGCCTCAAGGAAGGCGACCGCGTGTGCCTCGTGTCCGAGAACCGCCCCGAATGGTGCATCGCCGATCTCGCGGTAATGGCCGCGGGCTGCATCACCGTGCCGGCCTACATCACCAATACCGAGCGCGACCACGTCCACATCCTCGACAATTCGGGCGCCAAGGCGGTGATCGTGTCGACCGAGAAGCTGCTCCGGCCGCTGCATGGTGCCTTGCAGGCCTCGGGCATTGCCGAACATGTTATCGGCATCGACGATCTCCACCGCCAGCAATCGGGCAGCTTCACCTTCCATATGTGGGACAAGATGCTCGAGGGTGATGCCGCGGCGGCGCGCAAGGCGGTGACCGAGCGGATGGCGAAGGTCGGACGCGGCGATACTGCGTGCATCATCTATACCAGCGGCACCGGCGGGGCCCCGCGCGGGGTGCTGCAGCACCATGGCGCAATCCTGTGCAACGCGGCAGGCGCGGCGGCAATCCTGATCGAGGATTTCGGCATCGTGCAGGACGAGCGGTTCCTTTCCTTCCTGCCGCTCAGCCACGCCTATGAGCATACCGGCGGGCAGTTCCTCCCGATCAGCGTCGGCGCGCAGATTTATTATTCCGAGGGCCTCGAAAAGCTCGCCAGCAATATCGAGGAAACGCGGCCGACCATCATGGTCGTGGTCCCGCGGCTGTTCGAAGTGCTGCGCACGCGGATCATGAAGCAGGTACACAAGCAAGGCGGCCTTGCCGAGAAGCTGATGAACACTGCGCTGGAGGTCGGCGAACGCCGCGCCGCGGGCCAGCCGAAATTCGGGGACAAGCTCAAGGATCTGGCGGTCGCCCGCCTGCTGCGGCCCAAAATCCGCCAGCGGTTCGGCGGCAGGATCAAGGCGATGGTTTCGGGCGGTGCGCCGCTCAACCCCGAAGTCGGCATCTTCTTCGAGGCTATGGGGCTGACCATGTTGCAGGGCTATGGGCAGACCGAGGCCGGACCGGTGATCAGTTGCAACCGCCCGGCCGCAGGGATTGCGATGCATTCGGTCGGTCCCGCAATGCGCGGTGTCGAACTGAAGATCGCCGACGATGGCGAAGTCCTCGTACGCGGCGAACTCGTCATGCATGGCTATTGGCAGAACGAAAGCGAGACCCAGCGCACGATCCAGGACGGCTGGCTGCATACCGGCGATATCGGCCATCTCGACGACCGGGACCGGATCGTCATCACCGACCGCAAGAAGGACATGATCGTCAACGACAAGGGCGACAACATCGCCCCGCAGAAGGTCGAGGGCATGCTGACGCTGCAGCCCGAGATCGGCCAGGCGATGGTGGCGGGCGACCGCAAACCCTATATCGTCGGCCTGATCGTCCCCGACGCCGAATGGACGCTCGAATGGTGCCGCGCGCAGGGCAAGCAGTTCGATTGCAAGCAACTGCAGCAACTGCCCGAGTATCGTAACGCGGTGCGCGCCGCGATCGACCGGGTGAACAAGGATCTATCGGTGGTCGAAAAGGTACGTCAGTTCGCCTTTGCCGACGAACCGTTCACGATCGAGAACGAGGAAATGACCCCCTCGATGAAGATCCGCCGCCACAAGATCAGGGACCGCTACGGCGACCATCTGGCGAAGCTGTACCGCAGCTAGGACCGCGGACTGTAGCGGTGGCGTGAAGAGGGCCTAGGCGACCGCTTCCTCGATATATTCCGGGAAGAAACTTGGCGCACGGTCGCTCCACCCCGGGGCGGTCGCGGCAGCTTCGCTCAGGCTCTGGAGCAGCATCTTGCGGCGATCGGGGCGAATCTGCGGCAGGGCGGCGGCGGCGCAGAAGGCGCTGGGCAGCCACGGCCGTGCGGCGGCGGAGATCAGCCGTTCATAGAGAAAGCGAAAGGCGGAAAAGCTGTCGATCCGCTCCTGCGCCAGATCGAAAGCGGCAACGCGGGTCAGCTTGCCGACAAAGCCCTCGACACTGTCGAAGCCCGAGTGTTCGGGGATCGACTGGCGCAGCGCCTTCAGCTCCTGATAGGCGACATACTGGCTGCGGATCGCGGCGTTCTCGCCCGGGTTGCGCCCCCAGACGCGAAAGGCATCGCAGCGTCCCAGCCCGATATCGAGACTGCGGCGGATATAGCGCTGCTCGGCGGCGGTCAGCCCGGCGAATTCGCGCATTTCGGCAATGGTCAGCGATGCGGTACCCGTAACGGCCATGATCGGCACTCCCCTGTCACGAGGCCGACTATCTCCGAAGATGGTTAATATTTTTTCCGCACCCTGGAGCAGCCTCCGGGACTAGCCCCTGACTTAGATCAGCCCGGCCAGCGGGCTGCTCGGGTCGGCATATTTGCGCGTGCCCATGCGGCCGGCGAGATAGGCATCTCGCCCGGCTGCCACGGCCAGCTTCATTGCGCGCGCCATGCGAAGCGGATCCTTGGCCTCGGCGATGGCAGTGTTCATCAACACCCCGTCGCAGCCCAGTTCCATGGCGACAGCGGCATCCGACGCGGTGCCGACCCCGGCATCGACCAGTACGGGCACGCTGGCGCCTTCCTTGATCAGCCGGATCGTGACGCGGTTCTGGATACCGAGCCCCGAGCCGATCGGCGCGCCCAGCGGCATGACTGCGACCGCACCTGCATCCTCGAGCTGCTTGGCCGCAATCGGGTCGTCGACGCAGTAGACCATCGGCAGGAAGCCTTCCTTGGCCAGCGTCTCGGTTGCGACCAACGTCTCGCGCATATCGGGATAGAGCGTGCGCGCTTCGCCAAGCACCTCCAGCTTGACGAGGTCCCAGCCGCCCGCTTCGCGCGCCAGCCGGAGCGTGCGGATCGCCTCTTCGGCAGTGAAGCAGCCTGCCGTGTTGGGCAGATAAGTGACTTTCTTGGGATCGATGTAATCGGTCAGCATGGGCGCATTGGGATCGCTGACATTGACCCGGCGCACCGCCACGGTGACGATTTCCGCACCCGAGGCTTCGAGTGCTGCCGCGTTCTGTTCGAAATCCCGATATTTGCCGGTGCCGACGATCAGCCGGCTGCGGAAAGTCCGCCCGGCCACGGTCCAGCTATCGTCGTCCTGGCCGCCGCCGACGAAATGGACGATTTCGAGCGTATCGCCATCGCTTATGGGATGCTGGCCAAGTTCGCTGCGCGGAGCGATAGTGCCATTGTGCTCGACCGCGACCTTCGCCGGGTCGAGTTCGAGTTCGCGCACGAGATCGGCGATGCTGGCGGCGGCAGTACGGCGGGTCTCGCCATTGACGGTCAGGGCAATCATGCGCCCGACTTAGTCGCCCGCGCGCTCCTTGCAAGCGGCGGAATGCACATGGCGCAGGTTGAGGATGTGCCCCAGCGACACCAGCGCGACCCCGATGATGGTCAGCACCGCTTCCTTCACGCCATGCGGCACGGCCAGCGCCGCGCCCATGAAGGTCAGCCCGGTCATTGCGACCACGAAGGGGGCTGCCACGCGATGCCGCAAGGCGCCCCAGCCGATCGCGACACCTGCGATAAGCGTGGCGATGAGCAGCCCCGCCCGGTGGATATCGGGCGAAAGGAACAGCTCCCCGCCAAGGCCGAGACCTGAAACCAGGACAATCGAAAGCAGGCAATGGATCGCACATGCACCCGAGAGCAGGATCCCCGCCCGGTCGAGCCTCCGACGAATCGGCGAGATGGCACGTTGCAACATGCGAGGCCAGATATGTTATGGTGTATCTTCTTGCAAGCAAAACCGGCGGATGGCCGCCGCATTGCGTCGGTTGCGGCAACCGGGTTGCCGCTTGCCCGATTTGCACTTGCGCCAGCCGCGGCTGCAAACCACAGACGATGCCATGTCCGAGAAGAGCAAGCAGGCGCGGCCGATCGCGCTGGCCAACTGGCTGATGATCGTCGCCGTCATGGTCGTGGTGATGGTGGCCGTAGGCGGCATCACCCGGCTGACCGAGAGCGGGTTGTCGATCACCCAGTGGAAACCGATCACCGGGGCCATACCCCCCTTGTCGGACAGCGCGTGGCAGGCCGAATTCGAACTCTATAAGGCCACCGGCGAGTATCGGAACGTGACCGGCCCTGCAGGGATGGACCTCGCGGCTTTCAAGTTCATCTTCTTCTGGGAGTGGTTCCACCGGCTGCTTGGCCGGTTGATCGGGCTGGCCTTTGCCTTGCCCCTGGCATGGTTCTGGATCCGCGGCGCGATCCCGCAGGGCTACAAGTGGCGGCTGGTTGCGCTGCTCGCGCTGGGCGGGCTGCAGGGCGTCTTCGGCTGGTTCATGGTCCGCAGCGGGCTCGCCGGGACAATGACCGATGTGAGCCATTTCTGGCTTTCGATCCATTTGCTGACCGCGCTGTTTACGCTTGGCGGGCTGGTCTGGACCGCGCTCGATCTTCGTCGCCTGGCCGCCGGCGCCGGCGGTCCCGCGCGCTGGACCGTCACCGCGAGCTGGGTGGGCGTAATCCTTTTCATTCAACTGCTGCTCGGCGCGTGGGTCGCGGGACTCAATGCGGGGCTCGCCTCCGATAGCTGGCCGCTGATGCAGGGTCGGCTGGTGCCGGAGTTTGACACCAGTGGCGGTTTCCTTCGCGCCATGACCCACGATCCCTACCTGGTCCACTTCCTGCACCGCTGGTGGGCCTGGGCAGCGGTCGCTGCGCTGATCGTCATGGCGCGCAAGGTCAAGCCGCTCATGCGCCGCGCCTCGGTGGCGATCCATATCGCCTTCGGCACGCAGATCGTGCTCGGGATCGCGACCGTATGGACGGGCGTCGCGCTATGGGTGGCCGTTGCGCACCAGATCGTCGGCGCGCTGCTGGTCGCGAGCTTCGCCTGGGGTGCGCATGTGCTGGGGCGAAAGACCCACGCGGCCTGACCTGGCGGCCGCGACCTCGAGACCCCGGGCGCGCAGGTCGCGAGAGCTTGCACGCCGTTCGAAGCCCCGTAATACTCTTTGTATCGGGGGTGGGCGATGAAGGCAGATAACAGGCGCGGCGTGCTGAGGCTTTTTGGTCTGGCAGCGCTCCTGCCCGTCCTCGGCCACCCGGCCGCCGTATGGGCCGCGGGCCGTTCCATAAGCATCCCGACCCGCCCGTTCCTGCTGCGCCGGGAGCTGGAGCGCGGCCTGGCCCGCGGAGCGTCGCTGCTGGTGACCCGCGAGTGGAAGGGACAGTTCGAAAGCATCGCCGGGCAAACCCGCGTTACGGGCGAACAGGTCTCCTGTACGGTTGACGCGCCTGCAGTGCTCGAGCCCATTGCCGCAGTCGAGCGCGAGCGCCGCTCGCCCGGGCCCTTCCCCGCGCGTCTGGATAGCCGCGGACGGATGGTCGGGAGCCAGCCGGCGAATACCGAGGGCACCGCGGCCGCAGTGCAGGCAGCGATCGGGGTGCTTGAGCAATCGGGCAAGTCCGCCGCCGAGATGCAGGAAGCGAAGCTCTATCTCGCCCAGCTTGCCAAGACTGCCGGAACGATTATCGGCACCACTCCGCCGGACCTGTTCTTTCCCGTGACCGGTGAAGCCCGCGATTCGCGGGAGCTGCCGCTGCCCGGCGGGCTTGTGGGTGAGTTCTCGGTCGAGCTTGAGGCGAGCGCGACGACGGGCGGACTGCTCGAGCGGTTCGAGCGCCGGATCACTACCCGCATTGCCGAAGATGTGCGGCTTTCGCGCGAAACCTGGCGCCTTTCGCTTGCCTGAAATTTGTTGGGGTTTTATTTTACCCCACGCAAGATGCGCAGAAACGCTTGACTGACAGGCCATCCAGCGCCATTTGCCGCGCGCTTCGCGGGTTCATTCGCATGGATTCGCCGATTGGCGCCGATGCCCCCACGGGCATGGCACGAACACTAGGAACGGAAACCAGCCATGAAGGCTCTTACGAAGACCACCCGGTCGATCAAGCCGGCCGAGGTCGAAAAGAAGTGGCACATCATCGACGCCGAGAATCTCGTCGTCGGCCGTGTCGCGGCGATCATCGCCAACCACCTGCGCGGCAAGCACAAGCCGAGCTACACCCCGCATGTCGATTGCGGCGACCATGTCGTCGTGATCAACGCGGACAAGGTGAAGTTCACCGGCAAGAAGCTTAACGACAAGATCTATTACAAGCACACCGGCCACCCCGGCGGCATCAAGGAAACCACCCCGGCCAAGGTGCTGGAAGGCAAGTTTCCCGAGCGCGTGCTCGAAAAGGCTGTCGAGCGCATGATCCCGCGTGGCCCGCTTGGCCGTGCGCAGATGCGCGCGCTGCACGTATTCGCCGGCACCGAGCATCCCTATGACGGCCAGAAGCCCGAAAAGCTCGACGTTGCCTCGATGAACCGCAAGAACAAGGTTGTCGCATAATGGTCGACGAAACCAAGAACGAAACCGTCTCGGATCTCGCCGATCTGAAGGACATCGCCGGTGACGCGCCCGAGGGCGACGCAGCCCAGATCGCCGAAACCGCCCAGGTTCCGCTGCGCGAGCAGGAGCTCGACAAGCAGGGCCGTGCCTACGCTACCGGTCGCCGCAAGGACGCCACTGCGCGCGTCTGGCTCAAGCCCGGCAGCGGCAAGGTCACTGTCAACGGCAAGGACCAGGAAGTGTATTTCGCACGTCCGACGCTGCGCCTGATCATCGACCAGCCTTTCGCCATCACCGAGCGCCAGGAACAGTACGACGTTGTCGCCACCGTCCGCGGCGGCGGCCTCTCGGGCCAGGCCGGTGCGGTCAAGCACGGCATTTCGCAGGCGCTCACCAAATACGAGCCCGCGCTGCGCAGCACGGTCAAGGCGGCAGGCTTCCTGACCCGCGACAGCCGTGTTGTCGAGCGTAAGAAGTATGGCCGCGCCAAGGCCCGCCGTAGCTTCCAGTTCTCGAAGCGCTAAACGCGAAACGATCTATCAGATCACCAAGGAGGGCGGTTCCGCGAGGAGCCGCCCTTTTTCGTTTGGAGCGCCCTCAGCGCTGGAGCAGCATGATGCCCCAGGCCAGCGCAGTGCCGCCGAGGAACAGCGGCCACGACCACCACAGGTCGAACTGGTAAATCTCGGCGCGGAAAATCTGGAGTTGGCCGCCTTTCGATCCCTGAGAACCGATCGCCAGCGCCACCACGAGGGTCAGGACGGCGCCCAGGGGCATTGCCTTTACGAGTTCCATAACTCTGCTTCCTCCGGTCAATCGCCGCAGAAGATAGGGTCAGATCATTGTTGGACCGGTGCCGAAATTGCTTAGCCGGGCTGGTTAATGCACCGGCGGATCGGTCCGCGGAATCTGACGCACCGGAGCGACGGCCTCTCCCGGTCCCCGCGGTGGCAGCGCGTTTTCCGGCACGTCGTCGATCTGCATATCGGATGTTTCGACATGCTGAAGATTGCGCACGCACACGGTTAGCTGCGCCCCGTCCCAGGTGATCTCGTTGAAACTCGGCGGGGTCGAGCGCGTGCGCTGCGACAGAGTGCCCGCACCGATCATCCGCACCGGACCCTCGCTCGTGTCTTCCATGATATCGAACGCGTCATGGACATGACCCGACAAGACGCCCTCGACCTTGCGCTTAGCGAGTTCGCGCAGCGCGCGGTCGCCATGCTTGGTCAGCGCGGTCCCCTGCGTGCCGACTTCGCGCAAGGGATGATGGACGGCCACCAGTGCGCGCGTTCCCTTGGGCAGCGCATCGAGCGCGGCCAGGCACCGGTCGAGCGAGCGCTGGCTCACCCAGCCCTTCGACCAGTTGAGACGCGGCTGCATCCGCACGGCAGTCTTGAGCGGGACGATCGCCAGCGCACCGAGGTCGAGTTCCCTTTCGACCTTCTCCTTCATCCCGTGAAATCGCTTGTACGGCTCGAAGAAGCGTTCGAGCAGGTTGAAATAGGGCAGGTCGTGATTGCCTACCTCCACGGTAACGGGGGCATCGAGTTCATTGATCCAATGCGTCGCGGCCGCGAATTCGCGGTGCCGTGCGCGCATGGTGAGGTCGCCGGTAATCGCCACCGCGTCGGGGCGCTTTTCGGCAATCTCCTGCTTCACCCAATCGAGCGCGCGGTTGTTTTCGAGCCCGAAATGGATGTCGGAAAGATGGAATATCCGGCGGATGTCAGAAGCCATGCGCGGTCGCTAGCAGATCGACCGGGCAGTCTTCCACCGTGAATTCGGCCCGCGTTTCCAAAGTGGCCGGTTCGCCGTCGATAAGCACTTCGACCGGCTCGCCCGCGCAGTTCTCGATCACCAGCCGATCGAGCAGGCCGAGCCGCTCATGCGGGCCGTCGCGGAAACTGCGCCGCAACAACGCCCAGCTTTGCTGGAGGAATTCTCCGGCGTTCTCGATCCGGTAACCGTCGACCTGCATGCCGCGGTGGCTCGGGGTCAGCTCGATCAGCGGATAGCCATCGTCATGGCCGATCGCCGGTTCAATCAAGCGGACGCGCGACCCGCCCGTGGTTTCGGCCAGTGCCTCGCCGGCGCCCTGAGCAAGCCCCGCAACATCGAAGTCGCGCATCGCTTCGCGCACCTCGGCCCAGGCGGTTCCGGGCCCGACCAGGACACCGGCGTGGGCCCTTCCTGCAGAACAGCAGGCCATTTTCGGACGGATGGGCCGAAACGCACCATTGGCGATCCGCTCGAGGATAGTGTCATATTCGGTATCGGCCCCGTGAAGCCGGGCGCTCAGGAGGTTCATTGTCCCCCCCGGCAGGACCAGCACTTCGCCGCTCCAGCCTGCCACCGCCTCGATTACTGCATTCAGGGTACCGTCTCCGGTGAAGACGATCAGACGGTTTACATCTGCGTCCTGCAACACGGTGCGGTTAGGGAGTTCCTCGGCAGGAAAGGCGATCGTCTTCTCGGCAGGCATGCCGTATTCAGCGAGCGAGCGTTCAAGCGCGACCAGTGCGGCTTCGCTATTGCTGCCGCTGCGCGAATTGACGATCAGCCATGTTTTCCGCGGGGCCATGTCGATCAAGCGCCAGATCGCGTCTGCGGTTCCCGCGCTCAGATCCGGCCATTCAGCAACAGCCATGCGGTGGTGCCATTAAGCAGGCTGTAGATCGCATACCCCCAGGCCGCAGCCGGCCAGTCGTGCGCCACCAGCAGCATCGCCATCAGCAGCACGAAAAACTCGAACGCCAGCGAAACGCGCCCGCCGCCCGCGCGAAAGGCGACCGGCAGAGTGTCGAGCAGCGGGTGGTTCGACTCGAGAACCGCCTTGTGGACCGCGAAATTTATCGTCCCGAGGATGAAAAGGATGCCGAGCAACATAAGACGAGCGTCCTACGCCCGTCGCCTGCCGATTGCCAAATGCCATCGGTCGGTCGTTTTGCAGCGCCCGTCCATTGCCCTCGCCATCCGTCGAAGCCCGCGTGCGATTACAGATGTAGCCATGTAATACAGTTGGTGCGGCGGGCCTCTCCCCCTCAATTGATCGGGGTCCGCCGCAAACCTGGAGATGGAACTATGAACAAGACCCTTGCCACGCTCGCCGCCGCCGGCCTCGCACTCACCGCAACCGCCGCGCAGGCCGAAAATGTCAATGTGACCTACAGCGATCTCAACCTCGAGACCGTCGCCGGCCAGAAGGAATTGTCGCAGCGCATCGAGCGCGCCGCGCGCTCTGTCTGCGGTGTTGACGCCCCGCGCACCGGCAGCCGCCTGCCCGACAGTGCCGCGCGCAGCTGCTTCGAGATGGCCAAGGCCCGAGCCGGCGAGCAAGTCGCGGCCCGTGTCGACGAACAGGCCATGGGCGGCTGATACATCAGCCTGCCCGACTTCGGACCCCGGCCGGTTGCAGTCCCCCGGTCGGGGTCCTTTTTTATGCGTTTTGAATGTGAAGGGCTCTAGCGGCCCGCCATCGCCTTGACCTTGGGCAAGTAAGTGCGCCCGATGCGCAGCGCCTCGCCATCCTCGAGTTCGACCGACCACACGCCGAGCCCATCGTGCCGCAGGCCGGTGATGCGATCCTTGCGCAGGATCGTCGAGCGATGGATGCGGATGAACCGCGAAGGATCCAGCCGCTTTTCGAGCCCGGCGATGGTCTGCAACAACAGATAGGTCCGCGCTGCGTCATCTGCGCCGACATGCAGGCGGACATAATCGCGCTCGGCATCGATCTGGCCAACTTCGGAAGTGGCGATGCGGATGAGCTCGGAGCGGTGCGGGATCCACAGTTCTTCGAGCCACGCGCTTTCGGACGCTTCACCGTCACCGCGCCGGGCGATGGCGCGCGATACCGCGCGTTCGAGCCGTTCGGGTTTGACCGGTTTGAGGACGTAATCGACCGCATCGAGATCGAAGGCTTCGACCGCGTAATTGTCATGCGCGGTGACGAAGACCACCGCCGGGCGTTCCGCCTTTTGCGCCAGCGACTTGGCCACCGAAATACCATCGACTTCGGGCATGGTCATGTCGAGCAGGATCAGATCGGGCTGCAACGCTTCGACCAGGCGCAACGCCTGCGCTCCGTCGCTTGCCGTCCCGACGACGCGCAGTTGGGGAATTTTCGAACAGATGACCTGCATCCGTTCCACCGCCAGCGGTTCGTCATCGACGATCAGGGTCTTGAGCGTCTCGCTCACTTCCTCAGCCATGTTTCACCATCGGTAGTCTCAATTCGGTTTCATAGCCGGTAAGCGCGGGCCCCGATACGATCGTCGCGCTATTGCCGAAGCGCGCTTCAAGCCGGTCGCGGACATTGGCGAGGCCGATGCCGAAGCCATGTTCGCCCGCGGTGCCGGGTCCATCGTCGCTCACGGTCAGGACCAGTCGGCCATATTCCTCGCGCGCAGCGATCGTGATCGTCACCGGCTTGCGCGATGCGGATACGCCATATTTGACCGAATTCTCGACCAGCGGCTGGAGAATCATCCCCGGCACCTGATATCTGGCCAGTTCGGGCGGCAAGTCGACCTCGATCCTCAGCCGTTCGGGGAAACGCACCGCTTCGATTGCAAGATAATGCTCCTGCAGGTCGATCTCGTCCTCGAGGCTAACGTCGCCGGTCGGATGGTCCGCCAAGCTGTGGCGATAGAAGCGCGAAATCGTCTGGATCATCTGTTCGGCCCGGTCCGCCTTGCCGGTCATCACCAGCGCCGACAGCGAATTGAGCGTGTTGAACAGGAAGTGCGGATTGACCTGATAGCGCAGCGATCGCAGTTCCGCCGCCTTGGCCGCCGTGCGGAAGCGTTCGCCGCGCCGTTCGGCCGCGCGTGCCTGCGCACCGGCCAGCAGGGCAAGAAACAGCGACGCCCAGGCCAGCAGGATGAAATAGCGTCCGATCGCGAAGTCGAAGGTCATCTTCCACTGGTCGAGTGCGGTCGGAGCGGGCGAGATAAGCACGCTTTGCGGAACGGCCTCTTCGGCCTGCTCGACATCTTCGCCCATCTTCGTGCGGGGCAGGTCGATGAGGAGATTGCCGGCATCGTCGCGGCGCAGGGCGATACCGCGCTCCTTGCCCATCTGCTCCTCGACCTTGGCTTCGATCGAACTGAATATCCAGCGGTTCGCCTGGGCGATCATGATCGCACCGGGCATCGCGACAACCAGCGTGACCGCGATCTTGATGCCGAGCGACCGGTTCTCGACCACCCGCAGGACGAGCCAAAGAAGCCCGGTCATGGCCACGCCGACAACGCAAACCAATGCGCGCCGCCACAGCAACTCATCCTGGAACTCGAGCCCGACGACCACGCCGCGCAAGGTGATCAGGAGGAAATAGCACAGCCACACCCCCACCATGGAGGCGAGGACGACCTTGCCGGACAGGCGCTCGCTTTCGGGATTCATCGGGCGTTCATCGATTGGCACGGTTTGCGATGTGCCCCTTCGCGCCCGCAAATGCCAGCGCGGCGGTCGAACAGGCTCTGCGGTTGGTCGAGCGGCTGTTATTCCGCATGTTCGAGATTTCCAGCAGCAATGCGGCGTCGCCATTCGGCAGGCGCGAGCGTGTGGACATTGTTGCCGGCCGCATCGACCGCGACCGTTACGGGCATGTCCTGGACCTCGAATTCGTAGATCGCTTCCATCCCCAGATCCTCGAAAGCCACCACCTCAGCGCCCTTGATCGCGCGGCTGACGAGATAGGCCGCCCCGCCGGTCGCCATGAGGTAGGCGACCTTGAATCGGCTGATTACTTCGACCGCATCGTGGCCGCGCTCGGCCTTGCCGATCATCGCGAGCAGCCCGAGGTCGAGCATCATATCGGTGAACTTGTCCATCCGCGTGGCGGTGGTGGGGCCGGCCGGACCGACGACCTCGCCCATCACTGGGTCGACCGGACCGACATAATAGATCGCGCGCCCCTTGAACTCGACCGGTAGTTCCTCGCCCGCTTCGAGCATGTCCTTGATGCGTTTGTGAGCGGCATCGCGCCCAGTCAGCATCTTGCCTGACAGCAGCAGGCGGTCGCCATGGTTCCAGCTTTCCACTTCCGCCGGCGTCAGCGCGTCGAGATCGACACGCCGGGCGGCGCTGTCGGGTTGCCAGGTCACTTGCGGATAATCGTCCAGCTTGGGCGGCTCGAGATAGGCGGGTCCCGAGCCGTCGAGCGTGAAATGCGCATGGCGCGTGGCGGCGCAATTGGGGATCATCGCCACGGGCTTGCCCGCTGCATGGCAGGGCGCGTCGAGGATTTTCACGTCGAGCACGGTGGCCAGCCCGCCTAGGCCCTGCGCGCCCACCCCCATGGCATTCACCGCGTCGAAGATGTCGATGCGCAATTGCTCGATATCGCTCTGCGCGCCGCGCTGCTTGAGCTGGCCCATGTCGATCGGATCCATCAGGCTCTGCTTCGCCAGCTTGACGCAATGCTCTGCGGTGCCGCCGATGCCGATACCCAGCATTCCCGGAGGGCACCAACCCGCACCCATCGAGGGAATCTGTTCGATCACCCAGTCGACGATATTGTCGCTCGGGTTCATCATCTTGAACTTGGACTTGTTCTCGCTGCCGCCGCCCTTGGCCGCGACGTCGATCTCGACCCGGTTCCCCGGGACCATTTCGACCGACAGGACGCAGGGCGTATTGTCGCGCGTGTTGCGGCGGGTGAAGGCGGGATCAGCAAGGATCGAGGCGCGTAGCTTGTTGTCGGGATGGTTGTAGGCGCGGCGCACGCCCTCGTCGACGACTTGCTGCAACGATTGCGTGCTGTCGAGACGGCAGTTCTGTCCCCATTTGACGAACACGTTGACGATTCCGGTGTCCTGGCACAGTGGGCGATGGCCTTCGGCGCACATGCGGCTGTTGGTCAGGATCTGCGCGATCGCATCCTTGGCAGCGGGGCCCTTCTCGGCCTCATAGGCCTCGCCCAGCGCGCGGATATAGTCCATCGGATGGTAGTAGGAGATATACTGGAGCGCGTCGGCAACGCTCTCGATCAGGTCGTTTTCACTGATGACGGTCATGTCGCTCATCGCCGCAAATTCCCATGTTGCAGATTTGCGCTCCCCGATAGTCAGGTTTGCCGCCATCGGTCAAAGCGCTTGGCCCGGAGAGGCCATACGCCTAAGGCAACCGGAGCTTGCATAAGCGTGTTATTGATGTAATACAGCTCGCGGAAATGACCATGACCCTGACCACCACCCGCCCCGACTACACGGCCGCCCGCAAGGCGATGATCGACAGCCAGCTGCGCACCAGCGGTGTCAACGACGGCTTCGTGCTCGAGCGCATGTCCAGCGTCGCGCGCGAGGATTTCGTGCCCGAGGGGGCCAAGTCGATCGCCTATATGGACCGTGCGATCCGGCTCGAAAGCGGCGGGTTCCTGCCCGCCCCGCTGTTTCATGGTGCCATGCTCGCCGAAGCCCGGCCCAGCATGGATGACCGCGTGCTGGTGATCGATGGCGGCAGCGGCTACCTGCCCGCGCTGGTCGAACCGCTGGTCGGCAAGCTCGACACCGTCACGCCCGAGAAGGCGGCCAATGGCGCCAAGCGCGGCGATTACACGCTGGTGCTGGTCGACGGGGCCATCGAACACGCGCCCGCAGCGCTGGCCAAGCTGGTTGCCGAGGGCGGACGGATCGTAACCGGCATGGTCGAGCGCGGCGTCACCCGCCTCGCCACCGGCCGCAAATCGGGGAGCGCGCTGGCGCTGATCCCGCTTGCCGAAATGGGTATCCCGCGGCTTGGCGCATTCGACCGGCCGCAAAGCTGGAGTTTCTGAATGCGTCGCGGAGGGGTAGCACAGTTCTGGGTTCTGGGGGCGGGCGCAAGCGCGCTGGCGCTCGCTGTTCCGGCGCAAGCCGATACGCTGCAGGAGGCGCTGACCAACGCCTATCTGTACAATCCCACGCTGCTCGCCGCGCGCGCCAACCAGCGGGCGAATGACGAAAACGTCCAGATCCAGGAAGCCCCCGGCATTCCCAGCGTGAATGCCTCCGGCACCTATATCGAGTTCATCAAGAAGTCGCCCAACAGCTTCACTTCGCCCGACCGGACCCTCCAGATCGGTCCCGAGCTGACCGTTCCGGTTTATGCCGGCGGGGCGGTCAGGAACGCGGTCAAGGCGGCGGAAGAACGCGTCGCGGCGGGGCAGAACGATTTGCGCGCGACCGAGAGCGCAATTTTCAGCCAGGTCGTGGCCGCTTACATGGACGTGCTGCGCACGCAGGCGCTGGTCGCGCTCACCGCCAACCAGGTCGAATTCCTGACGGTCAATCTGCAGGCAACGAGCGACCGGTTCGAGATCGGCGACCTTACCCGCACCGATGTTGCCCAGTCGCAATCGCGGCTGGCGCTGGCGCAGGGCGATCTGCGCAATGCGCAAGCGAACCTGATCAATGCCCGCGAAACCTACATCCGGCTGGTGGGCGATGCGCCCGAGGATCTGCAGGCACCACCGCCGCTGCCCAACCTGCCGACCGATGTGGCCACGGCCGTCGATACGGCGCTGGCCAACAATCCCGACCTGCTGGCGGCGATGGAACGCGCCGATGCCGCAGGGTTCGACACCGAGGTCGCGGGCGCCGGTCGGTTGCCGCGCGTGTCGCTGTTCGCGGGCGCAACATATACCGATTACTTCGACACGCTGGCCGGGGGCGCTCCCGGCATTACGCAGGAAGAAACAACGGCCAATGCGGGAGTGAACCTCAGCATTCCCATATTCCAGGGCGGGCTTCCCGCAGCACGCCAGCGGCAGGCGCAGGCACGCGAGACCGCAGCGCTCGAACAGGTCATTGCCGCCGAACGCGAAACCATCGCCCAGGTACGCGCCGCCTGGTCGAGCTGGCAGGCATCGCTGGCCGTGATCGAAAGCAGCCAGATCGCGGTAGAGGCCGCCACGCTCAGCCTCGAAGGCGTGCGTGCGGAGAACTCGATCGGCAGCCGCCAGATACTCGATGTGCTCAATGCCGAACAGGAACTGCTCAGCGCGCAAGCGCAGCTGGTGACGGCGCGCCGCAACGCCTATGTTGCGGGCTTCAGCCTGCTGGCCGCGATGGGCCGCGCCGAAGCGCGCGACCTTGGGTTCCTGGGCGAGGGCGTACTCTACGATCCCGCAGCCAATTACGAGCGCGTGAAAGGCCGTGTGTGGGATTGGGACCGCGATCCCGAACCCGTCGCCGGTGCCACGAGCACTGTCGATGTCGCGACACCCGACGCCAGTGTTCCGGGAGAGGATGAAACGGGAACCGAATCAGGCTATTGAGCGCTGTACCGAATCGGGACGTACCGATTCGCCAACAGGGGCTTGAGTGACGATGCAGCAAACGGGTGAACCTTCGGTCGAGGAAATTCTCGACTCGATCAAAAAGGTGATCGCACGCGACAATCGCGAAGGCGCGATCCTCGAACGCCGTCGGCGCACGGCCGCCACGATGCGCGAAAGTCTCGCCGAACCCGCCGAACCCGCCGATTCCGAAGAAGCCGACGAAGTGCTCGAACTCGCCGAGGAAATCGCCCTTGATGACGAGCGGGACGAGGATGAAGCCGAAGACGATGCGCTCACCCGGGGCGACACACGCGCGGCGATGAGCCAGAATTTCGCCGCGCTCGCCATGCTCGCCAAACCCGGCAAGCAGCCGCAGATCGTCCGTTCGGGCGAAACCTCGCTCGAGGGCCTGACGCGCGAAATGCTGCGTCCGATGCTGGCCCAATGGCTCGACGACAACCTGCCCGGCATGGTCGAGGATCTGGTCAAGGCCGAGATTGCACGGATTGCGGGCAAGCGCAGCTAAGCCTGCCGCGGTAAATTTGACGGCAAAACCGAAAGCCCTGCGCAAGGCCGAGCAAGCGCTGGCCAAGACCGGCGGCGCCATTGCCGAACGGCAGATCTTCCTGTGCGGCATCTCCGAGAAGCAGAAATGCTGCCGCCGCGACGAAGGCAAGCAGGCGTGGAACTACCTCAAGCGCCGGTTGAAGGAACTTGGTCTGGTCGGCCGCGAGGGGACCATCCAGCGGACCAAGGCCGATTGCCTGCAAATATGCGAGGCGGGACCCATCGCGGTCGTCTGGCCCGATAACGTGTGGTACCATTCGTGTCACCCCGAGGTACTCGAGGCGATCATCCAGCGCCATCTGATCGGCGGCGTGCCGGTCGAGGAATACCGTCTCAGACCAGCCGACTAGTCGTCGTCGCGGAGCGGGTCTTCGATGGCTTCGTCATGGCCGGTCCCCGAGGACAGGAACACCAGTCCCATCAGCGCGCTGGTCAGCAGCATGGTAAAGCCGACGCCGAGCGCGACGGCGATGTAGAAGTGGATCGACACTTCCTCGGCGCCGTGGCGGTACAGCAGCGCCATCGCGATCGCGACCACGCCAACCGTCAGCAGGAACATGAAGCGCATGATCCGCCGGTACCGCGCCCAGGCAAAGGCCGCGCTCTCGGGATCGTCCAGGGGAGATTTATGCGCCATCGCCAGCGCACATGGCGGGCCTGCGCTCCAGTTTCAACGCCGGGGTGCTGGACGATTCGCTTTTTGCAGGTGAAGATGGCATTCTGGCAGCAGCAAGGCGGAGGAGATGGCGCATGGAAATCGGCAGTCTGATCGAAGGGCGGGCGAACTCCGAGATCATCTCCTGCAATGTCGATACGCCCGTACGCGAAGCGGTTGCGCTGCTGGCCTCGAAGCGTATCGGCGCGGTCCCGGTGGTCGAAGCCGGGAAGGTAGTCGGCATTTTTTCCGAACGCGACGTAATCTATCGCCTCGCCGATGAAGGCGATGCCTGCCTGTCGCGGCCGCTGGGCGAGGTCATGACCGCGCCCGCGATCACCGTGCAGCGCACGACCTCGGTGCTCGAAGCGCTGGCGCTGATGACCCGGCGGCGGATCCGCCACTTGCCGGTAGTCGATGGCGAGGCGATGTGCGGTTTCATTTCGATCGGCGATCTGGTCAAGGCCCGGCTCGACGAGATCGAACACGAAGCCGAAGCCATGCGCGCATATATCCAGACCGCTTGAGACTGGGCTCGCGCCTCCCTACATCGCAGGCATGATCAATTCCCCCACCCTCACCGATGCCGCGGCGGCCCGTATCGCCGTGATCGCCGAGAAGCAGGCCAAGCCGGCCATCCTCCGCCTCTCGGTCGAAGGCGGCGGTTGTTCGGGCTTCCAGTACAAGTTCGGCCTCGCCGATGCGGCTGAAAGCGACGATGCGATCAGCGAGAAGGACGGGGTCAAGCTGCTCGTCGATCCTGTCAGCCTCGATCTCGTCGCGGGTAGCACGGTCGATTTCGTCGAATCGCTGGGCGGCGCGGCCTTCCGCGTCGAGAATCCGCAGGCGGCGGCAGGCTGCGGCTGCGGGTCGAGCTTCGGCATCTAGCCATCCTGCAGGGGCCGCACTGGGGCCGCTAGCCGCTGTGACAAGCGCCTGGCTTGACGCTGGCCAACCGCCCGTCAACGCCATAAGACCCCCCGCATGCGTATCGCCAGCTTCAACATCAACGGGATCAAGGCGCGCCTGCCGCGTCTGAAAGAATGGCTCGAGGAAACCCGGCCCACCGTCGCCTGCCTGCAGGAAATCAAGACGATGGACGAAGGCTTTCCCGCCGAGGAGTTCGAGAGCATCGGCTATAAGGCCATCTGGCATGGTCAGAAGAGCTTCAACGGCGTCGCTATCCTCGCCGACGGGGTTGAACCGTTGGAAACCCAGCGCGGCCTGCCCGGCGATCCCGAGGACGAACAATCACGCTATCTCGAGGCGGAAGTGAACGGCGTCCGCGTGGCGTCGATCTACCTGCCCAATGGCAACCCGCAACCGGGGCCGAAATTCGATTACAAGCTGGCCTGGATGAAACGGCTGCGCGCGCATGCGGCGACGCTGTGGGCGCAGGAAATCCCGACTGCACTGGCCGGCGATTACAATGTCATCCCCGAAGACAAGGATGTCTGGTCGGTGCGCGCGATGGCGAGCGACGCGCTGATGCAGCCCGAATCGCGCGATGCCTATGCCCGGCTACTGGGTGACGGCTGGACCGACGCGCTCGATACGCTCAATCCGCGCGGGGGCGTGTGGACCTATTGGGACTATAAGGCGGGCGCATGGCAGCGCGACCACGGGTTCCGCATCGACCACCTGCTGCTGTCCCCCGAGCTAGCCGTACGGTTGCAGGCAGCGGGCGTGGACAAGGAGCATCGCGGGCGCGAAAAGGCCAGCGATCATGCACCGGTCTGGGTCGACGTGCGCGACTAGCCGGTGCAGATCGAAAAGGGGCCCCCGCTCGCGCGAAGGCCCCTTCCCAAATAGACTTGCCTCAGCGGTAGAAGACGTGCGTGTCGATCGTCGCGAGCGCTACCTTGCGGCGGCTCCAGCTGGGCCGGACGTAGTTCGCGTGGAAGTACAGCGCATCGCTTGCTTCGCTGTCCCACAGGCCGCGGTGGGCGATGCGGGCAATGGCATGCGCACGCTGCCAGGCGCGCGAGCCGGTCTTGATCCGCGGCATACGGCCATGTTTGACGAAAGAGAATTGCGCGCGCTGGTAGACGACGCTGCAATAGCTCGACGGGAAACGGCGGTCTTCGGCGCGGTTGATGATCACCTGCGCAACCGCCAGCTGGCCGTCGAGCGGTTCGCCGCGCGATTCGAAATAGACCGCCCCGGCGAGGCACTGGAGTTCGTCGGAAAGCTGGCTGCCAGCGGGCATGGCGGCGACGAGCTCGCGCAGGCTGTCTGCCTGCGGTGCCGCGTCGGCGGAATTGTCTGATACGGCTTCCGCTGCGGGAAGCTCCTGCACCACTTCCTTCTCGACGAAGACTGGCACCACTTCTTCAGTGAGCTGTGCCTCGGTGGTGATGTCTGCGGTTGCTTGCGCCGCAACCTGGGCGTTGGCGCCGGAACCTTCGGCTCCCGCAAAAGTAGTAAAGGCGATTGCCGCGATGACCGCGGTAAACCCGGTAGTCTTGAATACCATTTTTCACTGACAACTAAGCGGTTGGCGGTCTGACGCAGGCTGGGATCCATGGCGCGTTGATGGCGTCCTGAAACTTGGATCCGATACGGACCTGCCGGCCACCCCCCGTCTGCGTGCTAGCGTGTCGACCCCATTGCCGTCCTAACGCCGCCTGCGCATCGAAGCTGGCGGGCAAATAGTCGCAATTGATATTAAGTCAAGTTAACCCGCCGCCCCTGCGACGAACCGTTCTGCATTTTCGATATCCAGCTCGATAACCCAGCAGTCGGGGTCGGCGCGCCGACGCTTGGTCACGTATTCGTCAAATTCTCTTGTGTTTTCATTGTCTTGCGTGCGTGTGCAGACGAATGCGCGCGACCCGTCGAGCTGGGGCATACGCTCCCACAAGCGGGTATTTCCGCCACTTTGCGTGGTTAATACCAGCAGGGTGCCCGCGTCTTTCTCCCCCTTCTGGAGGACCATGCCAAAACCGCCCGCCCCTTCGACCGCACGGATCAGGCCCGAAACCTCGACATGGGCAGGCAGGCGCGCATCCACTATGCTCAGCCTTCGGTGAGATAGCCGGGGAGGCTCGACAGCGGGATATGCGAGCGCATGAAGGTCCCCGTTCCGCGGCCGATTTCATCGCCCTCGTCATCGACCAGCCGCGATTCGGCGACGAACACGCGTTTGCGTCCGCTAACCCAGCGCCCCTCGGCGACCACTTGTCCCACCCGCACCGGCTTGGTGAAATGCAGGTTGAACGAGGTCGTCAGCAGGAAACGGTCGGTGACGAAGGTGTTCGCAGCATAGAAACCGGCATCGTCGAGCATCTTGAAATAGATCGTGCCATGCGCCGCACCGGCAGCATGATAAACTTCTTCGGTCACATCGAAGGTGATCCGTGAGGTGCCCTCGCCGGTAATTTCCAGCCGCGAAGGAAACAGCGCATTGACCGGCGCCGAAGCATAGAGGCTCTCGAGCGCGCGATGATGGCGCTCAGCCCCGCTGGTTGCGGCCCCGGTCATTGCTACTCTCCGTCGTTCCTAGCGCGGTTCGACCCAGCCGATCGAACCGTCGTGACGGCGATAGACCATATTATGCGCGCCGCTGCCCGCATTTTTGAACAACAGCCCATTGGTGTTCTGCAGGTCAAGCAGCATTACTGCATCGGCCACGCTGCATTCGGGGATCATCGCCTTGGTCTCGGCGATCACCGGCGGGCTGTCGGCAGTCAGTTCCTCGTCATTGTCGGGTTCGGGCGCGCCGAGGATCGTATAGGCGGCCTCGGCCTCGCGCACCGCATGGGCGGCCTGTTCGTGGCGATCGTTGATCCGGCGCTTGTAACGGCGCAGCTGCTTCTCGATCTTGCTCGCCGCGGCATCGAAAGCCTGGTGGACGTCATGCGCTTCCGCATGACCCTTGAGGATCAGGCCCTGCATGACATGCGTGACGATATCGGAGGTGAACGCGCCGCCCGACCCCTTGCCGAAGGTGACATGCGAAGAGATGGCGCGGTTGAAATACTTGTCGACGATGGAGTTCAATCGATCGCCGACATGCTCCTGCAGCGCTGTGCCGGTGTCGATCTGGTGGCCGGAAACACGAATATCCATCTTGTTATTTTCTCCTTTACCGTCCCCCGTGCGGTTCCAACTCCCCGGCCCGTCCGCCGGTTTCCGCCATACCGGACATCAGCCCCACAAGGGGTTCTCGATCACGGTCATGAATTCGCGATGCCGCGCCAGTTCCGCGGCGCTGGCATGATGTGGGCGCGGTTGGCGCCGCGGCCCCGACGGGGCCTGGCGCACGGCGGGTAAATCGGCGGTTTGGACGAGTCCGGTGGAGGCGACCTCGGCCGCCAGTTCGAGGCCGATCTGCCGCCCACCCTTGAGCTCGACATAGACCTGCGCCAGCAGTTCGGCATCGAGCAGCGCGCCGTGCTTGACGCGGTGGCTGCGATCGATCCCGTAGCGCGAGCACAGCGCATCGAGCGAGAGCTTGGCCCCCGGATGCCGCTTGCGCGCCAAGGCGACGGTATCGACCATCCGGCTGGTGCAGATGGGTGCCAGTTCGCACAGCGACAACTCGGTATTGAGAAACCCGAAATCGAACCCGGCATTATGCGCCACCAGCGGCGAATCGCCGATAAATTCGAGCAGTTCTGCGGCGAGGTGGCGAAACAGCGGTTTGTCCGACAGGAATGCCGCCGACAGGCCATGTACGGCCTCGGCGCCCGAGGGCATGTCACGTTCCGGATTGAAGTAAGCGTGGTAGCTCGCGCCGGTCGGAACGAGATTCACCATCTCGATGCAGCCGATCTCGACCATCCGGTCCCCGGTCTTGGGGTCTAGGCCGGTGGTTTCGGTATCGAACACGATCTCGCGCATCACCACTCCTATCGGCGCCGCGGGGCCAGATTACAAGGGGGTTACAGCGATTGGCGCGCGGGTACGACACCGCGCAGTTCCGCGATCAGCGCGAGGACCTCGTCTTCGGTCTCTTCGACCGAAGTCCCGGTGTCGATGATGTGGTCCGCGCGCGCGCGTTTTTCCGAATCGGGGGTCTGCAGTTCGAGAATATGCGCGAACTTTTCTTCGGTCGTTCCGGGGCGGGCCAGCACGCGGCGGCGTTGGGCTTCGGCGGGGGCGGAGACGACCACCACGCGGTCGACCGCTTCGGCGCCGCCTTTCTCGAACAAGAGCGGGATATCGAACACCACCAGCGGCGCGCCGGCATGTTCGATCAGGAACGCCTCGCGCTGCGCCGCCACCGCGGGATGGACGATCGCTTCGAGCCGCGCCAATTCCTGCGGATTGCCGAACACCAGCGCACCGAGTTTCTCCCGCGAGACGCCGCCTGCATCGGTACTCCCCGGAAAGGCAGCTTCGATTGCCGGCACCAGCGCACCGCCGGGGCCCTGCATCGCGCGCACCTCGGCATCGGCATCGAATACCGGTACACCCGCCGCCTCGAACATCGCGGCGACAGTCGACTTGCCCATGCCGATGGAACCGGTGAGGCCGACGATCAGCGGGCGGGTCATGCCGCCAGCCTTTCGTGCAGCGTCGAATCGTATTCACGGGGCGGGGCCACACCGAAGAAATGTTCGAACGCCGCCGCAGCCTGGCCGATCAGCATGGCGAACCCGTCGATGGTCTGGAACCCGGCGGCGCGGGCATTTTCCAGAAATGGCGTAGCGACCGGATCGGTAACGATATCATAGGCGATCGAGCCCGGTGGGGCATGGCTCCAGTCGAAGGCGAGGGCGGGCTGGCCGCGCATGCCAAGCGGCGAGGCGTTGACGACCAGGTCGCAGCATCCCTCGCGATCATCGAAGGCGAAATCGGTCGCTTGCGCGAAATGGTCGAGCGGCGCGACATGGTGTTCGCCGTCGGGATCGAGTTCCTCCAGCAGTGCGCGCGCCTTGTCGGTATTGCGACCGGCAAGCACGATGCGAAACCCTTCGCGCGCCAGTCCGGTCACGATCGCGCGCGCGGCACCGCCGGTACCCAGCACGCGCGCCATGCGGAAATAGTGCTGCTCGCCAAGCCGCTGCGCCAACGGCTCGAGGAACCCGGCGACATCGGTATTGCGTCCGACCAGCCGGCCGTCGGGGGCCTTCACGACCGTATTGACCGCACCGACGCGCTTCGCCAGCGGTTCGAGCCGGTCGAGCATCGGCATGATGGCCTGTTTGTGCGGCATGGTGACATTGCATCCGCGCCAGGCGGCGTCCTCGCGGCGCACGGCGAGATAGTCCTCCAGCCCCGCAGCTTCGACACGCGTGGCACGGTATTCCGCATCGAGCCCGAGCTTCTCGATCCACAGCCCGTGGATGACGGGCGATTTAGACTGGGCGATCGGATCGCCGATGACTTCGACATAGTTGGTCACGAAGCGAGCGCCCCTTCGCCGCGCAGCGCATCGAGGACCTGCAGCAGAGGCATACCAAGCACGGTGAACTGGTCGCCCGCAATGCTCTCGAACAATTGCACGCCGGGCCCCTCGATACGGAACACGCCGACGCAATAGGATACGGCGGGCCATTCGGCATCGAGATAGGCGGCGATAAAGTCCTCGCTGAGGTCGCGTACGCGCAGCCGCGCAAAATCGGAGCCGACCCAGACGATCTGCCCCCCGCGCGCAAGCGCCGCTGCGCTGTGCAGCGTCATTGCTTTGCCCGAGAAGAACCGCAAATGTTCGGCCGCATTGTCGCGGTTGGCCGGTTTGTCGAAGCGTCTGCCGTCGACCTCGACCAGAGAATCCGAACCCAGCACCAGCGCATCGGGCCGCGCGGCGGATAGGGCTGCCGCCTTGGCCGCGGCCAGCGCCTGCGCGATCTCGGCAGGCTCGGCGCCCTCCATCTCGGCTTCGAGCGCGCGTTCGTCGACCGCGGCACCTTCGGCTTCGAAAGCAATCCCCGCCGCCTCCAGCATCGCCTTGCGTGATGCGCTGTTCGAGGCGAGCACGATCCCGCTACCACCAAGGTCACTCATATCGGTTTGGATCCCTGCGAACTGCCACTCGCCGAACGCTCGTTATACAACCGGATCACCGCGGCGGCGGTTTCCTCGATCGAGCGGCGCGTCACGTCGATCACCGCCCAGCCATTGTCGGCGAACATCCGCCGGGCGAACTTGACCTCGCCCTTGACCCGCTCGCCATCGACATAGTCGGTCTCGCGTTCCTCATTGAGCGTAAGCAGGCGGTTGCGGCGGATCTGCACCAGCCGTTCGGGCGCGGTGGTCAGGCCGACGATCATCGGGTGCTTGAGTTCGAACAGCTTGGGCGGCGGCGGACTTTCGACCACCAGCGGGATGTTGGCGACCTTGTAGCCGCGATTGGCCAGATAGATGCTCGTCGGGGTTTTCGAGCTGCGGGATACGCCCGCCAGCAGGATATCGGCCTCTTCCCATTCTTCCCAGCCGATCCCGTCGTCATGCGCGATGGTGAACTGAATCGCCTCGACCCGGTTGAAATAGGCCTGGTCCATTGCGTGCTGGCGCCCCGGCCGGCCATGCGCTTCCTGGCCCAGCGCTTTTTCGAGCGCTTCGGTCACCCGGTCGAGAATCGGAACCGCGGGCAGGCCCAGCTGGGTGCAGGCCTCCTCCAGCCGGTTGCGCGTATCGGGATTGACCAGCGTGAACAGGACGAGGCCCGGATTGTCCTTGAGTTCGGGCAGGATCCGCTCGAGATGCTGGCGGCTGCGGACCATCGGCCAGAAATGCCTTATGACATCGGCATCCTCGAATTGCGCAAGCGCCGCCTTGGCGAGCATTTCGAGCGTTTCGCCGGTGGAATCGGACAGCAGATGGAGATGGACGCGGTTGGCGATGGCGAGGTCCTGCGGCCTGTGGAGAACGGGGGCATAAACCACGGGAGAAAGCTGGCGACAAGTTCGGGAGCAAAAACCCTCCCCGAAACGAGTCCTTCACGGGCCGATTCCCGCACACCAAATTCGAGTTTTGCGCAGGGGTGGGCATAGCAGGGATAAGTTTGACTCGACTCACAGTCAGCGGCGAGTCGGCAACCGGCCTCGACCCTTTGCAGCGCGGGAGAAATCGGGCAGGGGCCACTTATCCCTGAAATCCACAGGGCCAACAGACACCTACAACCTCTTTATAAATACTATTATTTATTAGATTGGACTCAGAGATGCCCGGTCTCCTGCTCGATACGCTGAACGGCAAACGTGCCGATCGCGTGCCCCTCTGGCTCATGCGCCAGGCGGGTCGCTATCTGCCCGAATACCGGGCGTTACGCGCCGAAAAGGGCGGATTTCTCGCGCTGGCCTATGACAGCGAAGCGGCCTGCGAGATCACCTTGCAGCCGATCGACCGCTTCGGCTTCGACGGGGCGATCCTGTTTTCCGATATCCTGATCGTCCCGCATGCGCTGGGGCAGCATCTCGAGTTTCTCGCAGGCGAGGGGCCGAAGCTGTCACCCCCGCTGGTCGATGCCGCGCTGGCGGGGCTGACCCCCGACAAGGGACGCTACGAGCCGATCTACCAGACCGTGCGGCTATGCCGCGAGCGGTTGTCCGACGACGTGACCATGCTTGGCTTTGCCGGGAGCCCATGGACCGTTGCAACCTACATGGTGGCGGGCGAAGGCAGCCGCGATCAGCACGAGGCGCGCGCGATGGCCTATCGCGATCCGGCCAAGCTCGACGCCATTCTCGAAGCCATCACCAGCGAGACGATCAGCTATCTCTCCGGCCAGATCGAGGCGGGCGCCGAAGCGGTCCAATTGTTCGACAGCTGGGCAGGAAGCCTGGCCCCCGATGAATTCGAGCGCCTGGTGATCGCCCCCAATGCGCGGATCGTCGCGGCCCTTCGCGAACGCCATCCGGCGACCCCGATCATCGGATTTCCCAAGGGTGCAGGCGAGAAACTGCCCGCCTATGCCCGCGAGACTTGCGTGCAGGCTGTCGGCGTGGACGAGACGGTCGATCCCGCATGGGCCGCCCGCGAACTGCCCCGCGACATGCCGGTCCAGGGAAATTTCGATCCCCTACTGCTGCTGGCGGGAAGCGATCGGCTGGAACAGCGTGCACGCTACATCCTCGAGTGTTTTGCCGACCGCCCGCATGTCTTCAATCTCGGTCACGGGATCGACCGCCGGACGCCAATCGCGCATGTCGAGCGGCTGCTCGCGACCGTGCGCGGTTTCAAGGGGTGACGCAGGCGTGCGCGCAGCCTACATAACCCGGCGATGCAGGACGTATTGGCGATGACCTATCTGTGGCTCAAGGCCGGGCACATCATTTTTATGGTGTTCTGGATGGCGGGGCTGTTCATGCTGCCGCGGCAGATGATCTACCTGCACCCGGCGACCGAAGGCTCCGCGGAAGCGGGTCTGTGGGGGAAGCGGATGGGTCTGCTGCGCAAGGTCATCCTGACCCCCAGCCTGATCGTCGTGTGGGTGCTCGGGCTGTTGTTGGCGATGACCATCGGCGCATGGGACCAGGGCTGGTTCCATGCCAAGCTGCTGTTCGTCCTGCTGCTGACCGCGTTTCACGGGATCATGGTTGCGCGGTCGAAAAAGATGGTCGCGGGCGAACGTCCGATGACCGAGAAGCAGCTGCGCATCTGGGGCGAATTTCCCGGGATCGCGCTGGCGATCATCGTCGTGCTGGTGATCGTCAAACCCTTCTGAGCGATCGGCCCGTCGCATTGCCGATTGACGGCCCCGCAGCGCCGCCGTAATTGCATCCCACCTACCGGCTACAGGTCCCGCGCACAGACGGGACCGGGTCTGCTTTCCCCAAGCCCAGTCCTGCGCCCGTCGAAGGACCCACCGACCTGCCGGCCATCCAACCGATTACCGAGTAAAAGTTATGCATCTCAAGGATTTGAAAGAGAAAACCCCGGCAGACCTGGTCGCGATGGCCGAAGAACTGGGGGTCGAGGGTGCCTCGACCATGCGGCGGCAGGACCTGATGTTCTGCATTTTGCGCGAGCTCGCCGAAGACGAAGAATACGAAGAAAAGATCATGGGGATCGGCACCATCGAAGTGCTGCAGGACGGTTTCGGCTTCCTGCGCAGCCCCGAGGCAAACTATCTTGCCGGCCCCGATGATATCTACGTCTCGCCCAACCAGGTCCGCAAATGGGGCCTGCGTACCGGGGACACGGTCGAGGGCGAGATCCGCGCACCGCGCGAAGGCGAGCGCTATTTTGCGCTGACGACGCTCTACAAGGTCAATTTCGACGATCCCGACGCGGTTCGCCACCGGACCAATTTCGACAATCTCACGCCGCTGTATCCCGACGAGAAGCTGTCGCTCGACACGCTCGACCCGACGGTCAAGGACAAGTCGGCACGGGTGATCGACATCATCAGCCCGCAGGGCAAGGGCCAGCGCGCGCTGATCGTCGCCCCGCCGCGCACGGGTAAGACCGTGCTGCTGCAGAATATCGCCAAGGCGATCACCGACAACCACCCCGAGGTCTTCCTGCTGGTCCTGCTCGTCGACGAGCGCCCCGAGGAAGTCACCGACATGCAGCGCAGCGTGAAGGGCGAGGTTATCTCCTCGACCTTCGACGAGCCTGCCAACCGCCATGTGCAGGTCGCCGAAATGGTGATCGAGAAGGCCAAGCGCCTGGTCGAGCACAAGCGGGACGTCGTGATCCTGCTCGATTCGATCACCCGCCTCGGGCGCGCCTACAACACCGTGGTGCCCAGCTCGGGCAAGGTGCTGACCGGCGGTGTCGATGCCAATGCGCTGCAGCGTCCCAAGCGCTTCTTCGGCGCGGCCCGTAACATCGAGGAGGGCGGCTCGCTGTCGATCATCGCCACCGCGCTGATCGATACCGGCAGCCGCATGGACGAAGTGATTTTCGAAGAGTTCAAGGGCACCGGCAACAGCGAAATCGTGCTCGACCGCAAGGTCGCCGACAAGCGTATCTTCCCCGCGCTCGACGTGGGCAAGAGCGGTACCCGCAAGGAAGAGCTGCTGGTCGAGAAGGACAAGCTCTCGAAGATGTGGGTCCTGCGCCGTATCCTCATGCAGATGGGCACGATTGACGCGATGGAATTCCTGCTCGACAAGATGAAGGATTCCAAGACCAACGAAGACTTCTTCGCGACGATGAACCAGTAAGGGTTCGCGCGCGATGCCCGTTCAGAGAGCTGCCATCACAGGGGCTCCCGGGGCGGGCAAGTCGACCCTGCTGGCGGAGCTTTCCCGCCGCGGCGTGACTACGGTCGAGGAAGTCGCGCGGACGATCCTCAGATCCGCAGGCGGCATGGCGCTGCGCGAAGAGGATCCGCTCGCCTTCGCCGATGCAATGCTCTCGGCGCAACTGGCGGCGTGGGACGAGACGCAGGCCGACGGACCGGTCGTGTTCGACCGCGGCTTCCCCGATATTGCCGGTTTCCTGCGGGTCGAGGGACTCCCCGTCTCCGGCGCGATTGCGCGGGCCTGCGAGGAATATCGTTTCGACGGGCCGATCTTTCGCGCGCCGCCGTGGCGCGCGATCTACACGCCCGATGATGAGCGAATCCAGGATTGGCAGGAAGCCATTGCCAGCGACCGGGCCGTGTGCGGGGCCTGGCGCGACCATGGCTATGCGTTGATCGACCTGCCCCTGGTCCCCGCCGAGGAGCGCGCGTCGTTCATTCTCGCGCGCCTATGACGCCTTCATGCGCTCCAGCATGGCGCCCATTTGCTCCCAGACCTTGTTCACGGCCTTCAGCGGCCGCACCATGACTTTGAAGTCGACGATCATGCCGTCTTGATCGAAGCGGATGAGATCGATGCCATTGACCTCGATACCGTCCATCTCGGTCTTGAACTCAATCATCGCATTCTCGCCGTCGACCAGTTCGCGGACATATTCGAAGCTGTCGTTGCCGAGCGTCTGTCCTGCGGCGGACAGATAGGCCACCACGATCGGGCGGCCGCGCTGCGGCGTATGGACGACGGGCGAATGAAACACCGCGTCTTCGTGGATGATCGCCGCCAGCGCTTCGGGCGAATTGCCGTTTTCGACCACCTCGTGCCAGCGTTTCAAACCCTGTTCCGCCGTCATACTGCCTCCGCAAATGTATCCGCCCGTGCGGCGGCCCAGGCCTTGGCATAGGGCGTGCTTTCGGGGGAGTCGAGCAACTGGCCGGGCTCGAGGAAGCGATGGATGTGGTCGAGGCTGTCCGACTGGGCGCTGTTCTGGCGCTCGGAGATATGCGCCGGCGTAATCTGCCACGGATTGTCGAGCCCCATCGCAACGATCATTTCACGGAAGGAATGCAGCGTGTGGCGCTGGAAGCGCGCGACACGTTCGGCCTTTTCCATCGGTACCAGACCCCGTTGCCGCGTCGCGTCCTGCGTCGCCACGCCGGTCGGACACATGTCGTTATGGCATTTCATCGACTGAACGCAGCCCAGCGCGAACATGAAGGCGCGTCCGGCATTGCACCAGTCGGCGCCCAGTCCGAAATTCATTGCCATTCCCGCACCCGAATGCACCATGCCCGCAGCAACCAGTTTGACCTCAGGCTTCAGCCCGCTGCCGACCAGCGCATTGCGCATGAGGATAAGCCCCTCGCGCAGCGGCATTCCGACGCGGTTGGAGAATTCGACCGGAGCGGCCCCAGTGCCCCCTTCGGCACCGTCGACGACGATGTAATCGAGCGTGATGCCCGTCTCGTGCATGGCCTTCATCAGTGCGAAGACCTCATGCGGCTTGCCGACGCATAATTTGACCCCCACCGGCTTGCCGCCCGACAGTTCACGCAGCTGTGCGGCCCATTCGAGCATCTGGATCGGGGTCGAGAAGGTGGAATGCGCGGGGGGCGAGATGCAATCGCTCCCCACCGGGACCCCGCGCGCTGCGGCGATCTCTTCGGTCACCTTGCTGCCGGGCAGGACCCCGCCATGGCCGGGCTTGGCGCCCTGGCTGAGCTTGATCTCGACCATCTTGACCTGTTCGCCGCGGGCGCTTTCGGCAAAGCGGTCGGGATCGAACGCGCCGTCCTCGGTCCGGCAGCCGAAATAACCGCTGCCGATTTCCCAGACGAGGTCGCCGCCATGCGAGCGGTGATAGCGCGAGATGCCGCCTTCGCCGGTATCGTGGTAGAAATTCCCCGCAGCGGCCCCCTTGTTGAGCGCCATGATCGCATTGGCCGACAAGGAGCCGAAGCTCATCGCCGAGATATTGAGCAGGGACGCGGAATAGGGCCGGGTGCATTGCCGGCTGCCGACATCCACGCGCCATTCGGAGGGTGCCTGGGCATTGGGCGCCATGGAATGGGCGAGCCATTCATACTCGTCCGAATAGACGTCCAGCTCGGTCCCGAAGGGATGCGAATCGAGCTGGCCCTTGGCCCTGGCATATACCAGCGCGCGCTGCTGGTGGTTGAAGGGGCGGCCTTCCAGATCGCCCTCGACCAGATAGGCACGCGCATAGGGGCGCAAATCCTCCATGATCCAGCGGACATGCGCGAGCAGCGGATAATTGCGCCACAGCGTATGCCGCCGCTGGAAGAAGTCGTAGAGCGCCAGCAGCAGCAGCGGGATGGTGAATACCAGCCCCCAGCGCAGCCAGTCGACCATGACGAACAGCGCGGTCAGCAGCGCCACCACCAGCGTGGGCCCGAACCGCATGAACAGTTCGGAAGAACTGCGGATATGCGCCTTGTTCTGCATCAGCCGAGGTGCTTGGCGAAGAACTCCGCACTGCGGCTATCGGCCAGTTGCGCGGCCTCTTCCGATCGCCGCTTGCCGAATTCGGTGGCGAAGCCGTGGTCGAGCCCCTCGTAATTGTGGAGCGTGACCTTCGGATGGTTGTCCAGCCCGGCATGCATGGCCTTTTGTGTATCCTTGTCGACGAACCCGTCTTCGGTCGGGATATGCAGCATCAGCGGGTGCGCGATGGCATGCTTCTCGTCGAGCAGGCCGTCGATCCCCACGCCGTAATAGCCGACGCTGGCGTCCACATCGGTGCGCGCGGCGGTCATAAAGGCGAGGCGGCCGCCGAGGCAGTATCCGACGCAGCCGACCTTGGGCACACCCTCCTCGCGGCGGATATGGTGGATTGTGGCCTCGATATCGCGGATGCCCTGGTCCTGGTTGAACTTGCCCATAAGATCGAGCGCGCGCTGGAACTCGGGCTCGACGTCGGGGTCGAGTTCGACCCCGGGCTCGAGCCGCCAGAACAGGTCGGGTGCGACCGCGAGATAGCCTTCGTCGGCCAGCTTGTCGCATTTGCGGCGGATGCCCGCATTCACGCCGAAGATCTCCTGGATCACGAGAATGGCGGCCTTGGGCGTCTTCGCCGGGCGCGCGACATAGGCAGTAAACGTTTCGTTGCCGGACAGGGCGGAGATGGTGACGGTTTCGCTCATGGACGGGGCTCCCTCGCTTCGATTGGTGTCTTATGCTTGCATGACGCGTGATGCGGACCCAGATAGGGTCTTGCAAGCCATAACGGAGGAAGCGCGATGAAGGTCCATATCGAAATCGATTGCACGCCCGATGAGGCGCGGACCTTCATGGGCCTTCCCGATGTCGGCAAGGCGAATGCAGTCTATGTCGACATGATGTCCAAGGCGATGAAGGGCGTGAACAACAACGAACAGCTGCAGGAATACGCCAAGCAGCTTGCGCCGATGGGGCAGGCGGGTTTCAAGCTGTTCCAGAGTTTCATGGAAGGCACCAATGCCTCGCGCTCGTCTTCGCCGGACAAGACGCCCGCCGACGACTAGGAGCGCCCGCGCGCGATGGAAGATACGATTTTCGCCCTGTCGAGCGGGGCACCGCCGGCGGCGATCGGTGTCATCCGGATAAGCGGACCCGAGGCGGGCGATGCGCTGGCCGCGCTGGCGGGCGATCTCCCCCCCGCGCGCTCGCCGCGCGTGCGGACCTTGCGTGATTGCGCGGGCGAGCCGCTCGATGTCGCCTTGGTGCTGTGGTTTCCCGGGCCTGCTACCGCCACGGGCGAAGATCTGGCCGAAATTCACTGTCATGGGGGCCGCGCGGTCGTCGCCGCGATCGCGGCTGCTCTCGGGCGACTGGAAGGCCTGCGCGAAGCGGAGGCGGGTGAATTTACTCGCCGGGCTTTCAGCAATGGCCGGATCGATCTCGCGGAGGCCGAGGGGCTTGCGGATCTGCTTGCAGCTGAAACCGACTTGCAACGCAAGGGGGCGCTGCTTTCGGCGGGCGGCGCGCTATCCCGGCAGATCGAGAGCTGGCGCGAGCAGATACTTGGTCTCGCGGCCTCGGTGGAAGCGGTGATCGATTTCGCCGACGAGGAAGATGTGGCGGGTTTGCCGGCATCCTTTGAAGGAAAAATTGGCGATCTCGCGGTAGAGATGCGGCGGATCGCCGGGCAGCCCGCGGCTGAACGCCTGCGCGACGGCATTCGAGTCGTCCTCGCCGGACCACCGAATGCGGGTAAATCATCACTTTTCAATGCGTTGCTGGCCGACGATGCGGCTATCGTGACCGCTGAGGCGGGGACGACACGCGATGTGCTGGAACGGCCAATTGCGATCGGCGGGGTGCCATTCGTCCTCGTCGATACGGCGGGTATACGCGAGGAAGGGACGGGCATGATCGAGGAGATCGGCATCGCCCGCGCACGCCGCGCGGTGGACCAAGGGCAGATCGTGCTGTGGCTAGGTGAGCCCGGCCAGGCACCCGCCGGGTCGATCCAGGTCAATTCGAAAAGCGACCTCGAGAGCTGCCCCGGCGCCGAGGGCCTGAAAGTATCGGCTGTAACCGGTGCCGGAGTTGGCGAGTTGCTCGAACATCTGGTGGCCTTGGGCAAGGAGGCGCTTCCGCCTGTCGACCAGGTCGGGTTCAACCGCCGGCAGACGGAATGGGCCGTCGCCGCGGCTGAGCATCTGGAAGCAGTGGACGTCGCGGGTGATCTGCTCGTGATAGCGGAGAACCTGCGGAGCGCGAGACGCGCGCTCGATCGGCTGGTGGGTCGCGATTCAACGGAAGAGATGCTCGACGCGCTATTTGGCCGCTTTTGCATCGGCAAGTAGTGTTTCACGTGAAACATGCACTTTGACGCAAGTCCGGGCGAAGGCTAAGGCGCGCCTCCAATGCAAACCTTCGATGTCCTTGTAGTCGGCGGCGGTCACGCCGGTGTCGAGGCGGCCTGTGCGGCCGCCCGCATGGGCGCGCGCACGAGCCTGGTCAGCCTCGACCTCGATAAAATCGGCGCGATGAGCTGCAATCCGGCGATCGGTGGGCTGGGGAAGGGCCATCTGGTGCGTGAGGTCGACGCGCTCGATGGCGTCATCGGCCGCGCTGCAGACGCGGCTGCAATTCACTACCGAATGCTCAACCGCTCGAAGGGGAGCGCCGTCTGGGGCCCGCGTGTGCAGGCGGATCGCCAGCTGTTCCATGATGCGGTCCAGTCGATTGTAGAATCGCTGCCGCGGCTCGATCTGATTGCAGGCGAGGTGGCCGCGCTCCGGTTCGCCGGAAATCGTGTCGCGGGGCTGGAACTGGCGGACGGCACTGCTCTTGGTGCGAAGGCCGTTGTCCTGTGCACCGGGACATTTCTCGGCGGTATTCTCTACCGGGGCGAAGAGCGTTTCGAAGGTGGCCGGATCGGCGAGGGGGCGGCGCACCGGCTGGCGGCGCAATTGCGCGAGGCGGATTTGCCGATGGGGCGGCTCAAGACCGGCACCCCGCCGCGCCTCGACGGGCGCACCATCGACTGGGCCGCGCTCGAGGAACAACCCTCCGACCGCGAAGCCTGGACGATGAGCTCGCTCACTAGCGAGCGATGCAATCCGCAGATATTCTGCGCCATCACGCGGACCAACGAGCGCGCGCACGATATCATCCGCGCCAATCTCGACCGGTCGCCGTTATTCTCCGGCGCAATCGGCGCCGCCGGTCCGCGGTATTGCCCGTCGATCGAAGACAAGATTCATCGCTTCGGCGACCGCGAAGGGCATCAGGTCTTCCTCGAACCCGAGGGGCTGGCTACCGAGCTGGTCTATCCCAACGGGATTTCCACCTCGCTCCCGGTCGATGTCCAGCTCGCCATGCTGCGCGAGATGGATGGCTTGGGCCGTGTCGAGATGGCGGTGCCCGGCTATGCAGTGGAGTACGATCATATCGATCCGCGGGCGCTCAGTTCGGGGCTGGAACTGGGTGCTATCCCGGGCCTGTATTGCGCTGGGCAGATCAACGGCACGACGGGGTACGAAGAGGCCGCAGCGCAGGGACTGATGGCGGGAATGCATGCCGCCTCGACAGTGCTGGGCGTTGCCCCCGCACCGCTAGACCGGGCGAATTCCTATATCGCGGTCATGCTCGACGATCTCACGCTGCAGGGAATCACCGAACCGTATCGCATGCTGACCTCGCGGGCCGAATACCGCCTGCGCCTGCGCGCAAGCAACGCCGACACAAGGCTCACGCCGCTGGGTGTTGCTTGTGGCCTGGTCGGGGAAGGGCGGCGGGAATGGTATGCCCGGCGCGAGGACCGGCGGAACCGTTACGCCGAGCGCTTTGCGACCCCGATCCATTCCAAGGTCCTGTCCGACGCGGGGTTTCACGTGAAACGTGACGCGGGTCCGCGCCCGGCCGCGGAATGGCTGGGAGGCGGTCATGCCACTCTCGAAACGCTGGCGCCGTGGATGGAGGGCGTCGATCCCGCCGATCCGCTCGCGGTGGAGATGGCCGAGGATGCGTTTTACGCCCCCTATCTTGCCCGCCAGCGCGCCGAGCTCGCCGATCTGCGCAGTAGCGAGGCGCAGAACCTGCCGCGTGACTTCCCCTTCGCCGATGTCCCGGGCCTTTCCAACGAGATGATCGAGCGACTGTTGCTTGCTCGCCCCGAATCGCTGGCAGCGGCGGGTCGCATCCGCGGGATCACCCCGGCGGCGCTGGCTGCGCTGCTGGTGCATGCCCGCAAGCTGGACCGCGCCGCATGATTTCCTCGGAGAGCGATGCGCGTGCCTTTGTCGCCGGTATGTGCGACGAGGAGGCCATGAAACGTCTCGACCGCCTGGCTCAGGCGCTTCCGGTCGAGAACCAGCAGCAGAATTTGGTCGCCAAGCCCACGCTTTCGAAGATCTGGCAGCGGCATATTGCCGACTCGGCGCAATTGCTGGCACTGTGTGACACCCCTTCCGCCTCACAGCCATGGCTCGATCTCGGGAGCGGGGCGGGTTTCCCCGGTGTCGTTATCGCCGCGATGAAACCCGATATGCCGGTGGTTCTGGTGGAATCGCGCAAGCGCCGGGTCGAATGGCTTTCGCGGGCTGTGAGCCTGATGGGCCTTGAAAACTGCCGGATAGAGGGCACCAGGCTGGAGAATGTCGAGGTATTCGATGCCGGTGTGATATCCGCGCGCGCCTTTGCACCGCTCGACCGCCTGCTCGCATTATCGGCGCGCTTCTCCACAAGGAGCACCTGCTGGGTGTTGCCCAAAGGGCGTTCCGCAGCGCAAGAAGTCAGCGAACTGCCCAAGAATCGCCGCGCGATGTTTCACGTGGAACAATCGCACACCGATTCCGAAGCGGGAATCATCGTCGGACGCGGCAAGTGGAGCGCCAAAGCATGATCACGATCGCAATTGCCAACCAGAAGGGCGGGGTGGGCAAGACCACCACCGCGATCAACATCGCCACGGCGATGGCTGCTACGGGTTGGAAAACGCTTCTGATCGACCTCGATCCGCAGGGAAACGCATCGACTGGCTTGGGTGTCGCGGCTGCCGACCGTGAAAACACCAGCTACGATTTGCTGCTCGACCAGGCCACTTTGGCTGAATGTGCACAGCCGACCGACATTCCGGGTCTCGATATCGTGCCCGCAACGCAGGATCTATCGGGCGCCGAAGTCGAGCTGGTGTCGGTGGTCGATCGCACCGCACGCCTCCGCAACGCGCTGTCGGCGCAGGAACGGGGTAGTTTCGCCGGATACGAAGTCTGCTTCATCGATTGCCCGCCGTCGCTCGGACTGCTGACGCTCAACGCGCTCTGCGCAGCCGATACGCTTCTGGTACCGCTGCAATGCGAGTTTTTCGCACTGGAAGGGCTGAGCCAGCTACTCCAGACGGTCGAGCGCGTGCAGCAGGGGTTCAACACCGATCTGGGTATCGTAGGCGTCGTTCTGACCATGTTCGACCGCCGCAATCGGCTGACCGACCAGGTCGCAGACGATGTGCGCGATTGCCTGGGCAAGCTCGTCTTCGACAGCGTGATCCCGCGCAATGTGCGGCTTTCCGAAGCGCCCAGTCACGGAATGCCCGCGCTGGTCTATGACCACAATTGCTCGGGCAGCCGCGCCTATATCGGTCTCGCGCGCGAGCTGATCGGACGACTACCCGAAAAGAGGAAGGCGGCATGAGCGAAACCGCATCGAATACCGGAGCAAAACCGATCGACCGCAAGAAGAAGCTCGGCAAGGGACTTGGTGCCTTGCTGGGAGAGACGCGCCGCGAAGAACCGCTCGTACGGCAGGATAGCGGCTCCGGCGGCAGTTCGCCGGCGGACCATTCCGAACCGCGCACGGCACCGACCGAGGGCCTCGCCTCGATCCCCGTGGCTGATATCGAGCCATTGCCGGGTCAGCCGCGCAGCCGCTTCGACGAAGACGCGCTCGAATCGCTTGCGTCTTCGATCGCGTCGCGCGGCGTGATCCAGCCCATCATTGTTTCTCCGCTGGGCGGGGGACGTTACCGTCTGGTCGCGGGTGAACGGCGCTGGCGGGCGGCGCAGAAGGCCCGCCTGCATAAAATTCCGGCGCTGGTGCGCGAACTGGACCAGCGCGAGGTGATGGCGCTCGCGCTTATCGAGAACCTCCAGCGCGAGGACCTCAACCCTGTCGAGGAAGCGCGCGCTTATCAGAAACTGTCCGATGACGAGGGGATGACGCAGGCCGAGATCGCCAAGCTGGTCGACAAATCGCGCAGCCACGTGGCCAATTTCCAGCGCCTTCTCGCGCTGCCTGATACGATCCTGGCATTTTTGGCCGAGGGTTCGTTGTCGATGGGCCACGCGCGCGCCTTGATCGGCCGCGAAGAGGCGACCGAACTGGCGAGGAAGGCGGTTTCCGAAGGTCTTTCGGTTCGCGAAATGGAAGCGCTCACCCGCAAGCCGCGCAGCCGGCAGACCGCCGAGAACGGATCGGGAGACAGGCCTGAGGCGGGGGGCAATGCAGATATCGACGCGGTCCAGAGCCATCTCGAGGAATTTCTCGGGATGCCGGTAAAGATCTCTACCGACGCGACGCCCAATACCGGAAGCGTGACTATCCGGTTCCGCACACTCGATCAATTAGACCTTATTTGTCAGAGGCTTACGGGCGGCGACATCTAGTGGGCTAAGCCCCGTATGGTATGAAGCCTTGGCCGGACGAATACCGGCAAGAGCCTAGTTGGCGGGGCTGCCGTCGGGATAGACCGCGCGTTGCGGCACGGTGACCGTCACCGGCATCAGCATATACTGCCCCGCCTGGTTGTACTGGACAGTTCCTGCGCTAGCCATCGCCTGCTGCATGTAATCGTCGAGATAGGCCTGACACTGGCCCTGGCTGTTCGTCCGGCGGCGACTGCCGTCCTCGATCGCGTCACCCGCGGCCATCCCGGCCAGCGCCCCGGCACCCGCACCGATCAGGGTACCCGCCATGCGATCCCCGCGTCCTGCGATCCGGTTACCGAGCAAACCGCCTGCCGCGCCGCCCACAAGCGCGCCGATGATTTCACCGCGGTCGCTGTCCGTCTCGTAAGTGTCGAGCCGGGCACGGCATTCCTCGAGCCATGCATTGCGATCGAAGGCAACGACTTGCGACCCGAAGGGAAGCTGCGCCGGCGCGGCGCCATAACCATACTCGGCGGGAACAGCCTGGGCCGGAGCGCCGGCGGGATAAATCACCCGCGCTGCGCCGCCCGTGGCCGGCACCGCATAGCTGACCGGTGCCGGGTAACTATAGACCACCTGCGGCATTTGCTGGACGTAGATATAGGTCGGCTGGATCGGCACCACGGTAGCGGCGGTTCCCCGTGCAGCGATCGTCCGCGCGGCGGGGACTGCTTCGCTGCTCGGCGCTTCATAGGTATAATAGACCGGAGCCGAGGGATCGATCGACTGGATCGTCGGCTTGCTGACGAATACCGGGGGTGCCTGCCGCGCAGGAATGACGCGCGCCGTACCGGTGGGCTCGCTCGTGACGGTTTCTGTCACCACATCGTCGTCGAGCTCGGGCAGCGCCTGTGCATATTCGTACTGACCGGTCTCATAGGACATGGTTTCCTGCGCCAGGGCTGCACCTGACGTAAACGCCAAGCAGGAAGCAGTCAGGGCAAGGGCGGTGCGGGCGATCATAGCAAGAGCTCCTTCAAGCGACTCGGGATCACGCCGCGTCGCTTTCGTTAACGCCCTGTTTAGCATCCCTCCTGCGGAGCGCAAAAGCTGCCCCTGCGTCTGTGCCGCAATGGGGCGGCAGAGTTTAGATACGGTCTGCGAGCATGCGGGCCAACGCCTCGACACCATTGGCATCGTCGCGGTCGAACCGGGCCTTGGCGGGGCTATCGAGATCGATCACCGCGACGGTTGCCCCGTCCCGCAGCACCGGGACCACCAGTTCGGAGTTGGTGACCGAATCGCAGGCGATATGGCCGGGGAATGAATGCACGTCTTCGACGAGCTGTGTTCTACCGTCGCGCGCCGCTGCCCCGCAGACCCCTTGGCCCATCGGAATACGGATGCAGGCGGGGCGTCCCATGAAGGGGCCAAGCACCAACTCGTCGCCGATGACGCGGTAGAAGCCGGACCAGTTCAAATCGGGCAGGAAATCCCACAGCAGCGCGGCGATATTGGCCATATTGGCGACTGCATCGGGTTCGCCCGCAGTCAGCGCTTCGGCCGCATCGAGCAGCTGGCGATAGGCTTCGGGCTTGGGCGTCGCTGGATCGGGGCGGAAATCGAACATGGCGCGCGATGTAGCGTGCGCGCGCCGCGCTGCAAGGGCCATTGCTCCCGCAGCAAGGCTCGCTTATCCCCGCGCCATGGGAATCCTCAAGAAGCTGGGCATCGCGCTCCTCGTCATCCTGCTGGTGGTTTTGGTCGCCGGTTATTTCTTCACCCGGGGCGATACCGCCGATGTCGCTTTCGAGGAGACCGTGGGCACCGATCCCACGCTCGATGAGCCTGAAGCCGAAAGCTTCCCGACCGTTGCCATCGCCGAACCGGTGGGATGGGCCGAGGATGAAGTCCCGACCGCTGCCGCAGGCCTTGCGGTCACGCGGTTCGCGGATGGTCTCGACCATCCGCGCACGCTGCAGGCACTGCCCAATGGCGATATCCTGGTCTCGCTGACCCAATCGCCTAAACTTGGCGGCGGCGAGAGCAATTGGCTGCGCGACCTCATCGCCGGCTTCCTGTTCCGGAAGGCGGGCGCGGGCGGCGACAGCGCCAACCAGCTGGTCCTGCTGCGCGATGGCGATGGCGACGGGGTGGCCGAAGGCCGGTTCGTCCTGCGCGACGATCTCGACTCGCCCTCGGGCCTCGCCTGGGGCGACGACACGCTCTATGTCGCCAATCACGATGAAGTGCTGGCATTCGATTACGAACTCGGCGCGACCCAGGTGACCGGCGAAGGCCGCAAGATCGCCGATCTCGCCGAGGGTACCGGCCACTGGATGCGCAATCTCGCGCTGCATCCCGATGGCAACCGCCTTTATGCGGCAGTCGGCTCCAAATCGAATATCGGTGAGGACGGGCTCGAGATCGAAGAAGGCCGCGCGCTGATCTGGGAAATCAATCTCGAAACCGGCCGCCAGCGTGTCTTCGCCGCGGGCCTGCGCAACGCCAATGGCCTCGATTTCAGCCCTTGGTCGGGGGAACTGTGGACCACGGTCAACGAACGCGACATGCTCGGTTCGGATCTGGTGCCCGACTACCTGACCAATGTCCCCGTAGGCGCGCATTATGGCTGGCCCTGGGTCTATTACGGCGACAATTTCGATCGCCGGGTCAAATACCCGATCCCGCAGGCCATCAGCTATGTGCGCACGCCCGAATATGCGCTGGGCCCGCATGTCGCTGCGCTGGGTTTCGTTTTCAGCCGCGAAGGCGCCAAATTGGGTGAGAACTTCGCCAGTGGCGCATTGATCGCCCGTCATGGCTCGTGGAACCGCAAGCCGCCCTCGGGCTACGACGTGGTCTATGTCGCCTTTGACGAGCGCGGCAATCCGGTTGGTAAGCCGGTACCCGTGCTCACGGGCTTCCTGCAGGACGACGGCACGACGCGCGGACGCCCGACCTGGGTCGAATGGGCGGGTGACGGATCGCTGCTCGTTTCGGACGATACTGCCGGGATTATCTGGCGCGTCTTCGCTCCCGGTGCCGAGGCGCAGCAGGGCATCGAACGGGTGACCGGCGATCGCCTTCCCCCGCAGCGCGAATTGCGCGGGCAGCAGGCGACCTTCGGCGAGGATGACTATGCGCGGCGGGTAACCGCGGAATAGGTCAGCCCACGAGCTGGTCGGCCGAGAGCGCGTAAAGCGCCTCTCCGCCTGCCATAGCGGCGCTTTTGAGGCCCGCGGCTTCGGGGACGATGCGGTCGAGGAAAAAGCGCACGCTGGCCGCCTTGGTGGCAGCAATTCCGGGGGCAGCGCCGTCTTCGACCGCGCGCAACTGTCGCACCAGCTGCGCCCCGGCCACCGCCACGGCGAACATGGTGCAGAACGGCACCGAACCCGCCAGCCGATCGTCGAGGCTGGCATCCTCGCGCATCCATTGAGCCACTGCAGCGCAATCGGCCGCGAGCCCGGCAAGCGCGGGTTCGTCTGCGGCTTCGCGCGCCACATCGGTGATTACCCCGGTGAGCGCTTCGCCGCCGTCAAGCCCGAGTTTGCGGGTGACGAGGTCGGCGGCCTGGATGCCATTGGTGCCTTCATAGATCGGGGCAATGCGCGAATCGCGCCAATGCTGCGCGGCGCCGGTTTCCTCGACGAAGCCCATGCCGCCATGGACCTGCACGCCGAGGCTAGCGACTTCGATCCCGATATCGGTCCCCCATGCCTTGATCAGCGGAGTCAGCACTTCGCCGCGCGCCCCCGCAGCCGCGTCGCCCAGCGTGCCCCGGTCGACCTGGCCCGCAGTATAATAGAGCAGCGCCCGCGCGCCTTCGGTCACCGCCTTCATCCGTAGAAGCATGCGCCGCACGTCGGGGTGCTCGATGATCGATACGGGTGCCTTGTCGGGTGAGCCGGCGCGCGCGGACTGGATGCGCTCCCTGGCAAAGTCGAGCGCCTGCTGGGTCGCCCTCTCGCCGATCTGGACGCCCTGGTTGCCGACATTGATGCGCGCATTGTTCATCATCGTGAACATTGCCATCAACCCGCGGTTTTCTGCGCCGACCAGTTCGCCGATACACTCGCCATTGTCGCCATAGCTCATCACGCAGGTGGGCGAGGCATTGATGCCCAGCTTGTGTTCGATGCTGACGCAGCGCAGATCGTTGCGCTCGCCGGGGGTGCCATCGTCTTTCACATGATACTTGGGGACGATGAACAGCGAGATGCCGCGTGTTCCCTCGGGCGCATCGGGCAGCCGCGCGAGGACGAGGTGGATGATGTTCTTCGCCAGCTCGTGCTCGCCCCAGGTAATGTAAATCTTCTGGCCCTTGATGCGGTACTTGCCCGCATGCTCACCCTCGCTAATCGGCTGGGCCGTGGTCCGCAGCGCCCCGACATCGGAGCCCGCCTGCGGTTCGGTCAGGTTCATCGTGCCCGACCACTCGCCGCTGACCAGCTTGGGCAGATATTTCTCCTGCAGCTCCTTCGAGCCGTGATGTTCGAGTGATTCGATCGACCCGACACTCAGCATGGGAAGCAGGTTGAAGGCCATGTTCGCGGTGCCGAGGTTTTCGAGCACATTGCACGAGAGCGTGAAGGGCAGTCCCTGACCGCCGAATTCCACCGGCCCCGAAATCGCATTCCAGCCCTGCTCGACATAGTGTTCATAGGCCTCGGCGAAGCCCCCGGGCAGGCGCACCACGCCGTTTTCGAGCTTGGCGCCTTCGAGATCGCCCACGCGGTTGAGCGGGGCCCATTCGCCGGCCGCGAATTCGCCGATCCCGCCGACGATCGCCTCGACCATATCGGGTTCTGCGGCGGCGAACTTTTCGGACTGGGCAAGCTCCTCGATGCCGGCATTGACGCGGATGGCAAGCAGCTGGTCCTGCGTGGCGGGGGTATAGGTCACGGTGGTATCCTCTTGGCTTTGTGCGCAGGCAGATATAGCGCGCGGGCATGAGCGGCAAATACGCTACGGAAACGCTTCACGTCGAGGAAGGTGGCATCGCGTGCGCCGCGAAAATCCTGCGTGATGGCGGGCTTGTCGCGGTGCCGACCGAGACGGTCTATGGTCTCGCTGCCCGCGCCGATAGCGACGCGGCGGTCGCCAAGATCTACGCGGCCAAGGGGCGACCGAGCTTCAATCCCCTGATCGTCCATGTGGCATCGCTGGCGCAAGCGCGTGCCCTGGCCGAATTCTCGCCCGTCGCCGAACGCCTGGCGCAGCACCACTGGCCCGGCCCGCTCACGCTGGTGCTGCCGCGCCGCCGTGCTGCCGACTTGTCCGACGCGGTGACGGCAGGTCTCGATACGCTGGCGCTGCGGATGCCCTCGCACCCGGTCATGCGCGCTTTGCTCGATGCGGTCGGTCTTCCGCTCGCGGCCCCTTCCGCGAATCGCAGCGGTTTCATCAGTCCTACCTCGCCGACGCATGTTCTGGCCTCGCTCGGAGGCCGGATCGATGCGGTCCTCGACGGGGGGGATTGCACCAGGGGGCTGGAGTCCACCATCGCAGCAGTGCGCAGCGATGGCTCGGTGGACATTCTGCGCCCGGGCCCGATCGATCTCGGGCTGACGGCTGCGAACGCAGGCTCGATCGAAGCGCCGGGCCAGCTCGAGAGCCATTACGCACCGGGGAAGCCGGTGCGTCTGATGGCCTCAGAAGTTGCGCCAGACGAGTTCTGGATCGGTTTTGGTGCAATTCAGGGCGACTGCACGCTTTCGGACAGCGGCGATCTGACTCAGGCGGCAGCGCGTCTCTACGCCTGCCTTCACGAAGGCGCGCGCTCGGACAAGCCCCGCATTGCCATCGCCCCGGTCCCCCAAACAGGGATCGGCGTCGCGATCAACGACCGGCTGCGCCGCGCGGCGACGCCGCCCAATTAATCGTCTTCAGGTTCGTAGGGGAGCGTCGGGATGATCTGCTGCATCTCGGCATAGGTGTCGCGCGCCTCGTCGCAGGCGCGGCGAATGCCGTCCTCGCACTGGTCGAGCTGCTTTTCATAGTCGCGCTCGAGCTTGGCGAGGCGCTGCTCGCGCCGCCGGATCTCGCGGCCACGCTTCTCGTCGGCTTCGGACTGGCTGGTGGTGGCAAGGTCGACGCCCTTGCTCACCGCCTTTACCGGCGCCGTCGCGACGTCGACCACGGCCTTGGCAAGACAGCCGGGTAGCATCACGCTGGCGGGCAGGAGGATAAGAAGGGCTAGGCGGTGCATGGAAATTCCTTTCGCCGCGCCGCCTAGCCCATAATCGCTAACCCGTCGATGAACTAGGCCTCGGGTGCCTCGGGCGCTTCCGGTCCGTCGGGAGCGCGCGGTGCCTCGGGACCGGTTTCCGCAGCGCGGACTTCGCGGCAATTGAGCTTGCCCGAGCCCATCGCACTGACGGTGCAGTCCGCGCGGCCATTCACGGTAATCGTGCCCGAGCCCATAATATTGGCCTCGACCGCCCCGTCGGAGGAGAATTCGGCATCGCCCGAACCGGCGACCGAAATGTCGGCATTGCCGACTTGGAGGTCCGCCATGCGCGCTCGGCCCGAACCGGCGATCGTCATGTCGAGCTCGCCGACACTGCCGGCGGCTTCGAAATCACCCGATCCGGCAATAGTGAGATCAAGCGAGCGCGCGTCCATCCGCACGACCTTGGCGGTGCCCGAACCGGCGATGGTGACATTGGCCTCGTCGCTCATCGACGCTGCCTCGATATCACCCGACCCGGCGAGAACCATCGCGGTAAGGCTGGGCATGGTCACGCGCACGGTGGCGACGCCCCTGTCGCGCCAGCTATCGCTTTCGCGGCTGATACCGAGCGAATCGTCGTCGAGCGAGAACCGCAGCGCTTCGATTGCGGCATCGTCGCCCGAGACGGTAATGTCGAGCTCATCGCCTTCGGTGACGATGACCCGATCGGGGCCGGCCAGAACCAGTTCGGTGGGCGCGGGGCCGCTCATGTCGAGTTCGGCGAGCGGCACACCCTCGCTGTCGCCAATCTTGATATTCATGCCATCGCAGCCGGCGAGAAGGGCTGCTCCGGCGAGTGCAGCAAGCGGGGCGAAGCCCTTGAAAATTCGATGGATCGTCACGGTAATGTCCTTTCCTGTGCCAGTCCGTATTGCCCATATAATACAGTGACACCTCTTCATCAAGGGAAAGGGTTGCGGAGGCGCGGCGGGCGCGCCAGCCGTCGCCCCCACCGATCAGCGTGTACAAGTCAGATGCCCCGATCCCATGCGGCTCTGGGTGCAGTCGGTGGTACCGGTAACCAGCGCATGGCCGCTGCCGACGATACTGGCGGAAACGCGGCCTTTGGCGCGGAAACGGGCATCGCCCGACCCGGCGATCGAAACGCTCGCACCGTCCACCTGCAGCTGGCGGCCATCGATCCCGCCGCTACCGGCGATGGTGATCCGGCCGCGATCGGCGCGGCCCGCCACTTCGAGATCGCCCGACCCCGCGATCGTCGCCGACAAGCGGGTAGCGTCGACCCGTCCGATATCGAGCGTACCCGATCCGGCCACGGTGACATCGACCTCTTCGCCGTTCATCGCGTCGACCCGCAGCATGCCCGATCCGGCCAGTGTAACCGCTTCCACATCGGGGGCGATCACCTCGATGCGGGCCATGCCTGCGGCCGGCGTACGGCGCCAGCGACGCCCGATCAGCAGATCGCCATCCTCGACCTCGAAACGCAGGTCGGCGATCACGGCCGGGCTGCCACTTGCGCGGATTTGCCAGCGGTCGCCGCGGCTGACGATGACCTCGTCGCTCCCTGCGAGCGTGAGTTGCGCAAACCGACCGGTCGCGGTCCATGAGGTCGGGATCGGCTCGGCATCGTCCAGGCTGGAGCGCCACGACTTATCGGCCATGGCTGGGCTGGCGGGAAGGGCGGTGACGGCCGCGAGGCCGAGCGTGCAGGCGGCGATGATACGAAACATGGCGGTTCTCCGAATTGCTGGACGCCACGCTCCCACCTTCGCCCTGCCATGTCGAGCGCGTTCGTCGACAGTTGTAATCGCTTGATGGATTACCGCTGAAACGAAAAAGGGGGCGCCCGGCGGCACCCCCTCTTGCGTGTTCGTGAAGCGTCGCGCTTACGCGTCTTCGGTGTTCTCGTAATATTGTGGCGCATGTTCGCGCAGCACGTCGAGAATCTTCTCGAGCGCGGTCGGCTCGTCGGTCTTCTCCATCGCGGCGAGTTCGCGCGCGAGGCGGCTCGACGCGGCTTCGAAGATCTGGCGTTCGGAATAGCTCTGCTCGGGCTGGTCGTCCGGGCGGAACAGGTCGCGCGTGACCTCGGCGATCAGGACGATTTCGCCCGAATTGATCTTCGCTTCGTATTCCTGGGCGCGGCGGCTCCACATGGTCCGCTTGACCTTGGGCTTGCCCTTGAGCGTTTCCATCGCTTCCTTGAGCGTCTTGTCGCTCGACAGCTTGCGCATGCCGATCGATTCGACCTTGTTCACCGGAACGCGGAGCGTCATGCGCTCCTTCTCGAAGCGGAGGACATAGAGATCGAGCTGCATACCGGCGATTTCCTCGCTCTGCAGTTCGATCACACGGCCAACGCCGTGCTTGGGGTAAACAACGTAATCGCCAACGTCGAAGGCATCAGCCTTGCTTGCCATGCAATCTTTCCTTTCCTCGGGCTTGGCCGTTAGGAAACAGCAGCGTCAAGGAACCCCTTGGCCGCAGCCCCGCATAAGGGAGTGCGGTCTGGGACCGAAGCTGACGTTGCTGGTGGCCTGCCCTTTCAATTCGGACACCTGGCCGGGAGCAAACCGGCTCAGTTGTTGCATTATATAGCACAGCCGACGCAATATTGCGAGTCTGCGGTAAAAGGTTCCGTCGGCCCCTAAAGGCGGCGGTTGCGGAGTGCGGTCAGTTCGGCCCCGAAGAGCAGCAGGAAACCGGTGGCCCAGAACCAGGTGATCAACGCGAGAACCGCACCCAGCGCGCCGTAAGTGGCGTTATAGCTGCCGAAATTCGCCGCATAGAAACCGAACGCCGCGGTTGCGATGAGCCAGAGGACCGCGAATGTCATCGCGCCCGGCCAGATTGCCGACCATGCCGGGGCGGGGCCGTTCGGGGCAAAGCGGTACAACAGGCCCGCGCCCAGAACTGCGATCGCCAACAGAAAAGCAAGGCTGACAAGACCGCCGAAAAATCCGCCGATCCCAGCCAGCGCCGCGCTCCCGATAGCCGCCAGAATAAAGCCGCAAAGGCCCGCTGCAGTGAGCGCCAGTGCGACCAGATTTCCGTTCACGAAGCCGCGCGCGCCATTGGTGCCGTAGGCAATATTGATCCCGGTCATTAGTGAGCGCGCGCCATTGCGCGCACCGAACAGCGCGATTGCGAGCGACACCAGAAGGCCGAGGCCCTTGGCTCCGGACGCGCCTTGGGCAACGCTTTCCAGCTGACCGCCGATCAGTTCGGCGGCAGCGGCGGGAAGCCTCCCAGCGAGCAAGTCGACATGCGCAGCCACCGTTTTCGGGTCGGCGAACAGGCCATATCCGAGGACGAGGGCACCCAGCGTAGGCACCAGCGCGAGCAGCGCATAATGCGCGATTCCCGCTGCCAGTATGCCGATATTGTCGGTGTCGCCGGCCTGCCAGGCCGCCTTCAAATCAGCGAGCACGCGCCGGCGCGATCAATCGCCTTCGCCGGGCTCGGGCGAGAAGTACTTGTCGAACTTGCCCTCTTCGCCCTTGTGCTCGTCGGCCTCGGCGGGTGGTTCCTTCGATTGGGTGATGTTCGGCCATTCGGCGCTGAACTTGGTGTTCAGCTCGAGCCATTTCTCGAGCCCATCCTCGGTATCGGGCAGAATCGCCTCGGCCGGACATTCGGGTTCGCAAACGCCGCAATCGATGCATTCGCTGGGATTGATGACGAGCATGTTCTCGCCCTCGTAGAAGCAGTCGACCGGGCAGACCTCGACGCAGTCGGTGTACTTGCACTTGATGCAGTCATCGGTGACGACATAGGTCATGGGTAGCGTATTCCCTCGAAGTGATACTCTTTCCCGCGCTGCTAGGGCGGATTATCCTTGCGGGTCAAGGTCCCGATAACAGGCTTCGGCTTCGCGCGGGGGGCCGCGCCGCTCGGGCAGCGTGCGGATTTCGATCAGGCGGACCCTGTCGCCAAGCGGCAGCGTGAGAATATCGCCCTCGGCAATGTCGCGCGAACAGCGGGTGACCCGCTCGCCATTGCGGCGGATGTGGCCTTCCTCGACCAGTCGATGTGCGGCACTGCGTGTGCGCACGAAGCGCAAATAGCACAGCAGCCGGTCGATCCTCACTCGCAGCGCGCCATCAACGCACCAGATCTGCAAGCGCGGCGAAGGCACTGCCTTCGCGCGGCTGCACGGGTTTCTGCCGTTCCTGCTTGCGGCGCGAGGGACGCCATTCCCATCGGTCGGGCCGCGGCGGGCCGAATTGCCCCTCGGCCAGCGGGCGGGCCTTTTGCACCCGGAACCCGGCAGTACCGAGCAAGCGGGAAATATTTCCTTCTTCGAGGCCAATCGAGATCGGCAATGCCAGGTCGAGCACGAATTTGCGCTTGCGATCCTTGGCTTGCGCCTTCGCGCGCGTTTCGTGAGCGGCGCGTAGAATCTTCTCAACCAGATCGATCCGGATCGCCTGGCTCCCGGCATGGCGGTAGCCCGAAGGGAGCTTTTTCGTGTCGGGAATGACCGGCAGCATTGCGTCCTGCACCGGGCGCCGGTCGAGGCCAAGCGCATGGAGCAATTGGCGCGGCGCAGGCTTGAGCAGCGCCGCGGCAAAGATGTCGAGCGCCCCGAAAGTGACCCCGATCTTGCGCAGGAAGGGTCGCATTTCCTTGGGCAAATGCTCGATCCCCGCCTGCTCGCGGGTGACATAGCCATGCCCGGCGATGAGATTGAGCAGCAGCGCGCGCGCCTGCGATCCGGCCTCGGGATTGCTCGCGGCATGATGCAGTTTCTCGAGCGGCTCGAGCGGACTCAGCTTCTGCGTGAGCCATCCTTCGAGCGCGGCGAGCAGCGTGGCCCGCGCCGCATCGGGCAGCGCGGCCACTTCGCGTGACGGCACCAGCAGCGGCGTCACGCTGCCATCGCGGTGCTCGAGCTTTGCCAGCTCCTGTCCGCGCCAGCGGATTGCCCCGCGCGCCAGTTCGACCTCACCGAAATCCGATCCGGCCAGCGCCACGGCTTTCTCGCCCAGCAGCCGCGGCAGCGCTTTCTCCGCTGCGGCCAGCAGCATCCGGCGGTCTTCCTGCCGAGCGGAAGGATCGACGGTAAAGCGCAGCCCGGCGACATGGCCGAGCACCTCGCCCTCTACCGTCACCGCGCCATCGTCACTCATCTCGATCGGCAACATGCCTGCATCCTGCCCTAACGACTTCATCAGGATTGCTGTCCTCCGGTTTACGAATCTCTCGGTCAGCCGCGCATGGAGCGCATCCGACAATTTGGCCTCTACGCCCCGCGCACGGGACGCCATTTCGTCACGCGCCAGCACCCAATCGGGCCGCTGGCAAATATAGGTCCAGCTGCGAATCGCCGCGATCCGCCCCTGCAGCGTATCGATGTCCCCGGCCATATTGTCGAGTTCGCTGATCCGCGCGGCAACATAATCCGCCCCCAGATAGCCAACGCCAAGGTCCTGCCACAGCCGCGCAACGAAGCGCGCATGGACATCGGGCCCGCGCTGGCGGAAGTCGGGCAGCGAGCAGGCCTCCCAGAACCGCCGCACCATCCCCGCGCCGCGCACATTGGCGGCCACGGGTTCCTCGGCCAGGCGCTTGAGCGTGGCGAGATCGATCGCCTGCGGTGCGAGCCGTAGCGCGGGGTCTTCGGGCGGGGCTTCGAGATCGGCCATCAGTGTGGCGAGCGACGCGAAACGCGGCTCGGGCTCGCGCCAGTACAGATGCGTGAGCGGCGCGAAGCGATGCTCCTCGATCGCGTAGATCTCTTCCTCGGTGAACTCGGGTGCAGTGCCATGCTTGGTCGTACCCGCCAATGTGCCGAAGGTCCCGTCACGCTGGTGGCGGCCCGCACGCCCGGCGATCTGGGCCATCTCGGCTGGCAGCAGGCGGCGCATCCGCACGCCATCGAACTTGCTCAGCCCGGCGAAGGCGACATGGTTCACATCGAGATTGAGCCCCATCCCGATGGCGTCGGTGGCGACGATGTAATCGACCTCGCCATTCTGGAACAATGCGACCTGCTTGTTGCGCGTTTCGGGGCTCAGTGCGCCCATCACCACCGCCGCGCCGCCGCGGAACCGCCGCAGCATCTCGGCCACGGCGTAAACCTGCTCCGCGCTGAAGGCGACGATGGCACTGCGCGGCGGGAGCCGCGACAGCTTGCGCGGCCCGATATGCGTGAGCGTCGAGAACCGGGGGCGATCGGAGATCTCGGCCTCGGGGATCAGTTGCCGCACCAGCGGCTCGAGCGTGGCCGCGCCCAGCAGCATGGTTTCCTCGCGGCCGCGCGTGTTGAGCAGCCGATCGGTGAAGATATGGCCGCGCTCGCGGTCGGCACCGATCTGCGCTTCGTCCAAGGCCACGAACGCGGCCCCCGCACCGTCGCGCGGCATGGCTTCGGCGGTGCAGCACATATAGCGTGCGCCCTTGGGCTCGACGCGTTCCTCGCCGGTAATCAGCGCGACTGCCGCATCGCCCTTGATCGCGCGCACCCGGTCGTAGACCTCGCGCGCGAGCAACCGCAGCGGAAAGCCCATGCACCCGCTCGAATGCGCAACCATGCGCTCGATCGCCAGATGCGTCTTGCCGGTATTGGTGGGCCCGAGGACCGCCTTGATCGCGCTATCCTGCACGCGCCCTAGGTGGCAGCGCGCGAACGCAAGGGCAACCACTCGCCGCGCCGAGGATTCAATTCATCCCGTTCCGGACTCGCATGGCCGCATATTAAGCGGCTCTTTACTTTGTTTCGGCAGGCAAAGCGGGCAGACGACCACCATCACGGGTCGGGCCGCTCGCTTCCCCGCCGGGGCGGCCAGATAGAAGGGACACGCGACGTGTATACGTCCCATGCAGATTCGGAAGAGAGCGACCGGCCGCAGGCAACTGGCGGACCGGGCCAACCCGCTGCCGCGCTTGCGCATGACCAGATCCTTTCCGCCGTGTCCTTGCCTGCCTTTTCCTGGGCCGATGCGCGCGAGCGCCTGTCGCACCGCATTGCAAAGCTCGATCTCGCGCCCGACCTCGGTAGCGAGATCGGCAGCAAGCGCTGGCTGCGCGGGCTGGGCACCTTCGTCGGCCTAACGGCTGCGGCGCTGGCCTTCTGGCCAAGCTTCGCCCCGCTGGAAGCCGCCGCTCCCGCGCATATCGACGACGCGGTGCGCGACGAATACCGCAGCCAGATGATCCTGCCGCTCGCGCTTGGCGCCGACAGCGGCCGGCATATGGGGGCGACCGCGCTGGTCGAACCGCTCGCTGGCGCGCCCGAGCGGCCGACGCTCGATATGGTTGCGACACTCGCCAAGGGCGACAGCTTCGAACGCATGTTGCGCCGTGCGGGCGTGGGCCGCGACGATAGCCTGCGCGTTGCCGAACTGGTCGCGGGCGCGACCGCGCTGAGCGACCTCGAGCCCGGCACGACGTTCGACATCGTGCTCGGCCGCCGTCCTGCACCGGGCGCGCCCCGCCCGCTCGAATCGATCGCTTTCCGCGCCCGGTTCGATCTCGAACTCGATATCGGCCGGTTCGACGAAGGGGCCGACCTGTCACTGACCAAAAAGGTCATCCGCGTCGACGATACCCCTTTGCGTATTCGCGGTACGGTGGGCGACAGCCTCTATCGCTCGGCCCGCGCTGCAGGCGCCCCGGCGAGCGCAGTGCAGGCCTATCTCAAGACGCTCGGCCAATATGTGAATCTCGACCGCGATATACGCGCGGGCGACACGTTCGATTTCGTCGTGGCGCATCGCCGCGCCGCCACGGGCGAACGGCAGGCGGGGCAATTGCTCTATGCCGGGCTCGACCGGGGCGAACAGCCACGCGTGCAGCTGATGCGCTGGGGCTCCGACGGCGAATTCTACGAAGCCTCGGGTGTCGGCGAACAGCGCGGCGGGCTGATGGCCCCCGTTCCGGGGCGCACCACCTCGCGCTTCGGCATGCGGCGCCATCCAATCCTCGGCTATCGCCGGATGCATTCGGGCCTCGATTTCAAGGCGCGCTATGGCACCCCGATCGTGGCGGTCACCGATGGACGCGTGATCGGCGCCGGGCGGATGGGCGGCTGCGGTAACGCCGTGCGCCTGCGTCACGATGCCTCGCTCGACACGCGCTATTGCCACATGAGCCGGGTCGCGGTGAATCGCGGTCAGAGCGTTCGGCGCGGGCAGGTCATCGGCTATGTTGGTTCGACCGGCCTCTCCACCGGCCCGCATCTGCATTACGAAATGTACCGCAACGGGCGCGCGATCGATCCCTCCTCGGTCCAGTATGTCACCCGCGCGCAGCTCGCCGGTGTCGAACTGCGGCGCTTCAAGGACGCGCTGGCGCGGATCAAAACGGTCGAACCGGGCGCGGCATTGTCCGAACTCGAACAGACAGCGGCCGAAGTCGCCGCTACGGAACCGGTCCGCGAAATCGACAAGCTGGCCCCGCCCAAGCGGAGCTGAGATTGCGCCCCGCGCGCGCTTGCGGCATTGCGCTGCAATGACCAATGCCCACTATCCCGCCACGCGCCTACGCCGTACCCGTTCGAGCGGGTGGAGCCGCGCCATGCACCGCGAAACCGTGCTGACGCCCGCCGATCTGATCTGGCCGCTGTTCGTCACCGATGGTTCCGGGGTCGAGGAACCCGTTACCAGCCTGCCGGGCGTGTCGCGCTGGTCGGTTGACCACATCGCCAAACGCGCGAAGGAGGCGGTCGATCTGGGCATCCCCTGCATCGCGCTGTTCCCCAACACGCAGCCCGATCGGCGCAGCGATGACGGGGCCGAGGCGCTCAATCCCGACAATCTGATGTGCCGCGCGATCAAGGCGGTCCGCGATGCCTGCGGCAACGATATCGGCATCCTCACCGATGTCGCGCTCGATCCCTATACCAGCCACGGCCAGGACGGGCTGCTCGACGAGGCCGGCTATGTCGTCAATGACGATACGGTAGCGGTGCTGGTCGATCAGGCGGTCAACCAGGCCGCTGCGGGGGCCGATATCATCGCCCCGTCCGACATGATGGATGGCCGCGTGAAGGCGATCCGCATGGCGCTGGAAATGAACCAGCATCCCAACGTCCAGATCATGGCCTATGCCGCCAAATACGCCTCGGCCTTCTACGGTCCGTTCCGCGACGCGGTGGGCTCGGGCGGCCTGCTCAAGGGCGACAAGAAAAGCTACCAGATGGACCCCGCCAATGGCGACGAGGCGCTGCGCGAAATCGCCTTCGACATCGCCGAGGGCGCCGACAGCGTGATGGTCAAGCCGGGCCTCGCCTATCTCGACATCATCTGGCGCGCCAAGCAGGAATTCGGCGTGCCGGTGTTCGCCTATCAGGTCAGCGGGGAATATGCGCTGATCGAGGTCGGCGCCGCCGCCGGGGTGGGCGACCGTGATGCGTTGCTGATGGAGAAGCTGCTTGCCTTCAAGCGCGCCGGATGCAGCGGCGTGCTGACCTATCACGCGCCGCGCGCCGCCCAATTGCTCAATGGCTGACTTCCGCCACGAGACCGACCGGTTGATCCTGCGCGACTGGCGTGAGGAAGACTGGCCGCTCTTCTGGGACGGGACCAATACGCCCGGCGTAATGCGCTGGCTGGGAGGGGTTTGCGATGGTGCGAAGCGCGATGCGGCGCAGCAGCGCCTGCTCTCCTACGAACGCGAACTCGGCCACACCTTCTGGTGCGTCGAGCGCCGCAGCGATGGCGCGATCCTCGGTTTCTGCGGTCTCAAGCGTTCCAATCAGGCGGGCGGCCCGCTCGGCATGATGGAAGTGGGCTGGCGGCTGCGCGAAGACGCCTGGGGCAGGGGCTATGCGAAAGAGGCGGCTACCGCCTCGCTCGATCTTGCCTTCGACCGGTTCGATGCGGAAGAGGTGATCGCCATGACGGTTCAGCGCAACACGGCCAGCTGGGGGTTGATGCAGCGGCTGGGAATGCGCCGCCGCGACGATCTCGATTTCGACAATGCGGAGTTCGACAAGGAGGACCCGGTCATCATCGTCTATTCGGCCGATCGCGCATCCTGGACAGCCCATCGTGACTGATATCATCGCCGAAACCGACCGGTTGATCCTGCGCACGATCGAGGAAGGCGACGCTATCGAACAGGATCGTCTGCTCAATACGCCGTCGGTGATGGCGCGGCTTGGCGGCGTCAAGGAATTGCACGAGATCGAGGCCAAGCACGCCAAGGCGATGGCGATGTATGCCCGCGAGGGCTTCAGCTTCCTGTTCATGATCGAAAAGGCGAGCGGCGAAATGGTCGGCCATTGCGGGATCAAGCGTGTCGACAACCCGCTGGCGCCCAATGTCGGCGATCACGAAATCGGCTGGCTGGTGCGCGAGGACCGCTGGCGGCGCGGCTATGCCGAAGAGGCGATGCGCGCGGTACTCGACTGGGCCTTTACCCGCATTCATGCGCCGCATGTCGTCGCGCTGACCAGCGAGGCCAATGCCGGAAGCTGGAAACTGATGCAGAAGCTCGGCATGGTCCGCCGCGAGGATCTCGACTTCACCGACCCGGGCTTCCCGCCTGAAGACAATCCGACAATCCAGTATTCGCTCACGCAAGAGCAATGGGAGAGCAGCCAATGACCGCGAGCCGCCCTGGTGTCACCATCATCCCGATCCACGGCCACACGCCGCGCATCCACGATAGCGCCTTCATCGCGCCCGGCTGCACGATCATCGGCAATGTCGAGATCGGGGCAGACAGTTCAGTGTGGTACAATTGCGTCCTGCGCGCCGACGTCAGCCGGATCGTGATCGGCGAACGGTCGAACATCCAGGATGGTAGCGTATGCCATTGCGACCCCGAGCGCCCTGGCGACCCGGGCGGTTCGCCGCTCATCATCGGTGACGACGTATTGGTCGGCCATATGGCGATGGTCCATGGCTGCACCATCGAGGATCGCGGCTTCGTCGGCCTGGGCGCCATTGCGATGAACAAGGCGGTGATCGGTTCGGATGCAATGCTCGCCGCCGGTGCCATGCTGACCGAAGGCAAGGTGATGGCCGCGCGCGAATTGTGGGGCGGCCGCCCGGCGCGCAAGATGCGCGATCTCGACGATGCCGCCATCGCCGGTATGCGGATGGGCGTCGCGCATTATGCCGAGAATGCCAAACATCACGCCGCCGCGGTCGTCGATGCCGCGGCCCAAGGCTGACCTGCCCGACCCCGCAGCGCTATGGGACCTGGTGGCCGGCGACCAGCTACGCCTCCGTGTGACGCCCGGCGCCCGGACCGAAGCGATCAGCGTGGAAGAGGGCCGGGTGCTGGTAAAGGTACGCGCCAAGCCCAGCGATGGGGCTGCCAATACCGCAGTCGTGAAACTGGTGGCGCGCGCTCTTGGGGTCGCGACGTCACGCTGTCGGATTGTGCGCGGCGCGACTTCGCGTGAAAAGGTGCTCCAGCTCGATCCTTAGGCAGCGCGTGTCTCGATCCTGACCGCGAAGGCGAACAGCAGCAGCGCGAGGCCCGCCGCTGCTGCTGCGGCGACAAGGGGGTGCACTGCATAGAGGCAGGCACCGCATACCGCGCCCACCGCCAGCGCCAGCCACAGCGTGGGATAGCCGCGCATGGCTTCACTCGGACGTCCGAGAATGCGCGCTGCCACCCCCTGGCCTGAGCGCACCAGCGCCCCCGTCATATAAGTCACCCCGACGGTCACCTCGCCCTCGCGCGAGAAGACGTTGTTGGCGACTCCCATCGCCGCGGCGGCGAGCGCGAGGAAGACCATGTCGTGGGCATTCCCCAGTGCCAGCGTGGCTGTTCCAAGCACCGCGGTGACCATGGCGAGCAGAATGCGCTTGTGCTGTCCCTGTCGGCCAAACGCGACCAGCGCACCGGCGATCACGCCCCCGATAAAGCAGGCGATGACGAGGATCGGGATCCACGCCAGCGCGCGATCGGCGATCAGCTCGACGCCAAGCCGCGTCGTGTTGCCCGACATGAAAGAGGTGAAATAGCCGCCTGCAACGACGAAGCCGATGGCATCGACCTGGCCGGCGAGGAATGCCAGCCCTACGGCGAGTTTCTGGCGGCTGCGATCGTAGCGTTGCATCGCAGCACCATGCGGACTGTTGCGCAGAATTCAATCCCGGATAAGCACTCGCAGGGCCTCGATACGATCCGCTTCATGCGGCGGCTTGTCCCAACGGATGCGGTGGATGCGCGGAAACCGCATTGCGAGGCCCGATTTGTGCCGTTTGCTTTCGTGCACGCTGTCGAATGCGACTTCGAACACCAGTGTCTTCTCGGTTTCGCGCACCGGTCCGAAACGGTTGATCGTATTCTGCCGCACGTGGCGGTCGATCTTTTTCAGCTCCTCGTCGGTAAAGCCCGAATAGGCCTTGCCCACGGGCAGCAGATCGGCGCCCTGGTCGGGATCGCCATCCCAGCAACCGAAGGTGTAATCGGAAAAGAAGCTAGACCTTTTTCCCGAACCGCGCTGCGCATACATCAGCACGCAATCGACCAGCAGCGGGTCGCGCTTCCACTTGTACCAATAGCCGACTCGCCGCCCGGCGATATAGGGGCTGTCCTTGCGCTTGAGCATCAGGCCTTCGATCGCATCGTCGCGGCTGCCTTCGCGGATCTGCGCGAGGTGCTCGAAATCGCTCGCCTGCACCACCTTGCTGATATCGAAATGGCTGTCGGGCAGCCGCGTCATCAGCGCTTCGAGTCGGTCGCGGCGCTCGCTCCATGCGAGGGTGCGCACATCCTCGCCCTCGATCAGCAGCGTGTCATAGAGTCGCACGAACGCCGGATAGTCCTGCAGCATCTTCTTGCTGACGGTCTTGCGCCCCAGCCGCTGCTGCAGCGCGTTGAAACTTGCCGCTCCGCCTTCCTCGCCGCCCTGCGCCGAACCGCGCACCAGCAGTTCGCCGTCGAGCACTGCGGGGAAGGGCAGCGCGTCGAGCAGCTCGGGAAAGGTCGCGGAGATATCGTCGCCCGAACGCGAGTAGACACGGGTTTCCTCGCCTGCGCGGACCAGTTGCACGCGAATGCCGTCCCACTTCCACTCGGCGGCATAGTCCGCCAGATCGACCGTGGTCTCCTCGAGCGGATGTGCGAGCATGAAAGGGCGGAAGGTCGGCAGATTGGCGATATCGGGCGGTGCCTCGCCGCGCGCGGCCCATCCGAACAGCGCGTCATAGGGCGCGTCGAGCCCGTGCCAATATTCCTCCACCTCGTCGACCGAGACGTCGAAAGCCTGCGCAAACGCGGTCTTGGCGAGGCGGCTGGAGACCCCGATGCGCATTCCCCCGGTCGCCAGCTTGAGCAGCGCATAGCGGCCCGATGGATCGAGCCGATCGAGCAGCCGGGGCAATTCGGTGAGCACGCTCTTGCGGTTCATTGCGGCAAGCTGTTCGACCGCTTCGCTAACCGTGGGCGGCGATGGCGCCTGATCGGGTGCGGGCCACAGCAGGCTCGCGGTTTCGGCCGTATCGCCGACGAAGTCGCGGCTCAGCGTCCACAGCACCGGATCGACCCGGTCCTTGAGCAGATTGCGGATGGTAGAGCTTTTGACCGCGGGAAAATCGAGCCCGTCGCCCAGCGCTGCCAGCGCCCAGCCGCGATCCGGATCGGGCGTCGCGCGCAGATATTCCGCGATCAGCCGCAGCTTCTCGTTGCGGCTGCGGGTGTAGACCAGCGCGTCGATCAGGGCGGCAAACTCCTCCACCGCTAGTCGTCCTCATCCTCATATCCCACCATCGCCAGCGCCCGTGCACGGCGCTGATTGAGCTGGCACCAGCGCAGCAGTGCATCTTCGCGCCCGTGAGTGATCCAGTTTTCCGCCGCATCGACTTCCTTGATCGTGCGCGTCAATTCGCCCCAGTCCGCGTGGTCCGAAATCACCAGCGGCAGCTCGACATTGCGCTGCCGGGCGCGCTGGCGCACGCGCATCCAGCCGCTCGCCATTGCCGTAATCGGGTCGGGCAAGCGGCGGCTCCAGCGGTCGTTGAGCGCCGATGGCGGGCTCACCACCACCGCGCCGCGCATGTCGTCCTTCGTGTAATCCGCGACCAGCCGCAATTCGCCGAGATCCACGCCGTGCTCTTCATAGAGCCGGCACATCTTCTCCATCGCGCCATGCAGGTAGATCGGGTCCATATGGCCCGCGCGGCGTAGTTCGGCGATGACCCGCTGCGCCTTGCCCAGCGCATAGGCGCCGACCAGCACGCAGCGATCGGGATGCGCGGCGAGCCGTTCGAGCAGCTTGGCCATTTCCTCCTCGATCGGCGGGTGGCAAAACACCGGCAACCCGAAGGTCGCCTCGGTGATGAAGATATCGCACGGGGTGACCTGGAACGGGGGGCAGGTCGGATCGGCTCGGCGTTTGTAATCGCCGGTTACCACCACGCGCTCGCCCGCATGTTCGAGCAGGATCTGCGCACTGCCGAGCACATGGCCGGCGGGGATATAGGTCGCCTCGACGCCGCCGGGCAGGCTGATCGTCTCGCCATATTCGACCGGAGTAGCGCCCTCCTTAGTTGCGTAGCGCAACTCCATGATCGCCAGCGTGGCGGGGGTTGCCACGGTCTGGCCATGGCCACCGCGCGCATGATCGGCATGGCCGTGCGTAACCAGCGCCCGGTCGACCGCGCGGCTGGGGTCGATCCAGCAGTCGGCGGGGACGACATGGATACCGTGCGGTTCGGGTTTGATCCAGGAGAAGGGGGCTGCAGCCATCCCCGATTCAAACGAAAGGGGCGCCAACCGTTCCCGGTGGCGCCCCCTCGCAGTGGTTTTTCCTGCCGCTCAGCTTTCGCTCTCGTCGGTGCTTTCGCTGGCATCGGCCGCCGGTTTCTTGCTCGCCGGTGCCTTCTTCTCTGCGGCCTTCTTGCGCGGCGGCGCCTTGCGCTTGGCCTTGGGCGGGGCAGGGGTCAGCTCGAAGCTCGGCTTGCCGTCCTTCATCGTCACCGAAACCTCGCCGCCATCGGCCAGCTTGCCGAACAACAGTTCCTCGGCGAGCGGCTGCTTGATCTTTTCCTGGATCAGGCGGCCCATCGGACGCGCGCCATAGAGGCGGTCGTAGCCCTTGTCCGCCAGCCATGCGCGGGCGTCCTGGTCGAACTGGATATCGACATTCTGTTCGGCCAGTTGCAGCTCGAGCTGGAGGATGAATTTGTCGACCACGCGCGCAACGGTATCCCGGCCCAGATAGGCGAAGGGCACCACCGCATCGAGGCGGTTGCGGAACTCGGGGGTGAACATGCGTTTCACCGCTTCCTCGCTCGCATCTTCCTTCGACACGTCGCCAAAGCCAATTCCCTGGCTCGCCATGTCGGCCGCGCCCGCATTGGTGGTCATGATCAGCACGACATTGCGGAAATCGACCGTCTTGCCGTGATGGTCGGTTAACCGGCCGTTATCCATCACCTGCAGCAGGATATTGAACAGGTCGGGATGCGCTTTCTCGATCTCGTCGAGCAGCAACACGCAATGCGGGTTCTGGTCGACCGCATCGGTCAGCAGCCCGCCCTGGTCGTAACCAACATAGCCCGGAGGCGCGCCGATCAGCCGCGAAACGCTGTGGCGTTCCATGTATTCGGACATGTCGAAGCGCTTGAGTTCGATCCCCATGATGCTGGCGAGCTGGCGCGCGACCTCGGTCTTGCCCACACCGGTCGGGCCGCTGAACAGGAACGAGCCGATCGGCTTGTCCGGATCGCGCAGGCCCGCGCGCGACAGCTTCATCGCGGTCGACAGCTTCTTCACCGCCGCATCCTGCCCGAAGACGACCCGTCGCAGGTCGCGGTCGAGATTTTCGAGCGCCCTCTTGTCGTCCTTCGATACCGATTTGGGCGGGATGCGCGCCATGGTCGCGATCACCGCCTCGATCTCGCGCGCGGTGATTTTCTTCTTGCGCCGGCTGGGCGGCACCAGCATCTGCATCGCGCCGACCTCGTCGATCACGTCGATCGCCTTGTCGGGCAGCTTGCGATCATTGATGTAGCGCGCCGACAGCTCGACCGCAGTCTTGAGCGCGTCGACCGTGTAGGTCACCTTGTGGTGGTCCTGGAACGCGGTCTTCAACCCCTTGAGGATCTTGATCGTGTCTTCGATCGTGGGCTCGTTCACATCGATCTTCTGGAAGCGGCGCAGCAGCGCGCGGTCCTTCTCGAAGTGGTTGCGGAACTCCTTGTAGGTGGTCGAGCCGATGCAGCGGATCGCGCCCGAACTCAGCGCCGGCTTGAGCAGGTTGGATGCGTCCATCGCCCCGCCACTGGTCGCGCCCGCGCCGATGACCGTGTGAATTTCGTCGATGAACAGGATCGCATCGGGCATGCCTTCGAGCTCATTCACGACCTGCTTCAGTCGCTCCTCGAAATCGCCGCGATAGCGCGTCCCGGCAAGCAGCGCGCCCATGTCGAGCGAATAGATCACCGCGTCCTGCAGCACTTCGGGCACTTCGCCTTCGACGATCTTGCGCGCAAGACCTTCCGCAATGGCGGTTTTCCCGACGCCGGGATCACCGACATAAAGCGGGTTGTTCTTGCTCCGGCGGCACAGGATCTGGACCGTCCGGTCGACCTCGGGCCCGCGGCCGATCAGCGGATCGATCCGGCCATCTTCGGCCTTCTTGTTGAGATTGACGGTGAACTGGTCGAGCGCGGTTTCCTTCTTGCCCTTTTCGGCCGCCTTGTCCTCGCTTTGCGCCTCGCCTTCTTCGGCGCCTTGCGAAGGACGGCTTTCGACCTGCTTGCCGCCCTTGCCGATGCCGTGACTGATGAAGCTCACCGCGTCGAGCCGGCTCATATCCTGCTGCTGGAGGAAATAGACCGCATAGCTGTCGCGTTCGGAAAACAGCGCGACCAGCACATTGGCGCCGGTCACCGTATCCTTGCCGCTCGACTGGACATGCAGGATTGCGCGCTGGATCACCCGCTGGAACCCCGCGGTCGGCTGCGGGTCGGCGGTTTCGTCCGATTGCAGCGACTGGTATTCCTGTTCGAGATACTGCTTCACCACCGCGGTCAGTTCACCGAGGTCGACCCCGCAGGCGGACATCACTTGCGCGCCATCCTCGTCGTCGATCAGTGCGAGCAGCAGGTGTTCGAGCGTCGCATATTCGTGCCGGCGCTCGCCCGCATCGGTGAGTGCGGCGTGGAGGGTCTTTTCGAGATTGGCGGCAAAGCTGGGCATCAGATGTCTTTCTCATGGGATTCGCACGGGGCGAATACGGGACAGCCTATGGGCCGAAGGTTAGCCAATGCTGTATGCTCGCCGGATATGGGTGCGCAGGGCAATATTTTCAGCCCCCGCATCACCAACTATTCCTTTCGCCCGAACAATGCCTCGGCGGCATTGCGATGCGCGGCAGCCGAGCTGCGGTGTTTCTCGACCCGGTCGATCTCGGCTTCGAGCAGTGCGATCCGCACCGCCAGTTCGTCCTGCGAATAGGGGCCGAGGTCCTCGGCCATAAGCAGGCTCGCGGCGTCGCCTCGCGGGCGCGGACGGGTATCGTCATCCATTGGGACCAATGTCGCAATTCTGTGTGGTTGCTGTCAACGGGGCAGCGCGGTATTGCACGGCCAAGCGTGGCAGGGACGACACGCAGGGAACAATGGCGATGGGGGCGCGAGTGGCAGCAGATTTGCCGAAAACGATGTCAGCGACGGGTTTCGACAAGCCCGGCGGGCCCGAGGTGTTGCGGTCCGAGCAGTTGCCCGTGCCCCAACCGGGCGAGAACCAAGTGCTGATCCGTGTCGCTTACGCCGGGGTCAACCGGCCCGATGTGATCCAGCGGCAGGGCTATTACCCGCCGCCGCCCGGTGCCTCGCCGGTCCCGGGCCTCGAAGTATCGGGCACCGTCGTGGCGATCGGCAAGGGTGCGCCGCCCGAAATGCTGGGCAGGCGAGTCTGCGCGCTCGTGTCGGGCGGGGGCTATGCCGAATACTGCCTGGCACATTCGGCGCATTGCCTGCGCGTGCCCAAGGCGATGACGATGGAAGTCGCCGCGGCAGTCCCCGAAACGCTGTTCACTGTGTGGCACAATGTGTTCGAGCGGGGCTGGGCCGGGAATGGCGACACGCTGCTGGTCCACGGCGGAACCAGCGGGATCGGGACCATGGCGATCCAGCTGGCGCGGGCCTTCGACATTACCGTGATCGCGACTGCGGGAAGCGAGGAGAAATGTCAGGCGATCCGTGATCTGGGAGCGGATCTGGCGATCAATTACAAGACGCAGGACTTCGTCGAGGAGGTAAAGACCTTCACCGGCGGCCAGGGCGTCAACGTGGTGCTCGACATGGTTTCGGGCGATTACGTCGCGCGCAATATCGAATGTCTGGCCGATGACGGGCGGCATGTAACCATCGCCGTGCTCGGCGGGCTCAAGGCCGAAATCAACATGGCCACCGTCATGCGCAAGCGGCTGGCGCTGACCGGCTCGACACTGCGGCCGCGCGCGGACGATTTCAAGGCGCTGCTCGCCGACGAAATCTACAATCATGCCTGGCCCCTGTTCGAGGATGGCACGATCGCACCGGTGATGGACCAGACCTTCGCGCTTGCCGATGCGAGTGCCGCGCATGCGCGGATGGAGGCGGGCGATCATATCGGCAAGATCGTGCTCGAGGTAGCCGGTGACTGAGGTCACGCTCCACGAGGATCCGCGCAGCGGTAATTGCTACAAGATCAAGCTCACCGCCGCGCTGCTCGGCCTGCCGCTGGCAACCCGGCAATACGATATCATTGCCGGGGAAACGCGCACGCCCGATTTCCTCGAGCGGGTCAATCCGAACGGGCGCATCCCCGTGCTGCAGATCGGCAACCGTTTCCTGCCCGAAAGCAATGCCGCCTGCTGGTATCTCGCCTCGGGCAGCGCACTGATTCCGCAGGACAGCTTCGACCAGGCGGATATGCTGCGATGGATGTTCTTCGAACAATACAGCCACGAACCCAACATCGCGACGATGCGTTTCTGGCTGCATTTCATCGGGAGCGCGCAGCTTTCGCCGCAGCAGAAGGCGCAGATGATGGCCAAGCGGATCGCCGGCTGCGAGGCGCTGTCGCTGATGGACGGCCATCTTGCCGGGCACGACTGGTTTGTGGGCGATAGCGTCTCGCTCGCCGATATCGCGCTGTTCGCCTATACCCATGTGGCGGACGAAGGCGGCTTCGGGTTGGGCGACTATCCGGCGGTCGAACGCTGGATCGAACGGGTGTCGCAGCTCCCCGATTTCATCCCCATGGGGTGAACCCAAAGTGTCGCAATGTCGCCGATCCGTAACGGCAATGTGAATCGCTCGTAACAATCCATCGCCATGGCTGGCCCTGATACTCATCAGGGGAGCCCGGCCCATGAATGATCTGCCCACCGACTTCGATGCCGTCCACAAGGTCGCCAGTTTTCCGTCGATCAAACCGAGCGTGCCCGAACGCACGATCGGCAAGCGGCGCGAGTTTCGCACTATCTGGATCAGCGATGTCCATCTCGGCACCAGGGGCTGCAATCACGAACTGCTGATCGATTTCCTCGACCACACCGATAGCGAGACGATGTATCTTGTCGGCGACATCATCGATGGCTGGCGGTTGAAAAAGAAGGTCTACTGGCCCCCGGAACACAACGACATCGTCTGGCGCATCCTCAAGCGTGCCAAGCGCGGTACGCGGATCGTCTATATTCCCGGCAATCACGACGAAATGGTCCGCCCGTTCAGCGGGATGAACCTGGGCGGAGTCGAGATCATGCGCGCGGCATTCCACGATACTGCCGACGGGCGCCGGCTGATGGTGCTGCATGGCGACGAATTCGACACCATCATGCTGGCGCACCGCTGGCTCGCCTTCGTCGGCGACGCGCTCTACCATGTGATGATGAAGCTCAACAATTGGGTGGCCGGCGCGCGCAAGCGGCTGGGCCTGCCCTATTGGTCGATCTCGAAGGCCGCCAAGCACAAGGTCAAGAACGCGGTCGAGTTCATTTCGAAATACGAGGAAGTCGTCGCCCGTGCCGCAGCCGAACGGGGTGTCGATGGCGTGGTCTGCGGCCATATTCATACCGCCGAATTCCGCACCTTCGACCATGATGGCAAGCAGATCGAATATTGGAACGACGGCGACTGGGTCGAGGGTTGTAACGCGCTGGTCGAGCATTTCGACGGGACCATGGAAATCCTCCACTGGCCCGATGAGATTGCCCGGCGTGAAGCCGAGCAGCCGGCGGCCGCGCCATCGGTCCCGGAGGCCGCGTGAGTTCGATGTCCGGCGCGCGCGCCGAGATCTGCAAGGTTCAGCCGAGCGCGCCGCACCGGATTGCGATCGTCACCGACGCATGGCTGCCACAGATGAATGGCGTCGTCCGCACGCTCACCACGACTTGCGATCACTTGCGCGAACAGGGGCACGATGTGCTGGTCGTCTCGCCCGACGAATTCGCCAGCGTGCCCTGTCCGACCTATCCCGAAATCCGGCTGGCGCTGGCCGTCCCGGGCGCGGTGGCGAACCGGCTGCGCGCCTTTTCGCCCGAGGCGATCCACATCGCCACCGAGGGTCCGCTCGGCATGACGGCACGCCGCTATTGTGCAAAGCACGATATCCGCTTCACCACCGCCTATCACACACAGTTTCCCGACTATCTCGCCAAGCGCACGCATCTGCCCGCCGCATGGTTCTGGCGGTATATCCACTGGTTCCACCGTCCCGCCAAACGCGTGCTGGTGGCGACCGAGAGCATCAGCGAGGAATTGCGCGCGCATGGGCTGACCCAGCTGCACCGCTGGAGCCGCGGGGTCGACCTTGCCTGCTTTACGCCCGATGCGCCGCCGCCGCCCGAATTTGCCGATCTGCCGCGCCCGATCCAGCTCTATGTCGGCCGGGTCGCGGTCGAGAAGAACGTCGAGGCGTTCCTCGACGCCGACTATCCCGGCAGCAAGGTCGTGGTCGGCGACGGACCGTCGCTGGCATCGCTGCGCGCGAAATATCCCCACGCGCACTTTCTGGGGCGGCGTTCGGGGCGCGATCTGGCGGGGTGCTATGCCGGGGCGGATGTCTTCGTCTTCCCGAGCAGGACCGACACTTTCGGGCTGGTCATGATCGAGGCGCTGGCCTGCGGGACTCCGGTCGCCGCCTATCCGGTTGCCGGACCGCGCGATATCGTGACCAGCGCGGTCGGCGCATTGGGTGAGGAACTCGCCCGCGCGATCGGTGCGGCCCTTTTCTGCGACCGCGCAGCCTGTGCCCGGTATGGCGCAAGCTTCAGCTGGGCCGCCGCGACGGGACAGTTCCTCAGCGGGCTCGCGGCTTTCGAGGCGGACCAGCTTCCCGCGGCCTGAGGCTTTCGCTTGCCGAATCCGGCGCTCTCCCCTACATCGGCACGATAACGGCCGTTCCGCGAGGGGCGGCCTTCTATTTTCGTAAGACGAGAAAAGGCATTTCAATGGCCGACCAACCCAAACCGCTGATGCCGCATGCGACCGCCACCTGGCTGGTCGACAACACCGGCCTGTCGTTCGAACAGATCGCCGAGTTTTGCGGCCTTCATATCCTCGAAGTGCAGGCCATGGCGGACGATCTCACGGGCAGCAAATATACCGGCCGCGACCCCGTCCACTCGGGCGAGCTGACGCAGGACGAGATCGAAAAGGGACAGGCGGACAACGATTACCGGCTCAAGATGCAGCGCGCGCCGGTTGCGGTCAGCCGCACCAAGGGTCCGCGCTACACGCCGGTCTCGAAGCGCCAGGACAAACCTGATGGCATCGCCTGGATCCTGCGCAACCATCCGGAGATTTCGGATGCGCAGATCGGCAAGCTGATCGGCACCACGCGCAACACGATCACCGCGATCCGTGAGCGCAGCCACTGGAACATCCAGAACATCCAGCCCAAGGATCCGGTGACGCTCGGCCTGTGTTCGCAGCGCGAACTCGACGCGGTCGTCGCCAAGGCAGCGAAGAAGGCCGGCATCGAAGACGAAGCCGCACCGGTCGAAACCACCGGCGGCAGCGATCGCGAGAAGCTGATCGAGGAGCTGCGGGCCGAGCGCCAGGCCAATGAAAAGGCTGCTGCAGAAGCCGTGCAGGAAGCCGAAGCCGCCGCCTGGCTCGAAGCCAAGCGCGCTGCCGAAGACGCGGGCGAGACTGCGGAACCCGACCAGGCCTGAACCTGCCGACGCACAAAATTCCGGAAGGCGGGGAAGGCTATGGCTTTTCCCGCCTTTTTGCTTGCCTTTGAAGCGAGAGAGGCCATGCTACTGACATGGATGTAAGCAAGCTGCCGAACCACCACCCGGTGCCATGGGATACGCATTTCGAAGCGCTGGCGCTGCCCGCCATGTTCGCGCGGACAGCGCAGGCCTCGCCTGATGCGCCGCTGCTGCATTTCCTCGGTCGCACCTACCCCTATCGCGAGCTGCTCAGCGATGCGCAGGCCTTTGCCCATGCCCTCCGGGCGCGGGGAATTGCCGAGGGCGACCGCGTCGGGCTCTTCCTGCCCAATGTCCCGAGCTATGTCGCCGCCTATTACGGGGCGATGATGGCGGGGGCGGTGGTGGTCAATTTCTCGCCGCTCTATTCGGTCGAGGAGCTCGAGCAGCAGGTCGCCGATTCGGGGACCCGGCTGCTGGTCACGGTCGATGTGCCCGAGCTTTACGCCACCGCGGAAAAAGTGCTGCACGGCTCCGCGCTCGAAACGCTGGTGGTCAGCTCGCTTCCGCAGATGCTGCCGACGCTCAAGGGTCTGGCGATGCGCGTCCTCGCGCGCAGCAAGATCGCCAAGGTAGCCTACGGCCCATCGATCCTGCCGTGGCGCACCTTCTTGGAGAGCGGCGAGCGGAACCCGGGCGAACTGCCCGCAATCGATCCGCAGGGGCTCGCGCTGCTGCAATATACCGGGGGCACGACCGGCACGCCCAAGGGGGCGATGCTCACCCATGCGAATCTGTCGATCAATGCGCAGCAGACTGCAGGGCTCAACCCCTTCGGCAATCCGACGGGCGAGGTCTTTCTCGGCGCGCTGCCGTTCTTCCATGTCTTCGCCAATACCGCGTTGCTCAACCATGCGGTGCTGACCGGCGCGTCGATCGCCATGGTCCCGCGGTTCGAGGCAGGACAGGTGCTGCAGACGATCGCGCGATATGGCGCGACGGGGTTCCCCGGCGTGCCGACGATGTTCCAGGCGTTGCTCGACCATCCCGATCTCGCCAAGACCGATTTCTCGACGCTCAAGGTGTGCATTTCGGGCGGCGCGCCGCTGCCCGGCCCGCTGCGCGAGCAATTCGAGGCGGACACCGGCGTCCGGCTGGTCGAAGGCTATGGCCTGACCGAGAGTGCGGGGGTGGTCTCGGCCAACCCCTATGAAGGGATGCGCAAGCCCGGCACCATCGGCCAGGTCATCATGCAGACCGAAGTGCTGCTGCTCGACAAGGAAGACCCGGCAGTCATCGCGCCCGATGGCGAACCGGGCGAACTCGCGCTCCATGGTCCGCAGGTCATGCGGGGCTATTGGAACCGTCCCGAGGCGTCCAAGGACATTTTCGTCGAACATCTCGGCAAGACCTGGCTGCGCACGGGCGATGTGGCGACCGTCGATTCCGATGGATTTCTCGAGATCGTCGACCGGATCAAGGACATGATCGCGGTCGGCGGCTTCAAGGTCTTCCCGAGCCAGGTCGAGGACGTCCTGCTCGAGCATGAGGCGGTGAAGGAGGCGCTGGTGATTGGCCGTCCCGATGCCTATCACGGCGAAATGCCGGTGGCCTATGTCACGCTCAAGGCCAGTCATGAAGCGAGCGGCGAACAGCTCAAGCAATGGCTCAACGCGCGCGTGGGCAAGCACGAGCGTGCCGATGCCGTTATCATCCGCGAGGATCTGCCCAAGACGATGATCGGCAAGCTCGACCGCAAGGCGCTGCGCGCCGAAGTGCTCGACTAGGCCATAAAGAGAAGGCCGCCCGCGTCATGCGCAAGCGGCCCTCCTCCCCTCCGAAATGGATCGGTTCAGCCGGCTACGGCGAGTTCCGGCTTGGTCGCCGGCTGCGTCAGCCCGGGCGCCTTGGCCTTGGCGTCGCGATGCGCGAAGCGGCCTTCGACCTGCGCGCCCTGTTCTATCGTCAGCGCGTCGTAAAAGACATCACCGGTGATTCGCGCGGTCTTGAGAATGACCAGCTCGCGCGCGGTAATCGATCCGTCGACCGTTCCGGCTAGCCGCGCGGTTTCGGCCTTGATCGCGCCTTTCACGCGGCTTTCCTCGCCCTGCACGAGCGAGGAACAGGCGATGTCGCCTTCGACCGACCCGTCGATGTGGAGATCGGCCGACGCCTCGATATCGCCGGTGATCGTGAGGTCCGATCCCAGGACCGAGAAGGTGGAATTGCTCTTGCTGGCCATACGCTCGCGTCCCGAATTACTGGCCTGAGGCGAGTTGGGGAGCTCGCCGGATTTCTTCGAGAACATTGGGAGCGGTCTCCAGGAAGGTACGCGGGTTCACCGCGCGATTGTTGATCCGCACCTCGAAATGGAGGTGCGCGCCGGTCGAGCGACCCGTATTGCCGATCGCGCCGATTGTCTCGCCCGCCGCGACGCGCTGGCCGGGCTTGGCGTCGAACCGCGACATATGCGCATAGCGCGTCATCAGCCCGTTGCCATGCGAGATCTCGACCGTCTTGCCATAGCCGCCCTTCCAGCCGACGAAGCTGACGCGGCCGGCCGATGCGGCCTGGATCGGCGTGCCGACGGCACCCCGGAAATCGAGACCCTTGTGCATCGCGCCGCGGCGGGTGAACGGGTCGCGGCGATAGCCGAAGCCGCTCGAAATCATGTCGGTGCGTGCGGGCGCCACTTGCGGAACCCCCTCGAGGCCCCGCTCAAGCGCCGCCATGCGGGCAATCGACAGGCCGAGCCGTTCGAAGCGCGGATCGATCCCGCCATCGGCATCGGTGACGAGATTCTCGAGCGGACCACCCATCGCGCTGCGGTCGGCGTTGCGCATCATGCTGGCGGGGTCGAGGCCGAGCGTCTTGAGCGCGACGGTGGCACGCTGGGCGCGCGCGTCGGCATAGCGGGTCAGGCCTTCGACGAAGACCAGTTGGCGCGCTTCGATCTTCGCCAGCGCGCTGGCTTCGGGGATCGATAGGCTGACCTTGCTGATCGTCTCGCTTGCCTCGCCGGCGGAATCGCTCGTGCTGGCCGCGGTCTTCACGTCTTCGGGCAGCGAAGCGACCATGTCCTCGATGAATTCCTGGCGCTTGGCCAGATCGGTGGCGACCGCATCGATATCGCTGCGATAGGCGTTCACCCGTTCGGTCGCGGTGGCGACCTTCGCCTCGCGGTCGAGCAGCGACAGGCGGTCGGCGGTGGCGCGATATTGCGACCATCCCGCGCCCGCCATCGAGGCCGCCCAGACGATCAGCGCCGTCAGCGACACCGCTGCGGCGGTCATCTGGACCTTTGATGAAATGGTGATGAAGCGAACCTGGCCTTCCGACCGCATGAAAAATTCGCGATCGGGAAACCAGCTGCGTAAGCGATCCCCCAAGCCAATGCTGGCATTGTTATTGCTCAAAACGACCCGTCCCTTATGGTCTCTTATGTCCCATTGAGACAGCTAACAAAGGTTGCTTGTGAAATCGAATCGCGGTTCCCGTAGAATCTACGAGTCGAAGCATCGGTGGGACGAGTCGTTTGAGCGCTCGCTAAATTTTGGCTCGGGCCGAAGGTCAGAGATTAAAGTGTGGTTTACCAATAGCTTACGATTTGCCTCGGCTGCGCCCAGCAAGTCATTGTATAAATGCGACAAATTTCCCAAGGCCCGAATTTGATGCGCGGCAAGCGGCGAATCGGTCTGCTCGGCGGCAGCTTCAACCCGGCGCATGGCGGCCATCGGCGAATTTCGCTGTTCGTTCGGCGCGCACTCGAGCTCGACGAGGTTTGGTGGATGGTCTCGCCGGGGAACCCGCTCAAGCCGCAGGCGGGCATGGCGCCGCTCGCCGCGCGCGTGCGTTCGGCGATGGTGCAGGCACGGCGCGCCCCGATCCGCGTCACTGCGATCGAGCGCGAACTTGGCACGCGGTACACGGTCGATACGCTCGGTGCGCTCACCCGACGCTATCCCAAGCACGACTTCGTGTGGCTGATGGGAGCGGACAATCTGGCGCAATTCCACCGCTGGAAGGCCTGGCGCGACATCGCCCGCAGGATGCCGATTGCAGTCATCGCGCGGCCCGGCTATGATGCTGCTGCCCTCGCGAGCCCCGCGATGGCCTGGCTGCGGCGCTTTTCGGTGCCATTGTCCAGCTTTGTGAACAGGGGCGAATGGAGCGCACCGGCACTGGTGACATTGCGTTTCGATCCCGACGAACGATCGGCCACGGCAATCCGCCGCGGCGATCCCGACTGGGCCTTACGCTTCGCCGGACCGCCTCCGAGGGACCAGTTGACGCATCGCTTGATACCGTCGGGGGAGGAAACCACCGCGCCATGACGCGCGTTGTCCCTTCCATGGCCCAAGCCTCTCAATTCAGGAGTATCGCATCCGCCTATGACTCAGGCGCAAACCCATCCGGCTTCGTCCGGACCCGCATCGGCACAGGTCATCGACTTGGCTGACGCGACCACCGATCCACTGCTCAAGCTGGTGCTGCAGCAGCTTGACGACGACCAGGCACAGGAGGTCGTGACCATCGATCTCGAGGGCAAGAGCTCGATTGCCGATCACATGGTGATCGCCTCGGGCCGCTCGACCCGACAGGTCGCCGCAATGGCGCAGAAACTGGCCGAGAAGGTCAAGCAGGCCGGCTTTGGCCCGGTGAAGCTCGAAGGGCTTCCCGCGGCCGATTGGGTACTGCTCGATGCGGGCGACATCGTCGTCCACCTGTTCCGCCCCGAAGTGCGCAGCTTCTACAATCTCGAGCGCATGTGGGCGTTCGGAGATGCCCCACCGGTCGCCGGCACGGCTTAACCGGCTTTTCGCTCGCGCCTCCGCGCGAGCGTCCTCGGGGCTGTTCCGCGCTGCGCTGCGGGCCCCTGCGGGCGGGCGGTCGCCCTAGCCGGGCCTCCTCCGGCCCGGACTGGTAGCCCACACCGCTACTGATGGGCAGATAGGCCCGGAGCATCCGCCTAGCGGGTTGGGCTATTAACTGCGCCGCAGGAACTTGAGACCAACACACCATGCTCCTCCACATCATCGCCCGCGGAAAGATCGCCCGCTCGCCCGAGGCGGACCTGGTCGCGCGGTATGAGAAGCGGCTGACCTGGCCGGTCAAATTCACCGAGCTGCCCGAAACCGGCGGGCGCATTCCCGATCCGCTGACGCCGGTCAAAACCGTGCTCCTCGACGAGCGCGGCAAGGACCTCTCCTCCGAACAGCTCGCCGCGATCCTTGGACGGTGGCGCGACGATGGCATGCGCGAATGCCGCTTCGTGCTTGGCGCGGCGGACGGACATGCGGCGGAAGAACGCGCCGACGCCGATCTGTTGCTTGCGTTCGGCTCGGCGACCTGGCCGCACCTGCTGGCACGCGCGATGCTGGCCGAACAACTCTATCGCGCGACGACGATTATCGCGGGCCACCCCTATCATCGGAGCAATTGATCGGGCAGAAATGCCCCGATGAGCCGCCGTCTCGCCGCCCTTGCCGTTACGCTTTCCGCAGGCCTGCTGTGGCTGCCGGCGCTTGCGCAGGCGCCGACCCCGCTCGAAAGCGCCGAGGATGCCCGTGCGCAGCTCGATGCCGCACGCGTGCAGCAGCGCAATGCGCGGGCCCGCGGGGAGCGGCTTGAGCAGCAGGCCGCGCGCTCGCGCGAAGCTTCGGAAAAGGCGCGTAGCGCGGCGGCGGCGCTCGCGGCACGCGTGCAACAGGCCGAGGCCGGTATCGCCGCGGCCGAAGCCCGGCTGGCGCTGGCCAATCGCGAGCGCCGCATGCTCGACCGCCGATTGGCGGCGCGCAGGACCCCGCTGGTCCGGCTGACCGGCGCGCTGCAGTCGATGTCGCGGCGCCCGCTCGCGCTGTCGGCGCTGCAACCCGGGTCGCTGCGCGATCTCGTCTATACCCGCGCGGTCCTCGCCAGCACGATCCCGCTGGTGCGCGAGCGGACCAGCGCGCTGCGCGGCGATCTCGACCGCGCCAGGACGCTTGAAGCCGAAGCGCGCGCCGCCGTGTCCGATAGGCGCGAAAGCGAAACGGTCCTCGTCGGGCGGCGCAAGCAATTGGTCGCGCTTGCCGAGCAGGAACGGCTCAAGGCGCGCCAGGCGGCGGGCGGGGCCGATCGTGAGGCGCAACGCGCGCTGGTGCTCGCCGAACAGGCGATCGATCTCGATCAGCTCGTCGGACGGCTCGAGGCAGCAGGATCGCTCCGCGCGCAGCTGGCCGCCTTGCCCGGACCCTTGCCGCGCCCTGCCGATCCCGCTTCCGCGAGCCTCGCCGCAACCCCGAGCCCGATCCCCAGCGCCACCCAGCCACCGCGGCAGTACCAACTGCCGGTCGCGGGCGAGATTACCGCGGGTTTCGGCGAAGCGGGCACCAGCGGCCAGCGGCAGGCGGGAATCGCGCTCGCCGCGCGCCCGCGCGCGCAGGTCGTCGCCCCCGGTGCAGGACGGATCGCCTTTGCCGGGCCCTATCGCGGCTATGGCCGGATCGTGATCGTCGAACATGCCAATGGCTGGACCAGCCTCGTTACTGGGCTCGGCACGCTCGATGTCGCAGTCGGGCAGGCGGTTGCCGCGGGCTCGCCGCTCGGGGTCGCGCCAGGACAGCGCGGCGAGGTCACGCTCGAGCTGCGGCAGGGCGGCGAACCGGTGAACCCGCTCGACCACTTGCGCTAGGCCGCCGGTCGAAAACCGCTTTCCTGACGGGCACCAACCATGCTCAGCTAGCATTAAGCGGTCGCACACCATAGGTTATGCGCCCGCAAAGGAGTCTTCTTGCCGATGAAATTCGCCGCCCTTGCCCGTTCGGCCGCTCTCGTGACCGCCGTCGCGCTGATTCCTGCGACCACCGCCACCATGGCGCAGGTCGATGGCCGCGCAGGCCCCGAATTCGCCAAGGTCCTTGCGGTCTACCAGCGGATCAAGGCGAGCTATGTCGAGCCGGTCGACGACGAGACGCTGATGCGCGGCATGATCGATGGCATGCTGACCGCGCTCGATCCGCATTCGGGCTATCTCGACGGCAGCGACCTGCAGCGGCTCGAGACGATGATCGACGGGAATTACTCGGGTCTCGGCCTGTCGGTCGTGGCCGAAGACGGCGCAGTAAAGGTCATTTCACCCTTCCGCGGCAGCCCGGCGGACAAGATGGGCATCAAGGCGGGCGACTTCATCACCCATCTCGATGGCCGCCTGATCGTGGGCCAGACGCTCGACGAATCGGTGGCGCAGATGCGCGGACGCGAAGGCACCGCGATCGAACTGACGATCTTCCGCCCCGGCCGCGACGAACCCTTCGATGTGAGCGTGACGCGCGGCGTGATCGAGCTCGAACCGGTCACCTGGGAACTGCACGACGGCAATGTCGGCCACATCATGATCAACGAATTTTCGCGCGATGTCGGCAGCGATGTCTTCGCCGCGTGGGAAGACCTCAAGAGCCAGGCCACCGGCCGCCTCAGCGGACTGGTGCTCGATTTGCGCTCGAACCCCGGCGGTTCGCTCGACGAGGCGGTAGCATTGTCCGACCTTTTCCTCACCGAAGGCCGTATCGTGTCGCAGCGCGGCCGCGCGCGGGGCGAGAACATCGCCTATGACGCCGAGACCGTGTTCCGCGGGGATATTGCCGCCGGGCTGCCGATCGTCGTGCTGATCGATGCAGGCTCCGCCTCGGCCTCCGAAATCGTGGCCGGGGCAATCCAGGACCATCGCCGCGGCGTGGTCATGGGCGAGCGCAGCTTCGGCAAGGGCAGCGTCCAGTCGCTGCTGCCGCTGGGCCGCGATGCCGCGCTCAAGCTGACCACCGCGCGCTATTACACGCCGTCGGGCCATTCGGTGCAGGAAGGCGGGATCACCCCCGACATCGCGGTGCCGCAGCTCTCCGACCCGGACCTGGCCAAGCGGGCCAAGTTCCAGATGCGCGAATCGGATCTGCGCGGTCACCTGATCAACGAGATCGGGCTCGACGACGATGCGGTCGAGAAGGATTCGCGCGCCGATCCGCGCTTCCTGCAGACGGCGGAGGAGCTGAAAGACAAGGGCATCGAGGATTTCCAGCTCTATTACGCGCTCGAAACGCTGCGCCGCACGAGCCCCAAGAGCATTGCCGCGCGCGCGAAATAGGGTAGAGCGCCGCGCCATGAGCCTTACGCAGCACGCCCGCCTCGCCCGCGTCCTGGCGCTCGCCGTGCCGGCCCTGCTGCTGGGCGGGGCCTATGTCTCGCAATATGGCTTCGGGCTTTACCCGTGCGAAATGTGCTGGTGGCAGCGCTGGCCGCATTTCGCTGCCGTGGGCCTTGCCCTGCTCGCATACGCGACCCCGCCGCAGCGCTTGTGGACCGCCGCCGCCG